>CALMKJ010000026.1 GCA_937867305.1 uncultured Ectothiorhodospiraceae bacterium | reverse complement strand
CGCCGTGGATGACGTTCGCCTCGATCATCAGGTTGTCGTAGAGGAACTCGGCCGGGTAGGTGTCGTTCGCGAGGATCCCGCCGACCTTCGCCGCAGCGACGAACACGTACTCCGGCCGCTCTGCCGCGTAGAAGGCGCGCACCGCGGCCTGCTCGCGCAGGTCGAGCTCCGCGCTCGTGCGGGTCACGACCCGCTCGTAGCCGCGCGCCTGCAGCGCCCGGACGATGGCCGAGCCCACCAGGCCCCGGTGCCCTGCCACCCAGATCTTTGCTTCCCGTGGAATCAACGCGCAGTCCTCGTCGGTCGAAGGGGCGGGCCAACCCTCCCCCTGTCCCCCTTCACTCGTGGTGGTCGGGGGTCCAGTACCCCTCGCGCCGGCAGAGCGAGTCCCGCTCGGCGGCCTTCAGGTCCTCGCGCACCATCTCGCCGACCATCTCCTCGAGCGTGATCCGGGGCTCCCAGCCGAGCTTGCGCTTCGCCTTCGCCGGGTCGCCGAGGAGGGTCTCGACCTCGGTCGGGCGGAAGTAGCGCGGGTCGACCTCCACCCGCACCTTTCCAGTCTTCGCGTCGACCCCCTTCTCCTCGACCCCGCTACCCCGCCACTCGAGCTTGACGCCAATCTCGGCGAACGCCGCGTCGACGAAGTCCCGCACCGCCCACTGGCGCCCCGTGGCGATCACGTAGTCGTCCGGCTCGTCCTGCTGCAGGATGAGCCACTGGGCCAGCACGTAGTCTCGCGCGTGGCCCCAGTCGCGCCGCGCGTCCAGGTTCCCGAGGAAGAGCCGCTCCTGCAGCCCGAGCTTCACGCGGGCCACCGCGCGCGTGATCTTGCGGGTGACGAAGGTCTCGCCGCGGGTCGGGCCCTCGTGGTTGAAGAGGATCCCGTTCGAGGCGTGCATGCCGTACGCCTCGCGGTAGTTCACGGTGATCCAGTAGGCGTACACCTTGGCCGCGCCGTAAGGACTCCGGGGGTAGAACGGCGTGGTCTCGCTCTGGGGGACCTCGCGCACCTTGCCGAACATCTCGCTCGTGGAGGCCTGGTAGAAGCGGGTCTTGCCCTGCAGCCCCAGGATGCGGATGGCCTCGAGCAGGCGCAGCGTGCCGAGCGCATCGGCGTTGGCCGTGTACTCCGGGGTCTCGAACGACACCGCCACGTGGCTCTGCGCCGCGAGGTTGTAGATCTCGTCCGGCTGCACCTCCTGCACCACGCGGATGAGGTTCGTCGCGTCGGTGAGGTCCCCGTAGTGCAGGATGAAACGCCGCCCGCGCTCGTGCGGGTCCTGGTACAGGTGGTCGACGCGCTCGGTGTTGAAGGAAGACGCCCGGCGCTTGACGCCGTGCACCGTGTAGCCCTTCTCCAGCAGAAGCTCGGCGAGGTAGGCGCCGTCCTGCCCGGTGACGCCGGTGATCAGCGCGACGTTGCCGTTGTGGGTCATGGGGTGCTCTCGCGGCGCATGGAGGAAGTCGGGACATTCTGGCTCCCCGCGCTCCAGACCGCAAAGCACCGAAATGGGGACATTCTGGTTTTCATGTTTCCTCGAGGGCTACCCCGCGCCGCAGAGCGCCCGGCTCCATCGGCCTGAAAACCAGAATGTCCCCATTTCCTTGCGGATGAGCAATCATCAGGCCATACTCGTGGAGGTTGATGCGTAATCGACATACTAGCAGCCACACAAAAAACCGCAAGCTCACCCCCATGACCCCGTCCCTCGCCTTCGCTGCATGGCTCTTCGCGCCGGTCCACCCTCCCCGCCACCCGAGCGGAGCGCCGTCCCATCCCCGGTGGACCGCCCTGGAATGGAACCCCTGGCGCCCCAGAACGGGACACCCGGCGTCAAAAACCCGACGCGTCCCAGAACGGTACACCCCCGTCCCGCAGACGGGACACCCTGTGCGCACACCCGTCGCTCCGAAACTGCGCGGTAAAGATCCGCGCGCGCGATCCAGAACCTACCTCAGAGTAAGGGATCTAGAAAAACCTAGATCTCTAAAAACCACCACCACAGTTACCACCATACCCCCGCGCGCGCGTAGCGTACGCGCGCGAGGCCCCTCGTGGTGGTGGTGTTCAGCCTGCAAGACCCCGATACGCCATGACCCCCAGCGCGACGAGGGTGCCAAGGCTCACGGGGTTCCAACGCCGGGAGACCTCGTGCAGGAACAGCTCGCTCGCGTAGAGCAGGATGATCCCCTTCATGACGATCTCGGTCGCCGCCCCCTCCCCGAACAGGTCGTGGGGCAGAACGCCCAGCACCAGGAGCACGAAAACCATCAGGTAGTCCATGGGCGTGGTGCGGAAGGTGTCCTGGCGGGAACAGCGCACGGTCAACGCAACAGCGAGTGCAACCAGCACGAAGAACGCCACCTCCGGCGGCGACCAGTGGCCGAACGGGTCCGGCGAGTAATGCACGGAGAGATAGACCAGGAAAGTCAGGGTGGCGTAGACGGTCCCGCGCACCGTGATCGAGTTCACCGAGCGTCGCAACACCAGCTCGGTCGCAAGCACCACCAGAAGCACTGCCCCCATTACCCCGAAGTCCCGCGGCACCACCGAGACAACCAGCCCTTGACCCATCACGAACACCGGCAACGCCACCGCCAACACGTAGAGCGGCAGCCTGCGGCACCACTGGTTCGTCCGGGCAATGGCGAGCGCCTGCCCCAGAGGGGTCGGCTCGTCGGCCCGCACCTGCCACCCGCGCTTCTTCAGCCCCAGCAGCACCGCGAAGAGCGCCACGTTGTAGGCCATATAGACGGCGAGGATCAGCGCGTCGTCGGCGTAGCGCAGCACCACCCCCGTCAGCACGTAGAGCGCCTGCACCGAGTAGATGATGACCACCGCCTCGTAGTGGCTGAGCCCAAAGTCGAGGAGCCGGTGGTGGATGTGGTTCTTGGTCGCCTTGAACCAGTTCATGCCTCCGTGAATGCGCTGGGCCAGCACCGTGACGATGTCCACCACTGGCAAGCCCAGGATGAGCGCGACACTCGCCGGCGCGATCGCGGGATTCGCCTTCTGGGTCAGCAGGATGGCCAGGAAGGCGACGGTGAAGCCCAGGAACTGACTGCCCGAGTCGCCCATGAAGAGCCGGGCCGGGTGGGTGTTGTAGCGCAGGAACCCGAGCGTGCTGCCGATCGCCGCGAGGCCGATGACCACCGTCCGGTTGCCACCAGCAACGACGGCCAGCAGCACCATCGCCAGCAGGGTGAGCAGCGCCTCGCCCCCCGCCAGCCCGTCCAGCCCATCCGAGTGGTTGATGGCGTTGATGACGCCGACCATCGCCAGCGCCGTGAACGGGACGGCAACCTCCTGCGGCAGGCTGCCGAGCTCCATGAACGGCAGCTCCTCGACCACCAGCCCGCCGTAGGTCACCGCCGGCAGCACGGCGATGAACTGCCCGAGGAACTTCCAGTAGTGCCCGACCTCGCGGGAGTCGTCCCAGGTGCCGAAGGCGTGCAGCACCAGCACACCCCAGAGGTAGGTCTGGACGACGGGGTCCTCGAGCGAGAGCCCGACCATCACCGGCACCACGGCGCCCAGTACGATGCCCCAGCCCCCGACCCGCGCCATGGGCACGCTGTGCACCTTGCGCGCGCTCGGCCGGTCGACCAGCCCGAGCGCGGGCGCGACGCGCAGCATGACGGGGATGACCACCATGCTGATGGCGAGCGCCATCACGGGAATCAGGATGCTGTTCATGGGTGTCTAGTTCGGCACGAACGCCTCGAGCCGGGGCACCACCTCCCGCGCGAAGGCCGCCAGGCGCTCGTCCGCCTTCTCCGGCGCCTCGCCCGGGCGCACCTGGGTCGTCAGACGCACCATCGCCCCGTCGGTTCGCCTGCGGGTAACGGCGTCCCAGAGCAGGTACCACTTCACCAGGTACTCATTGGTCATCACCCGACCGCGCTGCTGGAACCAGTAGTACACCACCTGACGGAAGTCCCCCTTGGCGATCTCGACCCGGTTCACCACCAGGGGCTGGCCGTTCACCGACACCCCAGGAAGCTCCCGCTCCGAGAGGTCCGCGATGAGCCAGCCGCCGCCCGGGATGCAGGAGCGCGGCGAGTGGGCCGAAGCCTGGGCGCGCTGGGACTCGTAGTAGGCCGAGTAGAAGTCAACCCACTCTCCACTCGGGGTCTGGAAGTCGGCGATGACATAGTCCGTCGGCTCCAGCTCCGCCAGCACGTCCAGGTCGAGCGTCTCCCGCCGGCCCGTCCACTCCCCCAGCGCCACCGGGAAGTCCACGAACTCCGCCCGGGCCGGGATTGCCTCCGTACGGTTCGCGAGTCCGACCGAGAGCGCCGCCGCCACCGCCAGCACCGCCACCGAGGCGAGGAAGGTCGCCGGCAGCCGGCGCACCCGGGTCTCCGCCGGCTTCGGCAGCCGCTCCGGAAAGTCGATCCCGAACACCTCCCGGAAGGGCCGACGCTCCTTGCTGAAGAAGCGGTTCAGCAGCCACATCTCCGCCAGCAGGATGGCCACGCAGGCCATGAAGATGACCCAACCTTCGAAGTCGTGCAGGAAGCCCTCCGCGTGCTCGGTGCCGTAGTTCTCCACCAGCACCCCGGTGACCGCGATGCGGAAACTGTTCATGAGCACCGTGATCGGGATGGTGGAGAAGAACACCAGCAGCCGCTGCCACAGCGGGGCGTGGAAGAAGTAGGCCGCGAGGAAGCCGAAGCTCATCAGCGGGAACAGATACCGCAGGCCATTGCAGGCCTCGACCACCTGGAGCTTCATCGCCCCGAGGTCGATGATGTTCCCTTCCAGGTACACGCTCATGCCGAGGGCACGGATGATGACGACCCCGATCTCGGAGGAGATCAGCTGAAGCTTTCCGGAGAGCTGCTGATAGATAAAGTTCGGCAGCGGGATCATGAAGACCAAAACAAGGAGCGCCGGCCAGAGCAGCCCCAGCCCGCGCCAACCGAGCAGAGTCAACACGAGTCCCGTCAACACCACCAACAGGGAGTAGTGGACGACGACGAAGATGGTGCTCAGCGTGCCGAGGGCGTAGAGCAGGACACCCAGGACCAGCAGCACCAGGCCCCATCCAGAGCCTGCGAACGGCAGCTCCGCCAGCTCGTTCTTCTTCTGCCAGGCGAGGAAGAGGGCAATGAGCGGGATGAAGTAGCCGTGGCTGTACTCTTGAATCGTCTCCCAGCGAAAGAGCAGCTCTTCGAAGGCCGCCCAGTAGGCGACGGCCAACAGGAACACAGCAATCCCCATCGCAAGCCAACCCGCCAGGCCCACCCTCCATCCCCGGACCCTGACTTCTGTCATGGCTTGCGTGTCTGAATCTCTATGAGTCATCCCGCAGTCTCCCCAACCGGCTGCGCACCAAGTCGTTCAAGAGCATGCCGACAAAGGCCGGATTCGTGCTGAGATAACGGTGCCAGAGACGCCGGTCGTGAAGTGCTCGGTACATCCACTCCATCCCCAGTCGGCTCGCCCACGCCGGCGCGCGCGGTATCGTCCCCGAGTGAAAATCGAACGCGGCACCCACCCCAACCTGAACAGGCACCCGAACCCGGTGGAGATTCCTCGATATCCAGAACTCCTGCTTCGGTGCCCCCAGGCCAACCCACAGAAAGTCGGCCTGCGCTGCATTGATCCGCTCTACAATGCCAGACTCCTCTTCCACCGTCAGCGACCGAAAGGGCGGTGCCTCGCTTCCGACGATCAGAACGCCTGGACATAATGCTTCCGCTCTTTTCTGCAATGCGACCAATACCTCTGGGCGGCCACCGAGAAGGTAGTGTCGCCATCCAAATGCCCGCCCCTTGTCGAGGCAGCGCAGCATCAATTCGGGTCCGGCGACCGTCTCCCGCACCCCAGCTCGGTGCACCAAGTTCGCGTACCAGCGGATCGGCTGCCCATCCATGGTCAGCAACGCCGCCCGGCGAAAGACCTCCGAGAGTCTCTCATCCCGGAGCGCCGTGACAAAGGTGTGAACGTTCACGGTGCAGACCTGCCGGGGCGTTCGCACCCCGCGCAACCACTCCGAGAATACCGCCAGCACCGCATCATAATCGGTGTTCGGAAACGGAACTCCACGCAGCCGCACGACTGCTACAGAAGGCGGCACGTTCCCCTCGGGCCGTCTGAAGTCGCCCCGGCTCCTGTAACACTGCCCTTCCTTCTCCAATCCCGCCTCGGACCTCACACCTGCGCTCCTTCGGGCTTCCTCGCAAGCCAATGCACCGCCACGCTTGTGAGCGGCGGCCAGAGGTGATGCACACGCCTCTTCCCCTGCGAACACGGACAAGAGGCATCGTATCGATGATCAAGGCTCACCGCTCCTCCCTCTCTCGCCCGCCCTGCCTTTAGCCACGACAGCGCGCCGATAGATGCCTAGCAATCCCCTGAGATGCCTTTCTGGACTGAGGTAGACACGCGCCGATGCCACGGCTTCCTTCCCCATGGCCTCAGCACGCCCACGCTCGTTTACGAGCGTCGCGAGTGCTCCCGCCAGGCTCTCCGGAT
This sequence comes from uncultured Ectothiorhodospiraceae bacterium, assembly GCA_937867305.1. Lineage (GTDB taxonomy): Bacteria > Pseudomonadota > Gammaproteobacteria > JAABTG01 > JAABTG01 > JAGNLM01. The sequence continues at coordinate 38,621 of CALMKJ010000026.1, read as the reverse complement.
CACCCGGCTCGCAGATGACCCCCGTCACTCCGTTCTCGACCAGTTCCGGCAAGCCACCCATCCGAGTTGCGACAACTGCCGTACCGAGAGAGAGGGATTCCGCCGCGCTGAGCCCAAAGCTCTCGAAGCACTCTGAGGGCACCACGGTGCACAGCGCTTCCTGAATCAGACGTTCCTTCACTTCTCCCGCCACGATTCCCTCAAGCCGCACCTTAGCTTCGGGATGAGAAACCACCCACCGCCGAATCTCATCTTCCAGTGGCCCGGCGCCAGCAATCCGCAACTGCATGTCCGGGAGCCGCCCTGCCGCCTCAAGGAGGGTCATGACGCCTTTCTCGGGACTGAGGCGCCCCAAGTAGAGGACGTAGTCCCCCTTTCGCACAGGGCCTTCTGCGAATCGCTCGACGAAGTTTCCGAGGACCGTCACCCGGCTCGGTGGGAGCCCCCGGCCAACAAGCCTTTCCGCGCCGAATTGGCTCAGCGCGATGAAGCGGGTGACGGCGTTCCGCAAGAGGCCCCTCCTCCACGCCATCCATACCCCACCTGCGTAGGCGGCGCTCACCAGGAAGCTGCCGTGCAGGCATCGCCGCCGAACCGCCGAGAAGAGGCCTCTGGTCTGGCACTCCTCGCAGACTTGGCCGCTCCTGAAGAAGAGGCCGTTAGGGCAAAACAAACGGAAGTTGTGGACCGTCTGGACGACCGGGACGCCAAGCGCCGCCAGCACCGCATACACCGACGGCGAGATCAGCGGAAAGACGTTGTGGACGTGGGCCACATCCGGCCTGTCCCGCCTGACCACGCCCGCGAGGGCTCGGGCGGTAGCCCTGTTCCAGGGTGTCCGTGCAAGTCCTTCAAGTCTCCGCAGAGCGGATGAACCCTCGAGGTCTGCACTTCGCCTTCCAAACAACTCCACCGTGTGCCCGGCTCGCTGCAGAAGCGTCCGCTCAGTGTCCACGACCCGGCACTCGCCGCCCCGTATCCGGTATTGGTTGTGGACCTGAAGGATGCGCACTGGTCAGGTGGCGAGGCAGCGCATAATCCCATCCGCGAACCGATCCACCATCCCCTCAAGAGTGTATCGCCGGGCGCTCTCAAGGCACCCGCCCGCGAGCGCCGCCTGCTGGTCCGGGTCGCCGAAGTACGCCACAACGGCGTCGGCGTATGCCCGCGTATTGTTCGCCGTCATCACTCCGTTGATGCCCGCCTGAAGGTACGCGATCTCCGGCCCGTGGGTCGCCAGGTCCGTGGTAAACAGAGGAATGCCCAGCGCGAAGCAATCAAGTATGACCAGCCCTACAGGCCCAGGCATCATCATGAGTTTTCCGAGCTGGAGGTAAGGCACGCGATCACGCCCAAACCGGGCACCCACGTAATGCAGCCACGAGCGAGAAACGGACGCATCAACGATAAAGCTGGCCGAAGGGCCGTCCCCAACCACAACCAACTCGAAGTCACCCAGGTCCGACCGGATACGGTCCCCGGCCTCAATCAGAAAGTCCAGTCGCTTCCCCGGGTAGATCCCCCCACAGTACACGCCTACGCGCTCACTCCGAATCCCAAGCCCCGTCCGCAGCGCGTAGAGCTCCCTGTCCTGCAAAGAAACAGCGGCCTGCGACAACTCAGCCGTATCGATCGCGTTGTTAACGACTGTTATCCGCGCGGAAGGAACTCCCACCCCGCGCAGGTACTGCCTTGTGTGTTCCGTATAGGCAAACCACCAGTCAACATTCGCCACTGTAAGCCGCTTCCATGTCTCACGGAACCCGCCTCCAACAGCTCTCTGAAGGTTCCTACCGTGCCCCCAGAATGCCAACCGACCCAGCCCAACACTCCGCCGGGCAATCAGGAGGTAATTCAAAAGCAGCCGGTTCGCCTGTTCAACGACCACCAAGTCTGCGCCTGCCATCCACGACAGGCAGGGCTGCCAAGTTAAGTCCGTCTCTCCAACCCGAAGGTAGCGATTTACGATCCGGACACTCCAGGGCCGCTCATATACCTCGGAACGCGGTACCGTACCAGCGCGTTCCTGCCCATAGATAATCACGAGTTCGACCCCTAGAGAACGCCAGAGACGGTCATGCAACCCGTCTAGAAATGCGACCCGATAATGGGGGACAACACGCTGGACGATGACCACTCTAGACAACGTTCTCTTCGCCCCGACCGTCTAAAACAGGTCCACCTTTGTGCACACGCTCGACAACTCACGACACCAGAAATACAAGCACAAACCCGCGACGCCCTCTGCAGTCGCACCACATGTTCCGAAGATCTGAACGCGTCCCCAGCCGTGTCCAATGTTTAGACGGCCGACGCAACCCGAACCATTCTTCCGCAGCACTTCCATGCCTAGAACGACTTACCGCCCATGAATCGCTCGAACGATTCGGAGCGGAGCCTCCGAAACGGTAACCGACCGACTTCCAGGAGCTATCTTCCGTGCTTCGCCGAGTATCGTATCGAACCTTTCAGCCTTCCACTCAGCGGGCAACATGAACTCCTTCTCTCCCCTCTCAGTCCAGACAATCAATGCCTCCTCCACCCCTCTGGACAATTCGCACACCCACAGCCCCTCCGGTCTCCGCACGCACTCCGAAACAACCGCTCCCAACAGCCAGTCAACCGTCGTAGCGTAAGCCACGGCCCCTGGCTTCATGGTCTTTCGACCGGGTTCTATCAACCCCATGCTGTAATTGTCCCACGCGTACCAGTAGAAGCGGTCCAGGCCGGCCGCCCAACCCAGTATCAATGCCCGACCCACGTATGCTGCCGCCAGTTCCGGGTCGAGACGCCTCCAAGAGGGGTGGACGGCAACCTCTTCCGGAGTTCCGTCTGTATTCGCTATCCACCACCCGCTCTCTGTGTTCCACAGAGGCTTTTCCTGAAGCCCTCGCCTCTTCATCACTGCCTGCACGTCCCTGATCAGAGGCAACATCGCCTCTGGCTCCTTCTGTGGCGCGTAGAAGTGAAACCCAACCACGTCCGCATACTGCCCCCCCCCGCGCTCAAGGTAGGAATCCAGCCACTTCACGTGCTCTACTCCACCCGTCACGCTCGGAGACACAAGCCGGCTTCTTGGAGTGACCTCTCGTAGCGTCTCATGCGCCACACGTGCCAACAGAACAAGGTCATCTTGGCTTCCGCTAAAAAAGTTTCGCAGGTTCGGCTCATTCCAGATTTCGAACTCATTTATGCTCTGTCGGTATCGCTCCGCCACAACCCTGACGTACTGACGCCACTCGCCAAGATCCCGCGGCGGCGCGGCACTCCCGGCTCCATATGCTCCCTTCTCCCCAGGACTTCTAGACGCCCACGAGGGAGGAAACGCAAGCGGAAGTAGAAGCGAGACACCGTGTTGCTCCCCGAGCTGCACATACCGGTCAAGTGTCTTAAAGTCCCATTGACCGCGCTTTGGCTCCAAGTTGAACCAGTTTACGTATGCATCGAGGAGCCGCCAGCTCCCAAACGACACCGACGGCCAGGGCGTCACCGTGTGCACTCGATGCATGTGAAGCCCAAAGTAGTCAAGGGTCACCGCTTCTCCGGAGCGCCGAAGTGTCTCGGCAGAGAGCTCCGCGGAGCCCCCTACACCAGAGACAAAGCACATCAGCACCGCGACCCACGCGCGACAAGGCGCTCCTGCATTCCGCAAAGAGCCCCACAACTCTCGCAGACCAATGCAAGCGCCCCTGAAGACTATGCTATTCGCAACGCGCAGGCCCCTCCGAGGAGTCACACAAGATGCACGCACCCGAGCAGTTGTGCATGGCCGAAGGGTCACCGCTGGCGGAATTACGCTAATGGCCATAGCCTTCGTAGTAGCGGCCGCTCACGCTCGAAAGCTGACCGAGGTTCGCCGCCGCCTTCTGTAGGATCCGGACCCCTCTCGCCCTGCCGCCAAGCCAAGCGATCGGTAAGGCTGCCATGGCAACGCTGAGAAAGGCGACGCGCTGAAGCGCCCACGGCGCCTTTCTTGCGAGGCTCGTCCGCCCCATGAAGATCCTTCCGTACATCTGCCCGCCCCGAAAGGCGCGCCGCACAAGCCACCCCACTCGCATCCGCTCCGGCTCAACCTTCTCGTAGACACGGGCCGAATCGCACCACACCATGTGAGCCCCGCTTTGATGGGTCCTCCAGAAGAACTCCGTGTCTTCTCCGCCTGTGCGACCGAAGCCTTCGTTGAACTGGCTCACGGACAACGGCGCTGCCGAGAGGGACAAAAGCACGTTACCTGAACCTCCATGTGGGCGTTGAGTGCCGCTTGGGAACCTCGGACGGTCAAAAAACTCACCACGAATGATCCAGCGCGGAGTGCCTTCCGGATACACCGGGATGACCGGACCAAATACAACGTCTGCAGCATACCGTCGCGCCGCGCCGAGCAACTCGGCAAGCCACTCGGGATCGGCCTCCTCGTCGTCATCAATGAAGGCCGCGTAGGTCCCATCGGCCATGGAGAGCCCGCGGTTCCTGGCGCGGGAAATGTTGGCCTCGGGCTCCACCACATAGACCGCAGGCCACGGACAGTCCCCGGCGAACCGCTCCACCGTGGACATTCCCGATGCCAGCCTGTCATTGTCGACGACAATGATTCGAAGACTCACACCCTCGGGAAGCCGCTGTTTCAAAAGACTTTCAAGAAGCACCGCCAGTTGCGCCGGCCGCCGGAACGTCGCGATGCAGATATCAACCCGCATCGAATCTACGGACATGTGAGAAGGCTCTCCACAGAAGCAGGCCGAGGGCCAGTTCTCCGACCCCAAGAGCCGAGATGCCGCCCCCAACACCGTAGAAGTGAATGAGCCCTGGGGTCAGCACAACGACCAGGAGGGCCGTCCAGGCGTTGGCGACGGTAATCGCCCGGAACTGCCGGAAGACCTGAAGCAGCATGGACGAGTTCGCGCGAACCGCCTGGAGTAACACCACCGCCGCCCAGGTCAGAACGTATGGCCCAACACCAGCGTAATCTTCAGGAAGGACCCATCCGACCAGGGCGCGCTGCCCGCCCGCCACCGCCACCGTATAAAGGCCCGTAAGCAAGAGCAGCACGGCCAGCATACGGCGCGCAACCCGCTCGGCTCCCGGTCCGTCCCCCCTCGCCTTGCGCTTCACCGACTCCGGCATAACGGCGTTCATCAGGCCCGTACCGAGCATTGCCACCGGAGCAAAAAGGAGCCGTGCGGCGTTTGCCTCAGCGAGGCTTGCGGTTCCAAGCATGACTGCCAAAACGTAGGCGTACGCTTGGCTTTGAACCCAGGTCACAGTGACGCCAGCGAGGGCCCATCGCCCATCGGTCCAGGCCTCCAGAAGGTTCCTCCGCGACTGGCTCCATCCAGCAAAGGCAGGCAGCGCCCCGGTGCGCGCGACGAAAAGCGCGATCAGCCCGGCTGATGTGCCGTAGAAGACTATGGCCCACGTGTGCATCCGCTCGAGTCCCGAGACACCACCGACCGCGAGGGCGGAAAGGAATCCCAGGCCAAGAGCGAAATCCATGATCAGGACGTTCCGGGCGTTGCCTTTCAGGAAGAAGAAGCGACGAAAGAACTCATGGAGCAGAACACCAGCCCCCGCAAAGGCAATTGCCGTCCAGAAGAGCCCGTCGTCTAATTCCACGAGCCCCGTGAGCATCGCGACGCCTACGACCGTGCCGACGAGACCGGCGATGAGAAACGCCGCGAGTGCCTCCGACGCCAACAAGCTCTTGCAGTACGCGTCCTGCGCGCCGACCTCCAGTCTCGGCGCATTTACCGTCATGGGCGTCACCACGAGGGCGTTGCCGATACTGGTCACCAGGGTGATCAATCCGAACCCGAGAGCGTATAGCCCATAGCTCTCCTTTGGTGCGAGGTAAACCAGCAGCAGCGCCACACCAAAGTTGGTCGCGCTGACTACTCCTTGGTCTAGGACACTCAGCAGCAGGTTGCTCCTCAAACCCACACTGAGGTCCTCAGGGATGCTGGATTCTGGGAGACAGATGTCGCCTGGGGACCTCCTGGGCACGTGAGTCCCCCACATTCGGGACTGCGTGTCTCATCGCGGATACCTGGAAAGCCACCACACACGCCAGCAGCCATATTGGGTGAGGACTGCGAACAAGGGACCCTTCTGTAACGTTGTGCATCAGGACGGCAACCAAAGCTGCCGCGAAGGCCGTCGCGTCCGCGCGGCGTGTCCGCCGGACGAGCCAGAGATTCCGCGCCGTTGTCCAGAGGAAGGCCAGTGTCAACATGCCGGCCACAACTCCTCCTCGGACGAGCACATCGATGTAGCCGTTATGCAACTGACCCACCCCGAGCCTTTGGACGGTGGTCACACTAGCCAGGGAATCGAAACCCCATCCCTCAAGTGGACGCGCCAGGAATGCCTTCCATCCCGCTTCCCACAGCGCGAGTCTTCCGGTCAGGTTCTTCGTGCGACCGAGAGCCGCCATAAGCTTATCCCACGTCAACAACTCCGGCGCGGTTAACGTGAGCCACAGGAAGCCCATGAGCATCCCGAAAAGCGCAACGGCCCACATCAATCTTCGAGATCCGGTGGGGGAATGAGCAATCAGGAGCATCGGAAACAAAAACACCCAAAGCGCTCCGGAAAGTATGGCGGAGGTCACGCTGTTGCTGCCAAGAAGGCACACCGCAGCCAATAACGCGCTGCCACTTGCGATGAGAGTCCTCCAGACACTCCCGCCCTTGGTTATGAGAACAATGCTGGCCCATGTCGTCAGCAGCGAGACCACGCCGAGGATGTTCGGGTGAAACGTTGGCCCCGCCCAGCGAAACTGATCTCCGATCTCCATGATTGCGAGCCGTGGCTGTCCCCAGACGAGGACAATGGTGGCAATCAGGAGGGAAAAACCGGGGATCCAGAGGGTCTTCGCGACGATACCCGCGGACCCTCTCGCAGCAATGGACGCCGCCATTGCGATGAATGCGTAGCCAAGCATATGGCCGGCGAATGTCATCACCGCGCCTGGATAGCTCGACCATACGGCAGATAGCGCAGCATACGCGATTAGTGCCCACAGGGCCGGCTGCGTCCGAGCCAGGTTCAATGCCTGTGTGGGCCGTCGAAGCAGCAACAGCCCCGCAAACGCGTAAATAGGGCCAAACAGAAGAGCTCTGCGCAGGTCGCCCTCCAGTATCCCACCTGCGGTCGAAGCGTTGCCACTGACGCGCCCAAGGCTCACCGTTGCGGCGACTAACGCCGCACTAAGTGGTAGCAGAAACAGCCACGAGGAGCCCTGGGGCGACTGCGCTGAGGGCAGTACTTGGGCTTCTCGGGTACCCGTCATTCCCCCCATCGTCACACCGTCGGGGCGCGCACGATGCGTGCTTGCCGGGGAATACTTGCTGTGATCCATGTGTTACGCACCTGCGTCCGAGCAGACCATGCCCTTTGCCGATTGCTGACGCGATTGTGCCCGGACCGCATACTGCTGTGCGTTGCTGCGGACCGACTACGAGTAGATGAATCCGTTGAAGGGGTATCGCCGAGCGCCCTCCGCGTCGTCAGGCCGTCGGGGCTCGGAAGCAGAACAGGACGTCCTCGGCGTACTCGGCGTACTCAGCGTTCTCGGCAGGGAGCCTACGAGCGGAACAGCTCGCGCAGGTCGACGACCACGCCGGGCAGCCCCGCCACGGACACGCTGGTGAGATCGGCCAGGCGCTCTGCGTGCCGGTAGCCGTCCGCGCTGGGCTCGCGGAAGACCTCCATCGCATTCTGCTCCAGGTCCACCAGCCACACCTCCGGGACCCCGTGACGGGCGTACAGCGGGAGCTTCACCTGGCGGTCGTAGCGCTGGGTGGTGTCGGCCACCTCGATGACGAGCAGCACGTCCTTGGCCTGCGGGTGGGCGGCCTTGTAGAAATCCGCCCGCGGCCGGAGCAGGGCGAGGTCGGGCTGAGGAGCCGAGCGAGGTCCCAGGATGATCGGGTCCTGCACGGACACGATGGCGCCCTCACCCACGGTCCGCATCAGGATGGCGCCTATCTGCTTCACTGTCCCGGCGTGCCGACTTCCTATCGGTGCCATCTCGGCAATCTCTCCCTCGATCAGCTCGACCCGCTCGTCCGCCCGCAGGATCCCTGCCTCGCCCATACGCAGGAACTCCTCCACCGTGTAGCGGTGGCGGCGGATCAGGTCTTCGGCGCGAGTGGCCATCTCGGTCATTCCCTATGGCTTCTGAGCTCGGTGCCACACTCCGCGCGGGGCACTTCGCCCGCCCCGCTCACCACGGCCCGCCGAGGCTCGCGAGGTACTGGTCCCGCAGGTCGACCAGGATCGCCTCGCCCGCCGCGTCGACCCGCAGTTCCCCGTAGCGGGCCGCGGCGTAGCGCTGGGCGTTGGCCTCGCGGAGCTGGAAGCCGTTGGCCCCGATCGTCGGCTCGCCGATGCGCACCCGGAATCGCACCGCCATCTCGTCCACGGTGAGCGGCGTGCCGTCGTCGAAGCGCACGAAGCTCGCAATCTGGTAGGGGTCGAGGTCCAGCACCAGACGACCTTCGCCGTTCACCCCAACGAGATTACCCCTGCCGAACGCCTCGTCCACGACGCGGAAGCGGAGCGCGAGGAAGTCCCCCTCCTTCAGGTCCCGGGTATCCACCGGCGCAAGCTCCAACAGCACCAGCTCTCCGGCCCGGAGATGCCGCTCGCGCTGGTAGACCGTGTAGTTGACGGCGCCCAGGACGAGCAGGCCGACGAGAACGGCAACCCAGCGGCCCATGGCGTTGGGGCCCAGGGCGCTGCGGCTCAGGGCGCTGCGGCCCAGGACGCTGCGACCCAGGGCGTTGGGACCCATGGCGTTCGAGCCCATGGCGTTACCCGCAGTCCTCTTCGAGCCCACAGGTGCAGAGCTCACGCTGGGCCAGGGCGACCAGGAGCAGTGCGCCGCCGGTGATCATCATCAGGAGCGCCTTGTCGAGCAGCGGCGCCTCGAGCGCGTAGTAGTAGCGGGTCAGGTACGCCACCAGCGCGAAGACGGCGAGCGCCGTGAGCTGCCGGGAACCGGCGGAGAAGCCCGCGAGGAGCGCCACCATCGCCGGGGAGAAACCCGGGGCCTTGAGGCTCGTGATGGCGAGGATGCTCGCGCCGGCGAGCGCGACCGCCCCCGGGCGGGTGGAGAGCGAGTGGCCCTCGCGCCTCAGGAGCCGCCAGACCACCGCGACCAGGACCACGACGAGCAGTACCGAGCCCGCCCACTCGACCCAGACCCCGAGCGAGTCACCGCCAGGCCAGCCGAGGAGCACCGTGAGGTCGCACACCCGTCGTCCGCAGATGGGGAACTGCAGGGTCGCGAGCGCGAGCCCCCAGGCCGCCGCGTGGGCCCGCTCGCCGTAGTGGGCGAGCTCGGGCTCCTCGAGCCACATCCAGGCGAGGGCCGCCGTCAGCAGCCCCGGCCCCAGGGGCCCGAGCCCCAACTGCAACAGTGCGTGCCAGGCGAAGAACGCCGCCGCCCAGGCGTTCCAGACCCGGTGCACATAGTTCGGCACCAGGATGAAGAGCCCGATCTCGACCGTGACCATCGCCACGGCCAGGAGCCCGAAGTGCTCCCCGAGGAGCTGCCAGAAGCCGTAGCCGAGGAGCGACTGGCCGGCGAGGCTGACTGCGAACCCGAGCTGGCCCGCGAAGTCGCTCTCCGGATAGCGCCGGAAGCCGATGGCCGCGCCCACGCAGGCCGCCGCGCCCACGAGGAACGCCCCCACCGCGTCGGTGAAGAGGAAGGAGAAGGTGTTCCCGAGGAAGGCGAGCAGGAAGAGCGCCCCGAGCCAGCCGGTGACCCCCTGGAGCAGGCGCACGTACCAGGGCACGCGGGGGCGGTGCGGCGGCACCTCGCCGGTGACGATCCCGGCCGCCGCGATCCGCGACCAGACTTCGGCGCGGGTGGGTGCGCTCACTGGGGCTCCTCCTCCGAGGGCTCCTCTGCCGAGACCGCGCGCAGCCAGCGCGCGCCGGCCGCCGAGACGCCGATCACCACCAGGCTGACGATCAGAAGGGCGTTCGACTCGGGGATGTCGGCGCGCCAGATGAGGAAGGTTGCGGCGACCAGGACAATCGAGGACACCGCCGTCGCCAGCAGGAACACGTCATGGATGACGCGCCGGTACACGGCGTAGACGGCCCCGAGCCACAGGATCCAGGCCGGCACCCCCCAGCCCGATCCCCCCGCGGGGTCGACGATGCTCCAGAGCGCGAGCCCCGTGACCAGCCCCCCCGACACGACTCCCACGAGGCGCGGGCCCCAGCGCCCGGCGGCCCCGACCCAGGCCAGCACCTCCCAGAGCACCAGGACGGCGGTGTTCAGGGCGACGAGCGCCCAGAGCAGCCCCTCCACGCCCAGGGGGACGCCGAAGAGCCCGCCGAAGGCCCTGAAGTAGGCGAGGAAGGCCCCGTTCGCGACGGCCAGCAGGAGCAGCCACAGGGTCGGCATCCCGCCGACGGCGGCGAGCGGCACGAGCGCGAGGCCCCAGGCGACGAACAGTCCGTGGCTGTCGGCGCCGGTCGGGTAGGTTTGACCGACGAGTGCGAGCAGCGCCCCCACCAGCACCGCCGCCCCGAGGAGCGCGAGCTTACCCTCGATCCGCGCGAGCCCGAACCAACCGATCACCCCCAGCACCGCGGCGAACAGTCCCTCGACCACCGCGAGGCGCGCGAAGCGCCCCAGGATCTGCCAGTTGTACACGAGGAGCAGGACCACCCCGGCCGCGACCAGGGCGGTGCCGAGCCAGATGAGGAAGCGGGCGACGAACTGCCGCCACTGGGGGCCGGTCGGCAGCGCCCCGGCCGTGCGCAGCGCGCGCCGGGCGTCCTGGGGCGCGATGCGTCCCTCCTCCGTCCAGCCCAGGATGTACCGGCGCGTCCCCATGACTCACCCGGGAGCGGATCGAGCGCTTTTCACCCCACCGGGCGAAGCTTCTGGGTGTCGCCGAGGCGCGCAGGCTCGCGCTCTTCGTCCTGCGGGGCAGTGAACAGACCCGTCGCCACGCGGTCGCGAACCACCTCTTCGACAGTGGCACGGTCGACCTGGGTCTGACCGCTGGCGTACGCGTACACCAATGCCATGTCGCAGATGGTGTTGACGACCCGCGGCACACCCCGGCTGGCCCGGTGGACCCACTCCAGCGCGTCGCTGTCGAAGAGCCGCGGATTGCCGCCAGCGACCTTCAGCCGGTGGCGCACGTAGGCCACGGTCTCCTCGAGAGAGAGCGCCTCGAGATAATAGGCCACCGAGACCCGCTGCGCGAACTGCTCGAGACCGGGTCGGCGGAGCAACATGCGCAGCTCCGGCTGACCCACCAGGACGAGTTGGAGCACCAGGCTCTTGTCGGCGTTGATGTTGGAGAGCATGCGCAGCTCCTCCAACGTCTCGGGCGCCAGGTTCTGCGCCTCGTCGATGATGAGCACGGTGCGCCGGCGCTTCGAATACTCGCTGATCAGGAATTCCGTGAAGCGGTGGTGACGCGCGACCTTGTCGAGCCCCTGGTGCGGGATGCCGAAGGCGAGCAGGACCCACTCGAGGAGCTCCCCGAAGGAGCTGTGCGTGTTGGAGATGAGGCCGACGGTGACGTCCGACTCGAGTTGGTCGAGCAGGTGGCGGATGAGGGTGGTCTTCCCGGAGCCGATCTCGCCCGCGATGACCGTGAAGCCCGCCTGGCTGCGCACGCCGTACTGGAGCATGGCGAGGGCCATGCTGTGCCGGCGCCCGAGGTAGAGGAAGCCCGGGTCGGGGAGCAGCGAGAAGGGTTTCTCGCGAAAGCCGAAGTGCGTCTCGTACATCGCGTTCGTCAGTAATAGTACCCGGCGACGGACTCCTCGGACTTGTTCAGGACGGTGCCGAGCAGCTCGGTGTTGCGCAGGTAACCAACCGCGCGAGTGAGTTCGTCACGAGTGGTCTTGCCCTCCTCCACCACCAGCAGCGCGGCGTCCACGTGCGGGGCGAAGGCGACCGCGTCGTCGGCCGAGAGCAGCGGCGGCAGGTCGAACAGCACGATCCGGTTCGCGTAGCGGTGCTTGAGGTCCTGCACCAGGGCGAGCATCGCGGGCGAGGACAGCACTTCGGAGGAATGGGCCAGGGGCTCACGCCCCGGCAGCACGACCAGGCGATCGATCCCGGGGTGGATGAGCACCTCCGAGACCGGGACTCCTTGCAGGACGATGTCCGCCACCCCCCTCTCCGGCTGGAAGCCGAAACACTCGTGCACCGAGGGGTTGCGCAGATCGAGGTCCACCAGCAGCACGGTGTGGTTGACCTCGCGGGCAAGGCTGATCGCGAGGTTGACCGCGGTGAGCGTCTTGCCCTCCCCCGGCCCCGCGCTGGTGACGGCGAGCGCCCGCCAGCCCTTCTCCTTCATGCGCTGCAGGACCTGCGTGCGCAGCATCTTGTACGCCGCGAGCACGGAGGGCTCCTCGATGCCGCCGAGGATCCGGTTGGCCCTCAGGATGGCGAGGGGCGGCTGGAAGGTGCGGGTCTCGGTGTAGGTGACCTTGACGGGCTCGGCGCCTGCTGGGGCGCGCCGCGCGGTCCCCGCACCGGACAGCGGCATTCCCGCAGGGGGCATCCCCGGCGACGGTGCCTCGCCGCGCTCCAGGCGGGCTCTCTCGAGGGCTTGCTTGATTCGTTCCATGGTCTCTCGGACTCGCTCGATTCAGGCACGCTACCGCCAGGACCGCGCGGCGGGATGCCGGCGAACCGTCAACCGCCCGCATGGGGTGGGTCCGAGCTCCCCCACCCGCCGCCGTGGCCCCCTACAACCCCATCCGCCGCATGGCCACGTACCACGCCACGTCGAGCGGCATCACGAACAGGTGCACGAACAACGCCGCCGCGGCGAGGAGCACGAGCAGACCCAGAACCCACCACACCGGGCGGCGATTCCTGCGCCGGCGCTCCCGGTCGGTCTCGATGCGCGGGATGCTCGCGAGCGGCGGTGCGCCCAGCAACTCCGCCACCGCGGCTCGGCCCCTCACGGTGGTGTCGAGGCTCTCCGAGACCGCCGCGCTGCCGATGCCGCCCGCAAAAGAGAACACCAGGCCGAGGAAGGCGATGGCCAGCCGGTTCGGCTTCACCGGCTCCTCGGGCAGCAGGGGCGGCTCGATGAGCGTGAAGCGCTCGCCCTTGCGCTCGGTCTCGAGCGACTCCGCGAGTTGGGCCTGCATCTCCTTCGCCTTGATCTCCTGGTACTTCGCCACCGCGTTCTCGTAGTCCCGGGTGAGCGCCCGGTACTCACGCTCGACCTGGGGGCCCTGCGTGAGGCGATTCTCGTACTCGGCGAGCTTCTGCTTCAGCTCCTCGCGCTTGCTGCGCTGGGTCTTCAGCTCGGTGTCCGCGGCGTTGACCTGGGCCTGCAACTGCACGTAGGCCGGGTTGTCGGGCGGCGCGCTCGAGCGCACGCTGCCACGCCGGACACCCGCCTGGGCCAGCTCTCTTTCCAGGCTCGCGACACTGCGCTGGGCGCGCCGCACGTCGGGGTGCTCCGGGCCGTACTTCTGCCCCGCCGCGGCCAGCTCTGCCCGGGCCCCGTCGAGCCGGCGCTGCAGGTCCGAGGAGGCGTCCGCGCCGCCGACCTGGGCCTGGAGGGCACGCATCTCCTTGCGGGTCTTGACCACGTCGGGATGATCGGGGCCGTAGAGCGCGCTGAGGCTCGCGTACTGGCTCTGCAGGACCTTCAGGCGGTCCGCGGGCCCCAGGATCCGCTCGCCGGTCTCCGCGACCAGCTTCTCCATGGGGTTGACCTGGGCGAGCTGGGCCTGGAGCAGGATCTTGCGCTCCTCGAGGGAGCTGATCTGGCGCTCCACCTCGAGGATCTCGCGGTCGGTGCGGTCCATCATCTGCAGGTTGAGCTGGGCGAGCTCGGGCAGGAGACCCGCGTTCTTCTCCTTGAACTCCGCGAGCTTCTTCTCGAGCTCCGCGATCTGCTCCGACAGGCGCTTGCCCTCCTCGGCGAGGAACTTCGCGGCGTCCGAGGCGAGCTGGGCGCGGGTCTTCAGGTTCTCGTTCAGGTACAGCGACACCAGCTCGTTCGAGACCCGCTGGGCCAGCTGGGGAGACCGGCTCTCGTAGGAGACCGTGAACGCGATCGAGGCCTGGGTGGGGCGCCCCGTGCGCGGGTCGACGACCTCCGCGCTCACCATATCGACCTTGATGTCCCCGCGCATGTCCTCGACCACGACCTCCGCGGGCTCGCGCTTGCGCTCGTCGGGGTACAGGCCGTACTTGTCGATGATGCCGAGCAGGTTGGCGCTGGTCATCACCCGCTGGCCGATGACCTGGATGCGCTCGTCCGCGTAGCTGGTGACGGTGGACCGCACCAGTTCCACCGGGATCTCCTGCTGCTCGATCAGGATGGTGCCGGTCGACCGGTACACCGGCGGCAGCCCGAACGCGACGGCAAGGCTCGCCGCCAGGATGAGGAGCCCCGCCCACAGCATCTGCGACTTGCGGCGGCCTACGACGCTCAGATAGTCGTGCAGGGTCTTGACGTCTTGGTCCATGGTTCTGTCGGTGCGGCGATGCGGGCACGGCCGGTGCCGTACGCTGGGTTCTCGGCCGGAGGGGCCGGGAGCTTGAGGGAAGACTCTACCGGGACACCGCCCACTTGTCGCCCTGGTAGCCGATGCTGAGCCAGAAGGCGTTGGAGTTGGCGCCGTCGTCCGCGTACTCGTATTTTTCGTAACGGAACTGGTACTGCCCGGACAGCGTCCAGAACGGCGTCAGGCGGTAGCTGACGCCGGCTTCGAGGCGAGCGTACTTGCGGTCCGAGTAGTCCACGCTGCTCTTGAGACCGTCCTCCCGGAACCCGACGAGCCGCAGCCGGCCCGAGGTGCGGGGGGCAAGCTCCCGGGTGAGGCCACCGCTCACCTCGTCCCTGCGTACCAGCACGCCGTCGCCCGTCGGGCTGAGGGTCCGCGAGGCGGCGAGGTCCCACGTCATCCGCTCGAGCTTCTCGCTCAGGCTCAAGTTGAGGAGCTGGCCCCAGTCCGTGCTGTCCTCGACGAGCTCCACGCTGCCGAGACCCCATGGCAACCGGGCCTTCTCGGCGCTCAGCTCGGAGCGCACCACACCCGCGGCGACCCGGCCCTTCAGGGTCTCGGTGAGCGCACGCTCGTAGCCCGCCTGGGCGCCGATGCTGTCGGTCGTGGCGTCCACGTCGCCCCGCACCGGGACCAGCAGCGAGCCGCCACCGAAGGGGACCCGCAGGGTGGTCCCCGATTCGAGCATCGTGCGGTCGTACCGGGACAGGTAGACGATGGCGCTCACCGTATCCCGCTCGCTGAGCGCGTGGCCGAGGGAGAGGTTGGCGGTGTAGAACTGGTAGTCGTGGTAGCCCGGCCCCTGGTAGTCGACATCGGAGGCGGTGAAGTCGATGCCGAGCGTGTTGCGCTCGCTCAGGACGTAGGAGAAGGACGGTGTGATGCTGAGGCTGTCGCGGTCGACCTTGCGGTCGCGCCGCTCGCGGCCACCCGTCTCCTCCACCACGTCCTCGGTGGAGAGGACCGTGGCGAAGCTGGCGCTCGCGCTCAGGCCGAACTTCGCGCGATCGGTGCTCGTCGTGCCGCTCAGGGTGTAGTACTGGTCGAGACTGTCGAGCTCCGGGTGGTCGGATCCGTATTCGTTGTGACGCAGCCGCGGGGTGAAGGTGAGCTGGCTCGCCCCGTCCGACCAGCCCAGGTCGACGGCGGCCTCGGTGACGACCCCCAGTGCGTCGTTGGTGTGGTCGCGCCACAACCGCGGGTTGTCGTCGTAGACCAGCCGCGAGCTGATCCGGGGCCGCGCCGACCACTCGTCGGCGAGCGCAGCCAGAGGCAGGAGAAGGATGACGGCAGCCGCCAACGCCCGGGTCGCTCTCGCTGCCGGGGGGGCACCCTGCGGTCGGGGCAGTGTCACGCCGTCCGCTCGAAGGTGAGGTGCGCCGGACCCGTCCGGCTAGGGCACCACCACGACATCGCCGGCCTGCAGCTGGATGTTCTGCTCCAGTCGCCGGCCCGCCTCCACCTCCGTGTAATCGAAGGGGATGGCGCTCTGGGAACCGTCGACCTCGCGGCGCAGGACCACGATGTCGTCGAGGTCGGCGAAGACCGTCGTCCCCCCCGCCATGCTGATGGCCTTCATGACGTCCACCGGACCGTTCATGATGTACTCGCCAGGCCGGTTGACCTTGCCGACGACGTTGACGTTGTTGCCGAGCACCTTCATCACCGAGACGGTCACCACCGGCTCGGGGATGTAGCGCTCGATTCGGGACTTGATCTCCTGCTCGATGTCCGCGACCGGCCGCCCCTGGGCGTGGACCTGGCCGGCCAGTGGGAACGAGAAGCCGCCGTCGGGCCGCACGAGGAGCTCCCGGGTCAGCTCGGGCTCCTTCCAGACCGAGACCTGGAGGATGTCACCGGGGCGCACCAGGTACTCGCTGGCGACCGCCGTCTCCTGGGCCTGCGCCGCGGGGGTCCCGAGCAGGGCCACCGTCAGCCCGGCGAGCACCACGGGTGCGCCGACCAGGTACCGCCCCCACGCCATCACCCGCACCAGAACGCCGGCAACCGCCTCACCGGTCCGCTGCCAGGTCACCGCTCGCATCGCCGTCGCGTCCATCGCTGCCTCGCTTGCCCCACCGCCTGACTTGCCACAGTTTAGCAACAGATGCGTCTAATTGCGTGCGTCGGCTCCGGTTCTTGAGGCCAGGCATCCATTCTGCGGCCGGGAGCGATGCCTGCCACAAAAACAAAACCCCGCCGAAGCGGGGTCTCAAGGGCTCCTCACAGGCCGGTCGGGGTCCTGGCGCCTCCCCTCCCGTCCCGGGCCCCTTCCCGGGGACCGGTTGGTATCTGGCTCCTCATCCGATGCGCCGGCCGACCTGCCCTCCGGTCGGTGCGGCCAAGCCCCCTAAAGGGGCATACCCCATGAGAGGGTGATGATCGTCAGCCTTCACTCCCGACGCGGTTCCGACGCCGACTCAGGAGCCCGACGCCGAACAGGGCCGAGCCCAGCAGCCACAGCGACGGCGGGAGCGGGACCGCTGCAATCTCGGCAAGCTGGGCGATGATGAACGCCGAATCCTTGGTGATGCTGGCATTTCCACCCGGCACGTCCACCGCCACGAGGCTGTTCGTGACCTGGATGGATACGGGTCCCTGCTCACCCTCCGTCACCGGGGCGTAGACAGGAATGGCAAAGCCGCCGAGGCTCCAGGTCTGGGTGCTCGGCAGGGGGGACGAGGGCAGGATCGTCGACGCGAGACTGTAGGACACTCCATCCACGACAATGGAGCCGGTCGCAAGCGCCACAGCGCCGCCGGTGTTGCTGCCAAGGCCAGACTCGCTGTACTCGACGTGCGTGATGTAGAAACCGGCCGGCGCCTTCGCGTAGAAGGAGAACGTGTCGAAGGCATTGATCACGGCAGCGCCGTCGGCCGTGAAGTTGCTCAGCCCGATGACCAGCTTGTTGCCGTCGGCGTAGGTGCCGCCCGGCTCGAAAAACCCGTCGGTCGAGGAACTGTAACCCGAGTACTCCACGTACTTCACGAAATCCGCGCGGGCCGGGCCGAACGCCACCAGCAGACCAGCCAGCAAACCTGTGAGAACACCCGCCTTTTTCATGCCACTCACTCCCATCGAGCCTATGCTTCCCTGCCACCGCCACTTCAACCGCAGGAGCGGGGCCATTCTCTGGTCTCGTGACCGGAGGATCAAATCTTCTGTGAAACCCGTCACACCTGCTTGCGGAAAGAAGCTGCAAATTCTGCACCAGGCGAGAGATTTCCTGGGGTTACAGGAGATATCGGGCAGCCCCCGTCAAGACTGCCGACGGAGGTTCAGGGCCCAAAGCTCGGAAGAAGGTTCCGAACAGGCCTGCAACCCATTGGAAGGCATGAGAAACGTCACGAAAGAAGGGGTCGTCGGCAGGCTGTAAAGCCCGCCGACAACCCTCCGTCTCGTCCTCTATGACGCCGCGGGCTCAGCGCAAGCCGGCGGGACGTCGACGGTCCTGTCCGCCGCCTTGCGGTCGCGCATGTCGCCGCACTCCACCGCGACGGCGATCTTCATCATCACCGTCACGAGCAGCAGCCCCACGGCCCAGACCATGAGCGCCACGCTTACCTCGAGGAAGTTCGGCAGGTACTCGTAGACCTCCCCCATGGTGGTGGGCACGAAGCCGGGGATGACGAGGCCCATCCCCTTTTCGATCCAGACCCCCGCCGCGGTCAGCACGCAGGCGAGCAGCAGCAGGATCGGCTGCCGGCGAAGCGGGTGGACCATCAGGATGAAGACCGCCACCGCGAGCATCCCGATGCCCGTCCAGATCCAGGGCACCAGCACGCCGTGCCCGTGCAGGCCGAGGAACAGGTAGCGCGCGGACGCCGCGTGGTGCCCCTCGTTGTAGAACTCGGTGAAGAGCTCCGCGCCCACGAAGAAGAGCGTGATCTGGAGCGCCACCGTCATCACCACCGAGAGCATGTCGATCACGCTCTGCTGCACGGGGTAGCGCGTCGTCTTGCGCACGATGGTGAGGGCGATGATGCTGAGCGCGGGTCCCGAGGCGAACGCAGAGGCGATGAACCGCGGCGCGAGCAGCGGGTTCGACCAGAACGGCCGGCCGCTGTTCGCGGAGAACAGGAAGGCCGTCACGGTGTGGATGGAGATCGCCCAGAACATCGCCAGCAGCACGAAGGGGAAGTAATAGCGCAGCACCGGCTGGCGGCCGCGGTAGTGGCTGTAGACGATGTAGAACGAGATCCCGAGGTTCAGCAGCAGGTAGCCCGAGAGCACCACCACGTCCCAGGCCAGCATCGAGGTCGGGAAGTTGAAGATGCCAACCCCCGGCAGCAGATGCCAGATGCGGTCCGGCCGCCCCAGATCGACCACCACGAACAGGATCGCCATGATCACCGCGGCGACCGCCATGGTGTCGCCGAGCAGCACCACGTCCTTCACGTCCTGGCGATGGAAGATGTAGGCGGGAATGACGAGCAGCACGGCCGCCGCGGCGACCCCCACCAGGTAGGTGAAGTTCGCGATGTAGAAGCCCCAGGAGACCTGGCTGCTCATGTTCGTGGCGATGAGCCCCTCGGACAGCTGGTGCGAATAGGCCCACAGCCCGTTCGCGATCACCAGCACCAGGAATCCCAGCCACGCCCAGTAGGTCGGCGAGCCCCGGAAGGCATGCCGCACTCCATTGGAAAGGAATCGAAACAGGGCCACGCCTCACCCCTCCTCAGACGTCCCGGTAGTACCAGAATTTCGGCTCGGTCCCCACGTCCTCCTTCAGCCGGAAGACGACCTTGTGCTCGAGCACGTAGCGGATCTCGCTCTCCGGATCGAGCAGGTTCCCGAACACCCGTGCCCCGGTCGGGCAGGCCTCCTGACAGGCGGGCAGCTTGCCGACGCGCGTGCGCTGCAGGCAGAAGTGGCACTTCTCGACCGATCCGGCCTGCCGCGGGCGGTTGCCGAGGTAGTGGGTCTTGGGGTTGATGCGCTCGGCCGGCAGGTCCGGCGCGCCCCAGTTGAACACGCGGGCCTGGTAAGGGCAGGCCGCCATGCAGTACCGGCAACCGATGCACCAGTCGTAGTCGACCACCACGACGCCGTCGGGCTCCTTCCAGGTCGCGCCGACCGGGCAGGCCTTCACGCACGGGGGGTTGTCGCACTGCTGGCACTGCACCGGGACGTAGTGCTTGCCCTCGACCGGGACCTGGTCGCCCGGGTAGTAGTGCTCGGCCTGCTCGAAGTTCAGGCTGCCCTGGTCGAGCTGCAGCACCCGGATGTACTGCATGTCGAGGCTCTGGTTGTTCTCCTCGCCGCAGGCGCGAACGCAGTCCCGGTATCCGCGGCACTTGGAGACGTTGATCGCGTACCCGAAGACGACCCCGGGCAGCGGCGGCTCGTTGCCGACGGTGATGTCCACGCCGTACAGGCGCTTCGCCCGGCGCTCGATGCGCCCGATCGCCTCCTTCACCTCTTCCGGCGTCATGCGCCGGTAGTTGTCCTGGAAGAACTCCCCCAGGGCGTCCTCGAGGGTCTTGCCGCCCCAGGCCCCCTCGCTCGCCGGGGCCGCCGCGGCTGCGGCTGCCACGGTACCGACCCGCTGCAGGAAGCGCCGGCGGGCGCGGTCGGGTGCGTCGTCGTGCTGGTCGTGGTCGCTCATGGCCAACGTTGTCCGTGTACGTGTTCGATCCGGATGTTTGGGTGCCGCCGAGTTACCCGGTCACTTGGTCACCGGGCCCTGGGCCCCGTGGCGCTCCCACACCGGCAACGGCTCGTGGGGATTGGTGTCCTGGCGAGGGAGGCCCCGGCGCACCGGCGGAGGCTCCTCGGCCTTGCGCGGGTCCATCTTCGGGCGGTGCTGGAAGTGGCAGACGGTGCAACTGAGCAGCGTGCGGTCTCCCTCCCAGCCCCCCACGCGCTTGCCGTGGGCGCCGTGGGTCCAGTCCCGGGCTTCCTGGGCGTGGCACTGGGAACAGATGACGTAGGCGTCGTCGAACCCGAGCCGCTCGCTCTCCATCGTCTTCAGGCCGCCCGTGCCCTTCACGCGATGGCAGGTGAAGCACCAGAACTCGCCGCGGCCGTGCAGCCCGTGCTCGAGCTTGAAGTCGTCGTGGGGCCGCTGCAGGTCCCGCGGCTTGAAGTCCGACAGCGTCTCGTCGTGGCAATCCCCGCAGGGGTGCATGTCCGAGTCCTTCTTCCGGGTGACGACCCGGAACAGCGGGGCTTCCTCGAACGGCGCCTGGCCGTCCACTGTCTTGGCGGGGTTCGCCTCCGGGTGGACCGTCTCCAGGGTGCGGGGCGCCGGTCGGGCGACCGCGGGCTTGTCGCTCACCTCGTCGCTCGCCCCGTCACCCACCGCTGCGAGGGGCAGCAGGGCCACCAGGCAGGCTCCGCTCCACAGGGCGCGCGACCGAAGCCATGTTCCAAGCGAGACCATCGTCAATCCTCCTGACCACCGATACCGTGGGGCTCGACCGACCGCTGCGGCCTCTCACGGGGCGGGCGTGCTGGCGCCCCGCCCGCCCCGGGAACCGCGTTTCGCCGCCGGGGTCCTCAGCTTTCGAAGCGTTCCTCGGCCGAGGCCGCGACCCTTGCCTTCTTCACTTCTTCCGGCAGCTTGTCCCCGAACATCTCGAGCACCGGCGGCGTCAGCAGGTGGTAGAGCAGCTCGGTGCGCACGATGCCGACGCCCGCGGCGGTGAAGCTGTACTCGAGCGCGCGGGTCTCGTCCGGCTGCAGGCGCGAGTCGTTCAGGATCTCGGTGGCCTCGGGTGGCATCACCGGCTTGCCGTCCTTGCCGAGGGCGAGGAGGAGGAAGGCCTTGGGGTCGTCCTTGGAGGGGTGCTTCTCGTAGTTCTGCCACAGCAGCTTCCCGTCCTTGTCGTACGCGGCCACCCGCACGATGGCGTTGCGGAACGGCGCGCCGGTCGGGTAGGCGTGCGGCAGGCGGTTACGCAGCGTGATGTCGACCTTGAAATTGTCCCCCTCGCGCTTCACGTCCATGCTCAACGCGACACCCTGGGTGATCATCTTGTCGTGGTGCCCACCGGCCATGGTGTGGTCGAACACCTTGACCTTCTCGCCGTCCTTGTTCACCACCTCGGTCGGCGCCATGTGGCAGGCCTGGCAGTTGATGAAGGCCTTGCCCTTCTCGTACTCGGGGCCGGTCATGCAGAGGGGCACTTCCTTCGGGTTGTTGCGCTGGTCGTGGCATCCCATGCAGAGGTCGTTGCTCTTGAAGAGCGACGCCTTGCTGCCCTTGATGGGCTGGGGGTGGTTGACCGGAATCGGCCACGTAGACCCTTTGGGCACCCGCTTCTTGGTGTAGGAGATGCCGGAGGGCCCGTAGAGCTGCTCGGTGTCGACCTGATAGGCCAGCTGGCCGAGCTGGTACTTGCCGTCCGGCTTCTTGATGCCCTTGAAGTGGGCGAAGGAGTGGCACACCACGCACCCGACGCCGTTGCTGTAGGCCTCTTTCTCGTCAAGCTTGGTCTTCTTCTCCATCGCCGCGACCGGCGCGTGGCACTGCAGGCAGACCGGATAGGTCTGAGACTTCTTGTGCTTGACGCCCTCCTCCGTCGGCGAGCCGACCTCCATCTGGTACATCGCCTCGTGGATGGGGTCCTTCAGCGCCGTGCTCTTCGCGTGCATCGAGGACTTCCACTGGTTGTAGATTTCCTCGTGGCACTTCTTGCAAGCTTCCGGGCGATAATACTGAACGGTCCTTCCCTGGAACGGCTCTTCGGCCTCGTCGTCCGCCGTCGTACGGGCGGCGTACGCCGAATGCGCCGGGAAACCTCCGATCAGCACGAGAGCGAGGGTCAGGACGAGTGAGCGGCTGCGCACGACGACCTCCATCCGATTCATCCAGGTTATTGTTGAAGAAAATCACCCCAAAGACGGTGAGGGAATCATGAGTGACGAACCGGAGTGCGTCCACCAGGTCCTTGACCAAGATGCAGGCCACTTGATCTGGCGCAAATCTGCGGGGAGGCGAAGCGCGGCTCCATTCGTGGCCCCGCTTGCGGGGAGCCCGGGCCGGTCGGACCGCCGCGCCGGCGGGAGCGTGCGCGCGCCGCTCCTGGCCCTCGCGCTCCTCACCCTGGCGCCCCTCGTGCTGACGCCCCTGGCCCTCACCGCCCTGCCCCTCACGGCCCTTCTCGGCCTCGAAGCGGTGGCCGCAGCCGCCGTCCCCGGATGCCTCGGCTGCCACCCCGTCCGCGACCAGGGCCACCCGGCGGGACATGCCTTCGCTGCGGGAGACTGCACCGCCTGCCACGCCGGCGACGCCGCGGCCGCGACACGGGAGCTCGCGCACGCCGGGCTCGTCGCCTTCCCGGGGAACCTGGAGAACGCGGAGCGGACCTGCGGGCGCTGTCACCCGGCAGAGCTGGCCGGTGTGCGCGCGAGTCCCATGGCGACCCTGCGCGGGATGGTGACGGGCAACCGGCAGGCCTTTGGCGAGGCCCCCGCAGGCGATCGGAAGTCCGCCCCGGCGGCGGCCGCGGGCGTCGCCAGCCTCGGCCAGTCACCGGCCGACTCGCTCTTTCGCAAGCTCTGCGCGAGTTGCCACATCGCGCACCCCAAGGCCCGGCACGCGCTCGACCCGGTGCGCGACCGCGGGGGCGGGTGCCTCGCCTGCCACCTGAACGACTACCCCGCGGGTGCGCACGCCGAGCTCTCCGCCCGGGTGCGGGACGAGCGCTGCTTCGGCTGTCACTCCCGCGCCACGCGCATGGCCCTCGCCTACTCCGGCCTCGCCGAGGTGGACGAGTCCGCGCTCGCACGGGTGGACCGGTCACGCCTGGGGCGGCTCCCCGACGGCCGACTGGTGGAGCGCGTCCCGGGCGACGCCCACCACCGGGCGGGAATGCGCTGCGTCGACTGTCACCGCGGGACCCAGGTGATGGGCCTGGCGGGGAAGGCCGGTCCCGTCTGCGAGGACTGCCACCGCGAGGGCGGAAAGGCGCGGATGCCCGCCCACCCATACGCGCGCGAGCACGCTCGCCTCACCTGCGAGGCCTGCCACAGCCAGTGGGCGCCCCAGTGCGAGGGCTGCCACGTGCGCTTCGAGCCGGGCGCCGAGCAGTGGGACCATCACGAGCGCCGGCTGACCCCCGGGCGCTGGCTCGCGGACCGCGGGAAGATGCAGCCCGTCGTGCCGAACCTCGGGGAGCGACCCGACGGGCGCATCGCACCCTTCGTCCCCGGCATGGCCATGAGCGCGGAGTTCCCGCCTCCCGCTGGCGGGCCCGCGGCGGTGCGGTCGTGGCGCGAGCTCGTGCCCATCAGCCCGCACACGGTGGGGCCGGCGCGGGCCTGCGGGAGCTGCCACGGCACGCCGCCCGCTCCCCCGCCCGCTACCCCGTCCGCTCCCCCGTCCGCTCCCCCGTCCGCTCCGTCGGCCGCTCCCCCGCCCGGCGAGGCCCCTGCCGAGCGCAACGGTCCCGAGCGCGTGCCCCTCACCCTGCGCGAGGGACTGCTGCACGTCCCGGTCCGGCTCGTGGGCTGCGTGCAGGACCCGGACCTCTCGTTGCTGCTCGACACCGGCTCGGCCGTCACCGTGCTCCCCCACCCGCACCTGCAGCGCATGTGCGGGCGCAACCGGGCGCTGCCCCTCGGGGAAGTGAACGTGGAGCTCATCCACGGTGGTGGCGCCGAGGCAAGGCACTACCTCCTCGAAGGACTGCGCATCGGTTCCTGCGTGTTGCCCGGCGTGCGGGCGCTCGCCTGTGCCTCCGCGGACAGCCACTGGAAGCCGGTGCTCGGGATGGACGTGCTCTCTCGCCTGCAGGACCTGCGCATCGAGGTCCGACCTGACGGCGGGGTGCTCGCCTTCGTCTGCCCACCCACGCCGACCGACCCCACCGCAAACTGCCTCCTCCCCTAGCGAACGAAATTTACATAGGCAATACACTTGGGTCATAGTTAGGGAGGCAATATCCCATAGGCAAACGCAGAACCAGAGGAGGATAGGAGCATGTCCCACAGGCGAATCACCTGCCTCGTCCTCGTCTTGACCGGCGGCCTCGCGCTGTCGGCCGGCGCTGGTGCGGACACCGTCAAGGGCCGCATCGACGACATCTCCAACAAGGGGTCCACCATCAAGCTGACCCCCGAAGGCCAGCCGCCGGTCACGGTTCTCTTCGGACCGGAGACGCAGTACGTGAACGCGGCCAGCGTGAAGGACCTCGGCTCGCCGGACCTGATCGAGGTCGAGTACGCCCCCGGCAAGCCCGCGACCAGGATCACCAAGGTGGTCTTCGGCCTGCCACCCGGAGCGGAGGTGAGCCTGCAGGAGCTCGAGGCGATTCGCGCGGGCAAGGAACCCTTCGTCCTCGTGGACGCCCGTCCCGAGAAGCAATATGTCACGGGGCACCTGCCGGGCAGCATCAACATCTTCCCGAAGGACTTGCCGAACCGCCTGAACGAGCTGCCGGCCGACAAGGGGGTGATGCTCATCTTCTACTGCGGCGGCCCGACCTGCCCGTACACGGGGCAGTCCATCGAGATCGCGGCCAAGGCCGGCCACACGAACCTGAAGGGTTTCCAGGCCGGAATTCCCGCCTGGAAGAAGGCCGGCAAGCCGGTCGTCGCCAGCCCCTCGTGGGTCGCCGCCGGTCTCGGCCCGAACACCGTGGTGATCGACGTGCGCGCGAAGGCCGAATCGGCCAAAGGTCATGTCAAAGGGGCCGTGGCGATGGAGGCTGCGGAGTTCCCTGCGATGACCCAGAAGTTCGTCGCCGAGAAGCAGGTGGCCCGGTTGCCGGGTGTCGCCGACATGGCGGCTCCCATCGTCGTGTACGGGGACACCGAGAACGGGCAGGACGTGCTCACGGCCTACGGGGAGCTGAAGAAGTACCAGTACAAGAACGCCGCCATCCTGAAGGGGGGTTACCCCGAATGGGTGAAGCAGGGCCTGCCGATCGAGGCGGGGGCGGCCACGACGCAGATCAGCTACGTGAAGAAGCTGAAGCCCGGCGCGGTGTCCCGGGACGAGTTCGCGAAGCTGGTCGAGAACCGGGGCGACACGATCCTGGTGGACGTGCGCGAGGACAAGGAGGTGGCAGGCGGCAAATTGCCGGGAGCGCTGCACATCCCCATCGACCGCCTTCAGGCCGACCCGTCCGTCCTGGCGAAGGACAAGCCCGTCATCACCTACTGCAGCAACGGCATTCGCTCGGAGATGGCGTACGACTTCCTGAAGAAGAACGGCTTCGAGAAGGTCCGCTTCCTGAACGAGTCACTGGTGATCAAGGGCGATGGCAGCTACGTCCTCGAGTGAACGATATTAATCTTAGTTAAAACAACCAGATACTCATCGCGGACGGTCGTCGTCAGGGCCTATACTCAGGGGGGCCTTCGGGCCCCCCGGGTTGGTGGTGTTGCCCCGCGCAGCGTGCCCCACCGGGAACTCAGCCACCTGCGAGGTATCCGCTCATGTCGATCCCGCGCCCGACGCCCCTCTCCGCCCTGCTCGCCGCCCTGCTCGCCCTGGTCCCGACCGCCCGGGCCGACACCGTGGAGGGCCGCATCGAAGACATCTCGAACAAGGCCAACACCATCCAGGTCGAGGTGAGCGGAAAGTCCCAGGTCGTGCTCTTCGGTCCGCAGACCGAGTTCGTCAACGCGGCGGGCATCAAGGAGCTCGGCACCCCGGACCTGATCAAGGTCGAGCACACGCCCGGTCAGCCGGCCACCCGGATCACCAAGGTGGTGTTCGCCCTTCCGCCCGGGGCCGAGATCAGCATGGAGGAGCTCGAGCGGATCCGCGCCGGCAAGGACCCGTTCCTGCTAGTCGACGCCCGCCCGAAGGGACCGTACCTCGAAGGGCACATCCCGGGCGCCATCCAGATCTTCTGGAAGGACCTGCCGAACAACCTGGACAAGCTGCCCACCGACAAGGGCACGATGGTCATCTTCTATTGTGGTGGTCCCACCTGTCCCTACACGGGCAGCTCCATCGAGATCGCCACCAAGGCCGGCCACACCAACCTGAAGGGCTTCCAGGCCGGCATTCCCGCGTGGAAGAAGGCCGGCAAGCCGGTGACCTCGGTACCCGAGTGGGTCGCGGCCCACCTCGACCCGCATCACGTCGTCATCGACGTGCGCCCGAAGGCGGAGGTGGCCGCAGGGCACCTGCCGGGGGCGGTGTCGATCGAGTCCGCGGCGTTCCCCGCGATGACCCAGAAATTCATCGCCGAGAAGGCACCGGCGAGGCTCCCGGGCGTGGCCGACATGGGGGCGCCCATCGTGGTCTATGGCAACACGGACAACGGCGAGGACGTCCTCACCGCGTTCGCGGAGCTGAAGAAGTACCGCTACAAGAACGCCACGATCCTCGGGGGCGGCTACCAGGCGTGGGTGAAGGAGGGCCGGCCGACGGTCACCGGCGAAGCCCCGACCCAGATCGCCTACACGAAGAAGCCGAAGGAAGGCTCGCTGTCGACCGAGGAGTTCGCGAAAGTGGTCGCCGCGCCCGGCAACGCGCTGCTGCTGGACGTGCGCGACGCCAAGGAGGCCGCGATGGGTGTGCTGAAGGGCTCGACGCACCTGCCCCTCGACAAGCTGCAGGCGGATCCCTCGTCGCTGCCGAAGGACCGTCCCATCGTCGCCTATTGCACCAACGGATCCCGCTCCGAGATGGCGTACCAGTTCCTGAAGAAGCTCGGCTACGACCAGGTGCGCTTCCTGAACGACGCGCTCACCATCAAGGGCGACGGCAGCTACGTCTTCGAGTGAGGGGCGAGCGACGGACTGGCGAAGATGTGCAACACTTGGGGTGTCCCCTTGCGGGGCACCCCATCGATCTCCGACCTTTTTCGAGAGCCCGAAGAACTTGAAACGGCGTGACTTCATCCGGATATCCGGCGCCGCCGGACTCGGTGCCGCCACGGGGGCGCTCCCCGGCTGCGGGGTCGAGCCCCGCGTGCCCCGGGACTCGGAGGCGGTGGTCACCCCGACCGTCTGCGAGGTGTGCTTCTGGAGGTGCGCGGGCTACGCCCACGTGCACGACGGGCGGCCCTGGAAGGTCAGCGGCCACCCGGACGACCCGCACTCGGGCGGGCGCTTGTGTACCCGGGGCACCGCCGGACCGGGGGCTTGGGACGACCCGAGCCGGCTGCGCCAGCCGCTGCTGCGCGAAGGGAAGCCCGGGCAGCAGCGCTTCCGGCCCGTCTCCTGGGACGAAGCGCTCGGTTACATCGCCGAGCGCCTGCAGCGGATCGCGAGGGAGCACGGCCCCGAGCGGGTCGCGCTCTTCAGCCACGGCTCCGGCGGGGCCTTCTTCCGACACCTGCTGCGGGCCTATGGCGCGGACACCTACGCCGCGCCCTCCTTCGCCCAGTGTCGGGGTCCGCGCGACGTCGGCTTCCGGCTGACCTTCGGGGAGCTGCTCGGCTCCCCCGAGCGCACCGACATGGCACGCTCGCGCTGCATCGTGCTGATCGGCTCGCACCTCGGGGAGAACCTGCACAACGGGCAGGTGCAGGACTTCATCGGGGCGATCGAGGCCGGTGCCAGCGTCATCACGGTCGACCCGAGGTTCTCGGTCGCCGCCGCGAAGTCCCGGTACTGGCTGCCGATCCGCCCGGGCACCGATCTGGCGCTCCTGCTCGCCTGGACGCACGTCATCGTGGGCGAGGGGCTCTACGACCGCGACTACGTCCAGCGCTACTGCCACGGCCTCGCCGAGCTGACCCGGCACGTCGAGCCGTTCACCCCCGAGTGGGCCTGGCTCGAGACGGGCATCGACCCGCAGGTGATCCGCGAGACCGCCCGCGAGATGGCGCGGCACGCCCCCGCGACCCTGGTGCACCCGGGCCGCCACGTCACGTGGTACGGGGACGACACCCAGCGCAGCCGGGCCATCGCCATCCTGAACGCGCTTCTCGGGTCCTGGGGCCGGCCGGGCGGCTTCTACGCGCCGGAGAAGGTGAGCCTGCCGGAATACCCGACGCCGCCCTACCCCAAGTCGAAGGCGGCGGACCTCCAGGCCCGGCGCGGGGGGTTCCCGTTCGCCGACGCCGACGTCACCAACGCCGTCATCGACGCCTCGGTGGGTGAGCGGCCTTACTATCGGGGCTGGATCGTCTACGGCACGAACCTTCCACTCAGCATCCCCGCGGTCACCGGCAAGCTCGAGGAGGCCTCGCAGAAACTGGACCTCTTCGTCGTCGTGGACGTGCAGCCCGCCGAGGTGACGGGGTACGCGGACGTCGTCCTGCCCGAGTGCACCTACCTGGAGCGCTACGACGAGCTGCGCAACGCCCCCGAGCGCGAGCCCTCCCTCGCCCTGCGCATGCCTGCGCTAGCCCCCCGCTACGAGACGAAGCCGGCCTGGTGGATCGCGCGCGAGCTGGGCCACCGCCTGGGGCTCGGCGCCTGGTTCCCGTGGCAAGACTACGCGGAGGTGCTGGACTGGCAGTTGCAGCAGGTCGGCAGTTCCCTCGCGGAGATGCAGCGCGTGGGGCTCAAGCGCTTCCCGCGCAAGACCGCAGCGTACTTCACGCCGGGACAGGCGGTGCGCTTCCGGACACCGACGGGCAAGATCGAGCTCCATTCCACGGAGCTCGCGAAGGCCGGGCTCGACCCCCTGCCCCGCTACACCCCGCCCGAGGAGACGCCCGCTGGCTTCCTGCGCCTCGTCTACGGCCGCGCGCCCGCCCACACCTTCGGGCGCACCGGCAACAACCCGCTGCTCTTCCAGTTGATGCCGGAGAACACCCTGTGGGTGCACCCGGACGCCGCCCGTCCGCGCGGCCTCGCGAGCGGGCAACGGGTGCGCCTGAAGAACCAGGACGGCGCGGTGAGCCTGCCGGTGCGCGTGCGCGTCACCGAGCGGATCCGCCCCGACTGCGTGTACCTCGCCCACGGCTTCGGCCACACCGCGCCCGGGCTCAACCTCGCCCGCGGGGCCGGGGCTGACGACACGGGCCTGATGACGCGGGTGAAGGTCGACCCGCTGATGGGCGGTACGGGCATGCGCGCGAACTTCGTGACCCTGATGGCGGAGGGCAAGCCGGCGTGACCCGCTACGCGATGGTGATCGACACCCGGCTGTGCATCGGCTGCGGGGACTGCGTGGTCGCCTGCAAGACCGAGAACCGCGTCCCCGACGGCCTGAACCGCGACTGGGTCGTCGAGGCCACCCACGGCCGTTACCCGGACCTCGCGACGGAGTTCCGCAGCGAGCGCTGCAACCACTGCTCGCACGCCACGTGCGTCTACACCTGCCCCACCGGGGCCAGCCACTTCTGGGGCGACACCAACATCGTGCTGGTGGCGCCGGAGAAGTGCACGGGCTGCAAGGCCTGCATCGCGGCCTGTCCCTACGACGCGCGGCTGGTGATGCGCCCGGACGGCTACGTGGACAAGTGCACCTTCTGCGCGCACCGCGTGGAGCGCGGGCTCGACCCCGCGTGCGTCGCGACCTGCCCCACGCACTGCATGCACTTTGGCGTGCTCGACGACCCCGCGAGCACGGTGAGCCGCCTGCTGGCGACCCGCGCCTGGAAGGTGTTGCTTCCGGAGACCGGCAACCAGCCCAACGTGTACTACCTCACCTAGATGGCCACCGAAGAGCTCCTCGTCACGCTGCGCCACAACCCCGGCATCGATCCGGTGCTCTCCGTCTGGGGTTGGGAGATCCCGCTCTACCTCTACCTCGGGGGACTCACCGCAGGGCTCATGGTGTTCGCCGCGGTCATCGTGCTCGCCCGGCGCGAGGAGCAGGCCCCCTTCGCCGGCCGGCAGGCCATCCTGCTGGCCCCCCTGGTGCTCTCCGCGGGCATGCTCTTCCTGTTCCTCGACCTCTCCCACAAGCTCTACGTCTACCGCTTCTACACCACCTTCGAACCGACCTCGCCCATGTCCTGGGGCGCCTGGTTCCTCCTCCTCGTCTACCCGGCCAGCATCGCCCTCATCCTGGCGAGCCTGCGGGCCGGCTATCCGGCGCTCGCCGCGCAGGCGGCCCGCGTGCCCGGCATGTCCGCCCTGATGAACGCGGCCGAGCGGGGACGCCGCCCCATCGCGGCGGTGACCCTGGTCTCCGGTGCCGCGCTGGGGGTCTACACCGGGATTCTGTTGAGCGCCTTCAACGCCCGCCCCTTCTGGAACTCCGGCGTCCTCGGGCCACTCTTCCTGGTGTCGGGGCTCTCCACCGCGGCAGCGCTCATCGTCCTCGCGGCGCGTTTCCACCACGAGGAGAAGACCCTCTTCACCCGCATCGACATCGGTCTCATCCTGGCCGAGCTGGTGCTCGTCGCGCTCCTCCTCGTGAGCCTCGCGACGGGCAGCGCGGTCCAGGTGGAGGCTGCCCGCGAGGTGTTCTCCGGTGAGCAGGCGCTGGCCTTCTGGGTCCTCTTCGTGGGCCTGGGGCTCCTGGTGCCGCTCGGGCTCGAGGTGCTCGAGTTGAGGGGGATCTGCCTCTGGTTCCTCGCCGCGCCACTGCTCATCCTCGTGGGCGGATACCTCTTGCGCGAGATCACCGTGGACATCGGACAGCGCACCGCCTACCAGCAGTACGTCGAGGAGTACGACGCCCGGTGGCTGGAGCGGCTCAACTCAACTCGGGAGTGAACGAGACCATGAACGCGAACGCCTTTCGTATTGCCGCCCTGGCCGCGGCCCTGGCGAGCGCCCCCCTGGCCGGCTGCGAGAGGGCTCCAGTGGCCTCCGCCGCCCCCTCTCTGGCGCAGGTCGCAGCCGGCGTGGCCAAGGGGGAGTACCGCGTGACGGCGCAGCAGCTCTCGGACTGGGTCGCCGCGGGGAACCGCAAGCTGCGGCTCGTGGACCTGCGCACCCACTCCGAGTTCGACGCGGGGCCGATCCGGGGCGCCGAGCACATGCCACTCCCGGAGGCCGTGAGCCGGGCCGGCACCGAGCGCCTGGGCACGGGCGGCGTGGTCGTGGTGTACGGGGACGAGGCGTCGTCCGGGGCCCAGGCCGCGCTGCTGCTGCGCCTCACCGGGGTCGAGGCCTATTCGCTCGACGGCGGCTACCGCGGCTGGCTTGCCCACCTGGGTCAGGCAGCGGCTTCGGGGGCCGGGGACCCGGCCGACGGCAAGCGGCTCGCCGCGGCCTGTCGCGAGTCCGCCGAGTGGGCCCGGGCACGCGCGAGCGGCTTCGTGCGCGTCGCGGACGCAGCCTCCCCCGCACACGCACCGGTGGCTCCTGCGGCTCCGGTGGCTCCGGCGGCTCCGGCGGTTCCGGTTGCGCCGATGGCGCCCGCGGCACCGGCCGCGCCCAGCCCACCCACGGCTCCTGCATTCCCGGCGGCACCCGCCGAACCGGCCGGCGGCGGGGGATTGATCGTGAACGAGGGCTGTTGAGGTGAGGGCGGCACACACCGGAACTTCCATCCCGAGGGGAGGCTCTGACGGGTCTCGACTGACGCTGACGCGCCAGGTGCTGCCCGCCCTGCTCGCTGCAGTCCTGGCCGGGTGCGGGGACGGCGCGCCGCCCCCCACCGCGGGGAATGCCCCTTCCGCACCCGGGAGTACGCCGAGCGGCGAGGGCCCGCGCCTCGACACCGACGCCCGTCGCCTCAGCTACACCATCGGTTACCAGTTGGGAGAGCAACTGCGACGCGAGGCGCTGCCCCTGGATGCCTCCATCCTGGCACGAGGGGTACAGGATGGCGCCGGTGGCTCACCGCCGCGGCTCTCCGCGGGCGACCGGGAGAACGTGCTGCGCCAGTTCGAGGCGAAACAGGGTCAGGCGGGACTCGCCGAGGCGGAGCGCAACCGCAGCGAGGGGGCGGCATTCCTCACGGCGAACCGCAACAACCCCGACGTGGTGGAGCTCCCGGGGGGCCTGCAGTACCGCGTCGTCAAGGCCGGCACCGGTCCCGTGCCCCAGTCCACCGACCAGGTGCGGGTGCACTATGCCGGGACCCTCATCGACGGCACGGAGTTCGACAGTTCCTACCGGCGCGGGGAGCCGACGGTACTCAGCGTCGGCCAGGTGATCGAGGGTTGGCAGCAGGCCCTCACCCGGATGCCGGTCGGCTCACGCTGGCAGCTCTTCGTTCCTTCCGACCTCGCCTATGGCCACGCCGGGGCGGGCGGGGTCATCGGGCCGGACGAGACGCTCATCTTCGACGTGGAGCTGCTCGGTATCGAGTGACCCGCTCCGGGCTCGCCGGCGCACTCGGCAGGAGTCCGCTGCGGGGCGAGGCGAGCCACTGCCTCAGATCCTCGGCGGGCAGCGCGCGTGCGTAGTGGTAGCCCTGTCCGCAATCACAGCCGAGCTCGGTGAGCGCCTGCACCGTGTCGGTGTCTTCCACGCCCTCGGCGACGATCTTCAGACCGAAGGTGTGGCCGAGGTCGACGACGGCCTTCACGATCTTGGCGCTGCTCGGGTCCCCCAGCATCCCGAGAACGAAGGACTTGTCGATCTTCAGTTCGTCGACGGGCAGCTTGCGCAGGTAGTTGAACGACGAGTAGCCCGTCCCGAAATCGTCGATCGCCAGACCCACCCCGATCTCGCGCAGACGCCCCAGGGTCGCGAGGCTGCGCTCCGGGTCCTCCATGATCGCGCTCTCGGTGACCTCGAGCGTCAGGCGGTCGGGGACCACGTCCCAGATGTTGAGCGCCTGCTGGACGAGCGCGGTGATCTCCGCGTCCGCGAGGAGTGCCGCCGAGAGGTTGACCGCCACGCTCGCCCCCGGCCAGACCTCGCTCCAGTCCCGCGCGTGCTTCAGCGCGACGTTGAGCGACCAGAGGGTGAGGGGCTTGATGAGGTCGTGCTCCTCCGCGACCGTCACGAACCGGTCGGGAGAGACGAAGCCCCGCGTCGGACTGCGCCAGCGGCTCAGCGCCTCCACCCCGCAGATGCGCCCTTCGGCCAGGGCCACCTTCGGCTGGTAGTACAGCGTGAGGTCGTCGGCCGCGATCGCGGCCTCGAGCTCCTGCGCCAGGAGCAGTGCGCTGTCGGGCTGCCCTTCCAACGCAGTCGCCGGAACGAAGGGCTTTCCGTGCTTGAGGGCCGTCCCGAGCGCGACGTCGGCGCGCTGCACCAGGCCTTCGGGGGTCGCCGCGTGGGCGGGGAAGACCGCCACGCCGAGCGTCGAATTCATCCCCAACAGTTCCGCGCCGACCCTCAGCTTGCCGGTCAGCAACCGTCTGACCTTGGCCACGGCGAGCAGCGCGTGCTCAGGGTTCTTCAACCCCGGCAGGACGACCGCGATCTCTCCGCCGCCCAGCTTGGCCACGCGGTCCACCGGGCGCAACTGGGCCTGCAGCATGGTACCGACCTGCTGCACGAACTCTTCGCCGGCACCGTATCCGAAGGTGGTGTTGATGACGCGATAGGTACGCAGTGACAGGAGGATGAGCGCGGCGTGCGAGCCCGGGTTGCGCCCCAGCTCGTCCGCGACCAGAGAGACCACCCCCGTGCGCGACAGGCGCTGGCAGGTCTCTTGGGATCGGCCGAGGGGTTGCTGATCGAGCGCCATCCGTCGCGTGTCCGTTCGTCCCGTGCTGCCGAGAGGCTCGCCGACCGTCAGATGAAGTACTCGCTGGCGTCGACCCCGTAGCTTCCGGGGGCGAGCGTCGAGGCAATCGCGACGGGTGCCCCGTGGTCGCTGACCGACTCGCTCAGGAGGTCGATCTGGGGAAAGTGATCGAGCGGCCTCTTGTCGGCGTCCAGGACCACCATGACCTTGGGCCGCAGCCTGCGGACCAGGTTTTGCTCCACCACGATCGCCACCTCACCGGTCGTCAACTCCACCAGCGTGCCCGCCGGGTAGGTTCCGAGACACTGGATCAGGTGTTCGATCAGCTCCGGCTGGAAGTGCCTGTCGCGCAGCTCGTAGAGCTCGCGTATCGCGCTCTCGTGGGACATCGCGCTGCGGTACACGCGGGTGCTCGTCATCGCGTCGTAGGCGTCCACGAGCCCGACGATGCGTGCGAAGAGCGGGATGTCCCTGCCCATCCGCCCTTCAGGGTAGCCACTGCCGTCGTGACGCTCGTGGTGGTAGCGGACCGCGTTGATGGTGCCCTCGTCGATGTCCCGCATCTCCTTCAGCACCTTCAACCCGAACTCGACGTGCCGGCGCAGGAGCGACAATTCCGCCGCCGTCATGGGGCCACTCTTCACCAGCAACTCGTCCGGAACATGGGTCTTGCCGATGTCGAACAGGGATGCCGCGAGGGCGAGCTTCTGCAGTTCCGCCTTCTCGAGCATGAGTTGTTTGCCGAGGGCGACAGCCAGCAGCGAGCAACTGAGGGCGTGCGTGTAGGTGTAGTTGTCCTTGCGTTTGAGTCGGGCGAGGAGCAGTGCGGCATCGGTGCTGCGCAGGACGCTGTCGACCAGACCGGTGATCCCCTCCCTGAGCTGGGCGGTCTGGATGGCCCGGCCGCCGGACTTGGCACCATCGAAGATCCGGGCGAGCTCGCTGGACACCTGTTCCGCGCTCTGCCTGGCCTTCGGCAGCTCGACCTGGGCCTCCACCGGGTCGGGCTTGGTCCTCAGGGTGGGCGGCGGGATGTCGAGCTTCTCGGGCTTGGCGTCGAGTCCCCGCTCGACGTCGATGAAGACGTACTTGCAGTGTTTGCGCAGCTCCGCGATGTCCGAGCCCACCCGGATCTGGAAGCCCTGCAAGGAGAACGGCGTCCCGAGCCAGGGGCGGTCGAGTCGCGAGACGTACATGCCCGGGCACAGTTGCCTGAGAGTGACTCTCTTCTCCAGCAAAGCGGCCTCCTCACGCGGTACACCGACCCGGGCTCGGAGGACTTATCGGCACCCGTCCGTGGCACTTGATGGAGCGGCGATCAGGGGTTCTGCGGAAGGACCACCGGGCCCTCGGGGTGCTCCAGGTGCACGGTCTCGACGCGACCACCCAGGGCAACCGCGTAGCCGCGAGACCGCCCCTCAGGCCCGTGCCATGAACTCGCCGGTGACCGTGTTCACCCGCACCCGCTCTCCCGGGGCGATGTACTCCGGCACCTGGACGACGAGCCCCGTGGAGAGAGTGGCCGGCTTGGTCCGGGCGGACGCCGAAGAGCCCTTCATCGAAGGGGCGCAGTCCACGATCTCCAGCTCGACCGTCGCCGGAAGCTCGAGCCCGAGAACGGTGCCTTCCGAGACCAAGGCGTAGAGGCCCGTGAGCCCGTCCACGAGATAGGGGAGCTCGGCGGCGATCGCCTCGTGGTCCATCGGGTACTGCTGATAGTCCTCGAGGTCCATGAAGGTGCAAGAGTCCACCTCCCGGAACAGGAGCTGCACAGGCCGGCGCTCGAAAGACACCTCCGGCAGGTCGTCGTCGCCCCGGTAGGACTGCTCGAGCTTCTGGCGCGTCACCACGTCCCGGTACTGGACCTTGTACAGGGTGTTTCCACTGCGCGAGGAGGGCGATTGGACGCTCACCTCGCGTACCATGTACGTGCGGCCCTCGATGGAGACTACCGTGCCCCGCTTGAGCTCGCTTGCCTTCATTGCCGACCCCTCCGGAACCGGGCGCGATCCTACGGTGCCCCAACCTCCGATGCCAGGGTGCCCGCCATGCGACTGATCCTGCGTCTGGTCCTGCTGCTCCCCGCCATCACCCTGGCCGCCCTGGGGCTGCTCGCGGTCCTGGCCCTCGACGACCAGCCCCTGGTGACCCATGCCGCCCCCCTCTCGCCCGAGGAGCTCAACCGGGCCGAGCGTGTCCTGCGCGAGCACGATCCGCGGCGGCAGTCGGAACCCGGCGACCGCACGCTCTCCCTGAGCGCCCAGGACGTGAACGCGCTGGCGGGTTACCTCGGCCAGCACGTCGGGATGGCCGCGATGCGGGCGACCCTGGGGACCGGAGAGGTGCGCCTGGCCGGCAGCCGGGAGCTGCCCGAGAACCCGGTGGGACGTTTCCTGAACGTCGAGGCGACCCTGCGCCCGAGGGGCACCGAGCTCTCGCTCGGCGACCTGCGGGTCGGCCGGGTTCCCGTACCGGACACCCTGGCCGCCTGGGCCTGGCGGCGGACCTGGGAACGACTGGCAAAGGAGCCGGGCTTTCTCGTCGCGCGGGAATCGATCCGCGAGGTCCAGGTCGCGCCCGACACACTCAGGATCCGCTACGAGTGGCGGCCCGAACTACTCGGCGCCGCTCGGGATCAGCTCGTGCCGCCCGCGGACCGAGAGCGCCTCGCGGCGTTCCAGCGCAGGCTCCTCGCGACCCTCGCGAGCGTGCCCGCCGGACGGTCGCTGCCGCTCGCGGGCGCCCTCCGGGACCTCGCCCGCACGGATGAGCCCACCGGGGACGACGCGCCGGCCGAGAACCGGGCCCTGCTCGTCGTGCTCGCCGCCCACGCCCTCGGCAAGGACCTGCGCCTGCTCGCCCCCGATGCCGAGGCGGCTCCCCGGCGCGGGGCCCGCCTGGTCCTGCGGGGCCGGGCCGACCTTGCCCAGCACTTCCTCGCGTCCGCCGCGGTCGCCGCGGCCTCCGGCAGCGCCGTCTCCGAGGCCCTCGGTCTCTCCAAGGAGCTCGCCGACGCCCGCAGCGGCAGCGGCTTCAGCTTCACGGACCTGGCCGCGGACCGGGCCGGGACCCGCTTCGGAGAGCTCGCCGTGCGCTCGCCCGACGCCGCGCGTGCCTGGCGGGCCCGGCTCGCGGCGGAGGCCACCGAGGCCGATTTCATGCCGGTGGTCGACGGGTTGCCCGAGTATCTCTCCGAAAGCGAGCTTCGACACCGGTACGGCGAGGTGGGGAGCCCCGCCTACCAGGAGGTGCTGGACGACGTCGACCGGCGCGTTTCGGCCTGCCCCATGTACCGCCCTTGAGCGCGGCCTAGCGCAGGGTGACCGTGAGCGTCGCCGGCTCGTCCGGCCCGATCCAGCGCCGGCGAAGGATCTCGACGGTGGACTTCTCACCGGCCGACCGCTCCCAGAGCGCGAGGCGCACGTCCGAGAACCGCGCGACCGGATGACCGTCGATGGCGACGATCTCGTCGCCTTCCCGCACGCCTGCCTCCTCCGCGCCGCTGTTCGGTTCGACCGAGGCCACCCGCACCCGGCCCTCCTGCGCTTCGATTCCGACCCCCAACCGGCCCGACGGCGGAAGACTCCGCGCCTGAGAGGTCAGGAGGAAGTCGGCCACCTCGGGCTCGAGCGCCACACCGTCCACGGGCAAGAGCACCATTCCGGAGACGCCCGTACGGCGCGCCACCCGATTGGGGATCCCCGAGCGGTATGCCAGGTGCCCGGAACCGGCCAGCACGACCAGCGTGCGGCGGGGGTTCTCGTTGAGGTAACGGGCGGCGCGCTCCGCCATGCCCTCGTCCCAGGTCAGCTGCACCTCGAGCCAGCGCTCGAAGGCCTGCTCACCGTTCCTCG
This sequence comes from uncultured Ectothiorhodospiraceae bacterium, assembly GCA_937867305.1. Classification (GTDB taxonomy): domain Bacteria; phylum Pseudomonadota; class Gammaproteobacteria; order JAABTG01; family JAABTG01; genus JAGNLM01. Next base: position 839 of record CALMKJ010000026.1, on the reverse strand, counting down.
GGTGCTGCTCGAAGATGGTGCGCAGCCGCGCCTGGTAGGCCTCGTCGTGGCGGTCGATCTCCGCCGGCGCCTGGGCGCGCTCGGCCTCGCTCAGACCTCCGAGGCCCTCGCGGCCAATCTTCGTGGTGATCTCGGCGGGGACGTTCAGGGCGACCACGGGGATCCCGTGCTCCCGGGCATACTGCAGGATGGGCCGGTACAGGCGGTAGTCGAAGCGCCAGCGCTCGAAGTACTCCGTGCCCTCCAGCATCTCGCGCTCGGAGATGCGGCCCGCCACGTAGTCGTCCAGGACGCCCTGGAAAGGCTGCTGGAACTGTTCCATGCCGATGGCGATCGCCCGGCGCCGCGCGTGGAGGCCGCGGATCACCTCGAGCTGGTTCAGGTGGTGATCGAGACGGTCGTGAGTCTCCCCGACGAACACGACCCGCGTCCGGTCCAGACGTGGGATGATCCGCTCCAGGGCGGGCATTGCGCGCATATCGAGGGCCCTCGCGACAGACGATCCTTCCGGCACCGCCATGGCCTGCGCCGGCGGCTCGCGCGGCCCCGCGCCGGAGGCCGCGGCAGCGGGGACCGCAGCGGAAGGGGCCGACAGGAGCAGCACCGCAAGGGCCGCGGCGACCGTACCGGAACGAGCGAAGAGGTTCATGCGGATGTCCTGTTCTGCCTACCCCTACCCTGACCACCGGACACCCTTCCGGGTTCCAGCGCTCCTCGGCGTGCTCGCCCTCACCGTGGCCCCACCGGCCCCGGCCCAGGCCCAGGCCCAGGCCCCGGCGCCGGTCCAGGCCCAGTTCGAGGCCCAGGTCCAGGTCCAGGTCCACCACGACCTGCGGGTC
>CALMKJ010000025.1 GCA_937867305.1 uncultured Ectothiorhodospiraceae bacterium | reverse complement strand
CTTGCCGGCGCCCGGTGGGCCCAAAAGGATGAGTCTCATCTCGCGTTCCCTCCTGGTGTGGTACTCGCCGTGCCGATGCCGCGAGGCTAGCCCTCGAACACGGTGTCTACGGAAAAACCCTCCCGCTCCAGGATCTCCCGCAGGCGGCGCAGGGCCTCGATCTGGATCTGACGCACGCGCTCCCGGGTCACGCCGAGCTCGTTGCCCACCTCCTCGAGCGTCGAGCTCTCATGGCCGTGCAGACCGTACCGGCGCTCCACCACGGCTCGCTGCTTGTCGTTCAGCTTCGACAGCCAGAGGTCGATGTGGAGCTGCACGTCCCGGTCCTGGAGCAGCAGGGAAGGGTCGGTATTCTGCTCGTCGGGGATGGAGTCGATGAGGGACTTCTCGGTGTCTTGCGTCCTCGGGACGTCCACCGAAGCGACACGCTCGTTCAGGCCCAGCATGCGCTTCACCTCCTCGATGGGCTTGTCGAGCATCCCGGCCACGTCCTCCGGACTCGGCTCCCGATCGAGAGACTGGGCCAGCTTGCGCGCGGCACGCAGGTAGACGTTGATCTCCTTCACCACGTGGATGGGCAGACGAATGGTGCGGGTCTGGTTCATCAGCGCCCGCTCGATGGTCTGACGGATCCACCAGGTGGCATACGTGGAGAAGCGGAAGCCGCGCTCGGGGTCGAACTTCTCGACCGCCCGGATGAGGCCGAGGTTGCCCTCTTCGATGAGGTCGAGCAGTGCAAGGCCCCGGTTCATGTACCGGCGGGCTATCTTCACCACCAGCCGCAGATTGCTGGTGATCATGCGCTTGCGCGCCTCTTTGTCGCCCCGCTGCCCCGCGCGGGCGAACCGGACTTCTTCTTCCGCGGTCAACAGGGGGGAGTAGCCGATCTCGCTGAGGTACAGGCGGGTGGCGTCCATCTCCCCTTCCGGGATGTCCCGGGGAAAGGAGACGGTGTCCGTCCCGGTCAGCGCGGGGTCCTCCTCGAGTTCCTCCGCAAGGTTCTCGACGAGCCCCTCGCCGATTGCCGGATCGATCAGCTCGTCTTCGCCGAGCGCGTCCTCGCTCGGCTCGCGGTTCTGTTCGAGGAATTCCTCTCGCTCCTCGTCCCGCTCAAGCATCCGAATCCTCCTGGCGCAGGTCCCGGCGCGGAAGGTAAATCAGCGGATCGACCGGCCTGCCGTCCCGACGGATCTCGAAGTGCAGCTTCACCTCCTGTGTACCGGTCTGACCCATCTGGGCGATGCGCTGACCGCCCCTCACCGAGTCACCTTCCTTGACCAGGAGCCTGTCGTTGTGCGCGTACGCACTCAGATAGCTCTTGTTATGTTTGACGATGATAAGCTTGCCGTATCCGACCAGTCCACTGCCCGAATACACCACTCGGCCCCGCGCCGCAGCGCGCACGGGCGAACCCGTTCGACCGCTGATGTCGAGGCCCTTGTTGCCCCCTTCGGAGAACCCGCGCAACACGCGGCCGGTGGCGGGCCAGACCCACGCGAGCGCTTCGGGCTGCTGTTTTTTGAGCGATTCGACGGATTTCGCCGGGGTCCGCTTCACCGGAGCCCGGGGCTTCGTCTCGACCTGCGGCCCCGCCGGGTGCGGCACCTCCATCGCAGCCTCGCGCCTTGCCGGTTCCTGAGGCCTGCCGGCGCTCCGGAGGCGGGGAGCGTCAGGGATCGAGATGGAGCCAACGACTGTGCGCTCCTCGACCGGGGCCCTGACACCACCGGAGCCACAGCCGGCCAGGGTGAGCACGACCACTGAACCGAGCGCACATCTCCAGGTCCAGGCGCGGGTCCTCACGCAACGTCACCCGGTCCCGGCAACCAACGGCACGAAGCTCACCGCCTCGAGAGTGCGCTGTTGAAAGCCTTCCGCCTCGCGCACCATGAGCACGAGGCGTTGCGAGCCCCTTGTGCCCACGGGGGCGACCAGGCGCCCACCTGGAGCCAGTTGATCACAGAGCGCCTGGGGGACCGACGGAGCGGCAGCGGCCACCAGGATGCCGTCATAGGGGGCATGCTCGGGCCAGCCGAGCGAGCCGTCGGCCAACCGCAGGCGCGCGTTGTTGATTCGGAGCTGATAGAGGCGCTCCCGGGCCTGGTGCAGCAACGCCTGGATCCGCTCCACGCTGAACACGTTGGGCACGAGCTGCGCCAGTACCGCCGTCTGATAGGCACAGCCGGTGCCGATCTCCAGCACCCGCCGGGGAGACCCCTCCCCGATCAGCAGCTCCGTCATGCGTGCGACGATGTAGGGCTGGGAGATCGTCTGACCGTGACCGATCGGCAACGCAGTGTCTTCGTAGGCGCGGCTTGCGAGCGCCTCGTCCACGAAGAGGTGCCGCGGAGTGCGCCGGATCACCTCGAGCACCGTAGGGTTGCCGATCCCCTGCGCGCGCAGGCGTTCGATCAGCCGGTCCCGCGTGCGCTGGGAGGTCATGCCGATGCCGTCGAATCGCGTGGTCACCGGACCCGCAGGCCTCCGACCCAGCGCGAGAGGTCCGCGATCGCCGCGTGCCGAGTGAGGTCCACGTGCAGGGGCGTGATGGACACGTAGCCCTCCGCGACCGCGTGAAAGTCGGTGCCCGGTCCCGCATCCTGTCCCGGCCCGGCCGGCCCGATCCAGAAGATCTCCCGGCCTCGAGGGTCATGGGTGCGCACGACGGGCTCCGAGCGATGCCTCTGCCCCAGGCGGGTGACCCGGAATCCCGACAGCGCCTGCGCAGGAACGTCCGGCACGTTCACGTTGAGGATCGTCGCCGGGGGGATAGGCGAGGTCTGGAGGCTCGCCACGAGGGACACCACCACGCCGGCCGCCGTTTCGTAGTGCTGGAACCGGTCCCCCACCAGCGACACCGCGATCGCCGGCAATCCGAGGAAACGCCCTTCCATCGCCGCGGCCACCGTGCCGGAGTAGAGCACGTCGTCGCCGAGATTGGCCCCGGCGTTGATGCCCGCCACCACGAGGTCCGGCTCGGGGTCGAGCAACCCGGTGATGGCGAGGTGCACGCAGTCCGTGGGCGTTCCGTCCACATAGATGAATCCGTTCTCGGCGCGCCGCGCGCGCACAGGGTTGCGCAGGGTGAGCGAATTGCTTGCGCCGCTGCGCTCCCGCTCCGGCGCAACGACCGAGATCTCGCCGACCTCGCCGAGACGTCGCGCGAGACAGACGATGCCCGGAGCCTGGTAGCCGTCGTCGTTGCTGATCAGGATGCGCACGCGACGAACCGGTCCGGGCACTCAGCGACGCAGCAGGAGCTCCAGCAACGCCTTCTGAGCATGCAGTCGGTTCTCCGCCTCGTCCCACACGACGCTCTGGGGGCCGAGCAGGACGTCCTCGGTGACCTCTTCGCCCCGGTGCGCGGGGAGACAATGCATGAACAGGGCGTCCGGCGCAGCGAGCCGCATCAGGTCCCGATTGACCTGGTAGGCGGAGAAACGCTCGAGGCGCTGCGCCTGCTCGGACTCCTGACCCATGCTCGCCCACACGTCGGTGACCACCAGGTGGGCCCCCGCCACGGCCTCCCTGGGGTCTCGCATCACCTCGACCCAGCCCGATCCGGCCGCCACCAGTTGCGGGTCCGGCTCGTATCCCTCGGGCGACGCCACCCGCAGCCGGAATTCCAGCTGCCGGGCGGCGTCGATGTACGAGTGGCACATGTTGTTTCCGTCACCGACCCAGGCCACCGTGCGCCCGGCGATCGAGCCCCGGTGCTCGAAGAAGGTCTGCATGTCGGCCAGCAGCTGGCAGGGGTGGTGACGGTCGGTGAGCGCGTTGATGACGGGCACGCCGGAGTAGGCGGCGAAGCGCTCGATCTTCTCGTGCTCGAAGGTGCGGATCGCCACGACGTCCACCATGCGCGAGAGGACGCGTGCAGTGTCCTCGATGGGCTCGCCCCGGCCGAGCTGGGTGTCCCGCGGAGAGAGAAACAGGGTCGCCCCACCGAACTGGACCATCGCGGCCTCGAAGGAGACTCGGGTACGCGTGGAGGACTTCTCGAAGACCAGAGCGAGCGTCCGATTCTTCAGGGGCTCGTCGATCACGCCGTCGCGAAGTCGCGCCTTGAGCTCCGTGGCACGGTCGATCAGGGCGACGATCTCCTCGGAGGTCAGGTCGAGCAACGTGAGGAAGTGCCGGATTGCCATGGAAGCCTCACACCCGCGAACAGAATTCGCGGATCAATTCGACGAGGGTGTCCGCCAGGAGGGCGGCGTCCGCGCGCGTCAGAATGAGCGGTGGAAGAAGCCGCACCACTCTCTCGGCCGTCACGTTGATCAGCAGCCCGCGCTCACGGGCCTGCGCGACCAGATCTCCGCAGGGGCGCGCGAGCTCGACCCCGATCATCAGTCCCCTGCCCCGCACGGCGCGCACGCACTCGAGCCCCTGCAGCGCGCCGGCCAGGCGCTCGCGCAGGTAGGCGCCCGTGTCCTCCGCCCGCTCCGCCAGCCTCTCCGACTCCACCGTCTCGAGCACGGCAAGCGCAGCCCGGCAAGCGAGCGGGTTGCCGCCGAAGGTGGAGCCGTGGCTGCCTGGTCCCATCAGTTCCGCCGCGGCACCGCGCGCGAGACAGGCGCCGATGGGGACGCCGTTCCCGAGCCCCTTGGCGAGGGTCATGACGTCAGGCAGGACCCCATCGTGCTGATGGGCGAACCAGCGGCCCGTGCGGCCGAGGCCGGTCTGGATCTCGTCCAGCATCATCAACCAACCGTGCGCGTCACAGACCCGCCGGACACCCGCGAGGTAGCCGGCACGGGGCACGATGACCCCACCTTCGCCCTGCACCGGCTCCACGAGAACCGCCACCACGTCCTTGCGCTCGCGCGCAACCCGCTCGAGGGCCTCGAGGTCGTCGTACGGAACCCGCAGGAAGCCCTGGACCAGCGGCTCGAAACCCGCCTGCACCTTGCGGTTCGCCGTCGCGCTGAGGGTGGCGAGGGTGCGGCCGTGGAAGCTGCCTTCCATGACGACGACCACCGGGACGTCCACCTGGAGGCCGTGCCCGTGCAGGCGGGCAAGCTTGATCGCCGCCTCGTTCGCCTCTGCACCGGAATTGCAGAAGAATGCCCGGCTCATCCCCGAGACCCGCCTGAGCGTGTCCGCCAACTCTTCCTGGGCGGCGATCCGGTACAGGTTCGAGGTGTGCACGAGGCGGCCCGCCTGGTCGCAGAGGGCCTTCGTCACCGCAGGGTGGGCGTGACCGAGACCGCACACCGCGATGCCAGCGACGGCATCGAGGTACCGGCGTCCCTCCTGGTCCCACAGCCAGACGCCTTCCCCCCGATCGAAGGTGATCGGTTGGCGGGCGTACGTCCGCATCAGGGAATCTGTCATCACGCACGTCCTGAACGCAAGGAGGCAACCCGCGGCTGGCGCCCGGCCTGTCCTCAGCCGGCGAAGTTCTTCGCCACGAAGTCCCAGTTCACCAGCCCCCAGAAGGACTCCACGTACTTTGCCCGGGCGTTGCGGTAGTCCACGTAGTAGGCGTGCTCCCACACGTCGCACGTGAGCAGCGCCGTCTTCCCACTCGTCATCGGCGTGCCCGCGTTGCTGGTGTTCAGCACCTCGAGACTGCCGTCTGCATTCTTCACCAACCAGGTCCAGCCGGAGCCGAAATTGCCGACGGCCGAGCTGGAGAACTTTTCCTTGAAGGCCGCGAAGGAGCCGAAGGCCTTGTCGATGGCCGCGGCCAGTGCCCCGGTCGGCGCGCCACCGCCGCCCGGCTTCAGGCAATTCCAGTAGAACGTGTGGTTCCACACCTGGGCCGCGTTGTTGAAGACACCCCCCGAGGACTCGCGCACGATGTCCTCGAGCCCCATGGCCTCGAACTCGCTGCCCTTGACGAGATTGTTCAGGTTGGTGACGTAGGTCTGGTGGTGCTTGCCGTAGTGGTACTCGATCGTCTCCTCGGAGATGGTCGGGGCCAGAGCGTTCTTTGCATACGGGAGGGGCGGAAGCTCGAAGGCCATGGGGGTTCTCCTCTGGTCGACTGGCTGGATGGGGGCGGAGCGGATGCCTGCCGCGCACGAGACAACGGGGGGCGGCGCAGGCTCACCCCGCCCGAAGTGGAGCGAGTCTAGACACGCTGCCCGGGCGATTCAAGGCGCCTGCGGCTCCGCCCGGACGGCGTGAAGGCCGCGCCGGGAACGTCGATGACGGAAGAGCACGGGGTGTGAACACCGGTTGCACCGCTACCGGGAGCTGCAGTCCGCCGCAGCCTGAGGCCCGACCGCCCTCGGTCTACCAGCCAAGCTCGCGCCAGAGGCAACGGCCCCCGCTCGCCCGGTCCAGGGCGGCCAGCCGGGCCTCGTGCGCAGCGGCCTCCTGCCCGTCCGCGCGGTGGATTGCCAGCCGCTCCCGATTCCCGCTCCACGCCCCACCCTCGCCAGCCCGCTTCCCCTTCCCCGCGGCAGCCCTGGGGACCAGGGACAGGGTGACCTGGCCCCCCGTCATCGCAAGGTAAACCTCTGCCAGCAACTGCGCATCGAGCAGGGCCCCGTGCAGGTCCCGGCGCGAATTGTCCACGCCATAGTTCCGGCAGAGCGCGTCCAGACTGTTCTTCTTCCCGGGGTGGCGCTCGCGGGCGAGCGCCAGGGTGTCCGTCACCGTGCAGTGGCGCTCCAGCGGCTCGAGGCCCTGGGAAAGTTGCGCGAGCTCGTGGTTCAGGAACGAGACGTCGAAGGCCGCGTTGTGAATGAGAAGCTCCGCCCCGGCCAGGAACTCGAGCATCTCCCGCGCCACGTCCGCGAACCGAGGCTTGTCGGCCAGGAACTCGTTACTGATCCCGTGGACCTGGAGGGCGCCTGCGTCGACCTCCCGCTCGGGGTTCAGATAATAATGAAAGGTGCGGTCGGTCACCCGGCGATTCACGATCTCCACGCACCCCACCTCGATGATCCGGTGGCCCTGCGCGGGGTCGAGCCCGGTGGTCTCGGTGTCGAGAACGACCTGTCGCATGGACGCCCCTCTAGGTCGAACGCTGACGGGCCGCCGCTTCGCGAGCCGCGGCGTCCACACGCTCGTTTTCCGGGTGGCCGGCGTGGCCGCGCACCCATTGCCAGTCGACCGCGTGCGCAGAGCGCGCCCGGTCGAGCCGCTCCCAGAGGTCGACGTTCTTCACCGGCTGCCCTGCCGATGTCTTCCAGCCCTTGCGCTTCCAGCCGGCGAGCCACTCCGTGATGCCTCGCCGCACGTACTCGGAGTCCGTGTGCAGGCGAACGTGGCACGGGCGCTTCAGCGCCTCGAGGGCGTGGATGGCGCCAAGCAGTTCCATCCGGTTGTTGGTGGTGTGGGGATCGCCCCCCGAGAGCAGCTTCTCGTGGCCATTGTAACGCAGCAGCGCCGCCCACCCGCCCGGCCCGGGGTTGCCGCGACAGGCGCCATCGGTGAATGCCTCCACCCTGTCCCGCGTCACGCCGCCAGGTCCCCCCCGCGCCGGGTCGGTGGCATCTCCAGTCCAGTGTCCCAACGGGCCGACGGCTCGGCCAGGCGGACTCCCACCAGGCCCCGGCGCGGCAGCCAGCGCGGCTTGATCGGCGTCAGCGTAGCGACGCGCTTGCGCGCGACGATCACGTAGACACCGCCGGCATAGGGCCACAGCCGGGCACCGAGGGACTCCAGTCGACGAAGCCGCCGCAGCAGCGCCGGACGGGAGAACGGCGGGCGAAAGAACAACATACGCACTTCCGTCGCCTCGAGTCCGAGCAGCGCGAGCCAGTCCTTGACCCGCGTCGGACTGACGAAGCGCCCTGACCAGGGCGGACCCGCGCGTCGCCGCTCCGCGGCTCGCCAGAGCCCGACGAGGCTGAACGGGTTGAAGCCAGCCAGCACGAGGTGTCCTTCGGGGACCAGCACCCTCTCCGCCTCGCGCAGAGCCTCGTGCGGGGAGTCCTGGAACTCCAGTACGTGCTGCAGCACGACGACGTCGACGCTGTCGGCCGCGAACGGCAGCGACTGGGCTGACCCCACGACCGATGGACACTCCTCATCGAACCTCGGCTGCGCGTCCGTCACGCAGACGCGGCTGCGGATACGGCTGGCGCTGACGGCCTGTGGGTCGCAGAGGCTACCCACCTGCAACAGGTAGTAACCAAAGAGATTCGGAAGGAATTCCTCGAGCGCCACGCGCTCCGCGGCAAGAACGGCGCGGCCCGGCCAGGCAGTAGACCAGGCCCTCAGCCGGGCCCCCTCCGTCACCGGGGCCGTGCCACGGCGCTCGCCACCCTGATGAGCCCGGGAGCCACTGTCGGTGCTCACCGATATCTCCGAAGGCGCTTGACCGACCGCACGCAACCTCCTACGCTACCAGCACCATGATAATAAGAGCCACCCGGCGCCTGTTCGTCCCGGGGCTTCTGGTCGGTATTGTATCTCTCTCTTCTGGCTGCGGGCTCCAGCCCGCGCGCTCCGGTTTCGGCGGGGATGCGGAAGGGTGGGACTTCGGCCAGGTAACCTCGAGCGATGGACGTCCCGTGACCGACTCGGGCAAAGGCTCGGTCGTGTCCGACGGAAAGGCGTATCGGAGCGCCCCGCGCGGCCGCTTCAAACCGGAGCCCGGGAGCAAGGATTCCCCCGACCTGTGGGCGCGGATCCGCAGCGGATTCAGCATACCTTCGCCGGATCAGCCGGCGATCGATGCCGAGATCGATCGGTACGTGCGCAACCAGAGCTTCCTGGACCGCACGGCCCAGCGCGCAAGGCCCTACCTGCACTATATCGTGGAGCAGGTCGAGTCGCGGGGCGTGCCGAGCGAGATCGCGCTCCTCCCCATCGTCGAGAGCGCGTTCCAGCCGTTTGCCTATTCACCGGCCCGGGCGTCCGGGATCTGGCAGTTCATTCCCGAGACGGGACGGCGTTTCGGGTTACGGCAGAACTGGTGGTACGACGGGCGCCGGGACATCCTCGCCTCGACCCGCGCGGCCCTGGATTATCTGACGGCCTTGCGCGATCAGTTCGGCGGCGATTGGCAACTGGCGGTCGCCGCGTACAACTGCGGCGAAGGCGCCGTGGGGCGGGCGATTCAGGAAAACCAGCGGGCCGGGCTTCCGACCGATTTCTGGAGCCTGTCCCTTCCGGAAGAGACCCGTAGCTACGTGCCACGGCTCCTCGCGCTGGCGCGCGTCGTCGCGAGCCCGCGCGCATACGGGGTGCAGCTCGCCGCCATTCCGAACGAGCCGTATCTCACCCGGATCGGGCTCCAGGGTCCGGTCGACCTGAACGTCGCCGCTTCGGCCGCAGGGATCCCGCTGGCGGACCTGCGCCACCTGAACCCCGGCTGTTCGCGCTGGGCGACGGACCCCGACGGGCCACACCACCTGGTGCTGCCGATCCACAAGGCGGACTCCTTCACTGCGCGCCTGAGTGAGATGCCCGAGCACGAGCGGCTGCCGTGGAAGCGCCATGTGGTGCGCCGCGGCGAGACGCTCGCGATGTTGGCAAACCGCTTCGGCACGACGCCGGACACGTTGCGTGAGGTGAACCAGCTGGACGGCAACCGGGTCCGCCCCGGAAACGTCGTCCGCGTGCCGCTCGGCGCCAGGACCGCGAACGCGGCCGTCCTAGTGGCCGATGCATCCGAGGCCGTTGCCCAGCCCGCGTCCCGCTCCACCGGCGAGGACGAGAACAGGGGAAGGAAGACCCCTGCCCCTGTGGCTCTCAAGGTGAGCGAGCCGGCGGCGGTCACCCAGAAGTTCGTCGTCCGTCCCGGCGAGACGCTCTACTCGCTGGCTCGCCGCTACGGCGTGACGCCCCAGGCGCTGGCCAGCATGAACGGCATCTCGTCCAAGGCTGGCGTGAAGGTGGGCCAGGCCCTGACGGTGAAGGTACAGAACGACCGGACCGTAGTGGCCAGCGCAGGCGGGACACCCGCCAGGGCCGACGCGGGCCAGAACCGGGGCAAGGCCGAGGCGGAGAAGGCGAGAAAGCCCGAGGCTGCCGCCTCCTCCACAGCGAAGAAGGCACCCCCCGCACAGGTGGCCAGTGTCGCGGCCTCTGCCAAACCTGGCGCTGGAAAGCCGAACACCGGGAAGGCATCCGCCGCGACGGCGAAGACGGCGAAGACGGCGACGCCCGAGTTGATCCGTTACAAGGTGAAGCCGGGCGAAACGCTCTGGGCGATCTCCCAACGGTTCGGCGTCAGCCCGGCCATGCTCCGACGCTGGAACAAGCTCGGGGAGAATCAGGGAGTACAGGCCGGCCAGCAGTTGAACGTCTACCGCGAAGACATGCGCGTCGCGCGAGCCGGTTGACCCCATTTCCGTACAGACTTCCTGTCGCCGGGCCGGCCCTGGCGCCCTCCGTGCTTCATAGCTGTCCGCTCACTGCATGAGCTCCGGCCCAGACGGAACCCTGCCCGAACGCAGCCCCGCTGACGCTCCACGCAAGCTCGGCAAATACGAATTGCTCGCGCCCATCGGGCGAGGTGCGATGGGGGTGGTCTATCTCGCCCACGACCCCTTCGCGGAACGTCCGGTCGCCATCAAGTTGGGGAGCATCCCCACCTCCGCCGAGGCCGCCCGGCTCTCGCACCGAATCTTCTTCAACGAGGCGCGGCTCGCCGGGCTGCTGAAACATCCGAACATCCTGTCCGTCTACGATGCCGGCGAGGAGGACGGGCGGCCATACATCGTCATGGAGTACGTGGATGGCTCGCGCACGCTCAAGGACCACTGCCAGGCTGACTCCCTCCTGCCACTGCGGCGCGTGGTGGAAATCGCCTTCAAGTGTGCGCGCGCGCTGGACTACGCGCACCGGGCGGGCGTCATCCACCGGGACATCAAGTCGAGCAACATCCTGCTGACACCCAGCGGCGACGTAAAAATCGCGGACTTCGGCATCGCCCGCAGGCTGCACTCGGATACCACGCAGGTCATGGGGATGGTCGGGTCACCGCGGTACATGTCTCCCGAACAGGCCCAGGAAGAGGAGCTGACCCACCAGACGGACCTCTACTCGCTCGGCGTCGTGCTCTACGAGCTCCTCGCCGGGCGCACGCCATTCCAGGCGGAAAACCTCTCGAGGCTCATCTACCGCATCGTCCACGACGCCCCACCGCCGGTGCGAGCCCTGCGCGCGGACGTCCCCCCGGAACTGGAGGCCATCGTCATGAAGGCGCTGGCGCGCGACCGCGCCCAGCGTTACGCGATGGGCAACGAGATGGCGGCCGACCTTTCGGAGGCATTCGACCACCTGGACGGTGTCGAAGCCCATGTCGACGAGCAGGAGCGGTTCGAGAGCGCCCGCAAACTGGCGTTCTTCGCCGAATTCTCGGACGCGGAGCTGTGGGAGGTGGTGCGCGCGGCCAGCGGCCATCGTTTCACCGGCGGCGACCGGATCGTGAGCGAGGGCGCGATCGAGGATTTCTTCTACATCATCGTGTCGGGTGACGTCATGGTGAAGAAGGGGTCCCGGGTCCTGAGCTCGCTCGCCGCCGGAGACTGCTTCGGAGAGATGGGCTACTTCGGAAAGGTGCCCCGCAGCGCCAACATCGTCGCCCTGAACGACGTCTCCGCACTCCGGATCGGCGCGAGCCACGTGGAACAGGTCTCGGCCGGGGCCCAGCTCCGATTCCTGCGCGCCTTCGTGCAGACCTTGGTATCCCGGCTCGGCAAGACCAGCGAGAGCCTCGCGCGCGCCTGAGCCTCGGGCGCGATGCGCCCGTCTTCCCCCGCGCCCACGCCCGCTTTACGACGGCGGGTGCAGGTGGCAGGCGACCCGGTGGCCCGTGCCGACCCCGACCGTCTCCGGATAGCTCTCACGGCACAGGTCCCGGGCCTCCGGGCAGCGCGGGTGGAAGTGGCAGCCACGGGGGGGCTGGGAAGGAGACGGCAGCTCGCCCTCCAGGTGGATCACCGCGCGCCCGCCCGCCGGGTCGGGGACCGGAACCGCCGAGAGCAGCGCCCGCGTGTAGGGATGAGCGGGGCCGCGAAGCACCGCGCCCACCGGGCCGCGCTCCACAATCCGGCCCAGATACATCACCGCGACCTCGTGGGCGAGATATTCCACGACCGCCAGGTTGTGGGTGATGAACAGGTAGGCCAGCCCCAGATGGTCCTGCAGGTTTCGAAGCAGATTCAGGATCTGCGCCTGCACCGACACGTCGAGCGCGCTGGTGGGCTCGTCGCACACCACCAACCTCGGCTCGACGGCCAGGGCGCGGGCGATTGCGACGCGCTGGCGCTGACCGCCCGAGAACTCGTGGGGGTAGCGGTCCGTCGCACCGGGGTCGAGCCCCACCTGCGCCAGCAGGTCTGCCACCCGGCTGCGGCGTGCAGTTCGGTCCGGCAGGGTGCCCTGGGCGAGCATCCCCTCCTCCACGATGTCGCCGACCAGCATGCGGGGGTTCATCGAGGCGTACGGGTCCTGGAAGACGATCTGCAGCTCGCGCCGGCGCTGTCTCAGTCTCGGCCCGGAGAGGCGGGTCAACTCCTCACCGTCGAAACGTACCGACCCCGCGGTGGGGCGCAGGAGCTGGAGAACCGCGTGGCCGACCGTGGTCTTCCCGCAGCCCGACTCCCCCACCAGGGCGAGCGTTCGCCCGGCCGCCAGGTCCAGGTCCACCCCGTCGACGGCCCGCACCTGCCCCACGACCCGCTGCAACAGCCCGCGGCGTATGGGGAAATGCACCTGCAGCCCGCGTACCCTCAGCAGGGGTGTCGGGGTCACGTCCCGGGGAACGGCCATGGACGCCGGGACCACGGCGGGGCCGGGAGGCAGGCTGCGCGCCCTGTCCCGGCCTTCCGCGTACAGATGACAACGCACCCCTTGCCCTCTCCCGAGCGGGTGCCAGCCAGGCGCCGCGGCGCGGCACAGCGCCCACGCCTGGTCGCAGCGTGGCGCGAAGCGACACCCCGGAACGTGCGCGGTCAACGACGGCACCGTCCCCGGGATGACCTCCAGCGCCCCGCCTCGCTTGCCTACGGCAGGCAGGGCCGCGAAGAGTTTCCGCGTGTACGGGTGCAGGGGGCGGGCGAACAGGTCGGCCGTCACACCCTCCTCGACCACCTGCCCGGCGTACATGACCGCCACCCGCTGCGCCGACTCTGCCACGACCCCGAGGTCGTGCGTGATCAGCAGGACCGCCATGCCTCGTTCCCGACGCAGCTGGTCCAGCAGTTCCAGCACCTGGGCCTGAATGGTGACGTCGAGCGCGGTGGTCGGCTCGTCGGCAATCAGGAGGTCCGGCTCACCGGCCAGAGCGGTGGCGATCATCACACGCTGCTTCATGCCGCCGGAGAGCTGGTGCGGATACTCGCTCGCCCGCCGGGACGGGTCCGGGATGCCGACCGCCTCCAGCAGCTCCACGGCCCGACGCAGCGCCGCCCGACGCGACAGTCCCTGGTGCCGGCGCACACCCTCGGCGATCTGGTCACCCACGGTGAGCACCGGGTTCAGCGAGGACTGGGGCTCCTGAAAGATCATGGCGACGCGCCGGCCCCGAACGGCGCGCATGGCGTCCTCGGGCAGCCGCAGCAGGTCGGTCCCGTCGAGCCGTACGCTGCCGTCCACGACCCGCCCGGCCGCGGGGAGCAAGCGCAGGATCGAGAGCGCCGTCATGGACTTCCCGCACCCCGACTCCCCGAGGATGGCGTGCGTCTCCCCGGGCATCACCGTCAGGTCCACGCCGTCGACCGCGCGCACCGTCCCGCCCGGCACGCTCAGCGACACCCGCAGGTCACGGACCTCCAGGAGGGCCCTCGGAGAGGCCGTCACGCGGGACGCTCGCTGCCCCGCAGGCGCGGGTCGAAGGCGTCACGCACCACGTCGGCGAAGAGGTTGGCGGAGAGCACCAGGGAGAACATGAAGAAGAAGGCCGCCGCGAGGGACCACCAGACGACCGGCTCGCGGGCGAGCTCGAGGCGCGCACTGTTGATCATGTTGCCCCAGCTGATGGTGGTCGGGTCGACGCCGATGCTCACGTAGGACAGCACGGCCTCGGCCAGGACGAGCCCACTGAAGTCGAGCACCACCGTGATCAGGACGATGTGCATCACGTTCGGCAGGATGTGGCGGACCAGGATGCGCCCGCCCGCCACACCGAGGGCCTGAGCCGCCAGCACGAACTCCACCTGGCTCAGCTTGAGCGTCTCCGCGCGAAGCAGCCGGGCCAGGCCCGTCCAACTGGTCACCCCCAGGATGATGCTGAGGAACAACAGGCGCAGGTCCGCGCTCTCGGCAAGGCTCTCGAAGTCGTCGGGGTGGTTGGCCACGTAGACCTGGAGCATCAGGACCGCCGCCGCAATCAGCAGCACCCCCGGAATCGAGCTCAGCGTGGTGTAGAGATACTGCACCACGTCGTCGACGAGCCCCCGGAAGTATCCGGCCGAGATCCCGAGGGCGATGGCGAACGGAAGCATCACCAGGGTCGAGACCGTGCCGATGACGAGACCGGTGCGAACGCTCTTCAGGGCCTGGTACAGGACGTCCTGACCCACCTTGTCGGTGCCGAGAACGTGGTAGGTTCCCGCGAGGGTGACACCGAGGGTCACCAGCGTGAGCAGCACCCCTGCGGTCACCAGGAACGTCCGCCAGGGCCACTGCCAATGCCCGGCCCAGAGGGCCCGCCAGAGACGCCCGAACCGCTCTCCCCGCCGGGCGGCTGGGACCGCGACGAAGAGGCCCACCAGGGCAAGCCAGAGGGCGATGCCCGCACCGAGTCCCGCAAGGGACCGGAGCGCGATGTCCGCCCCTCTCGTACCCGCGTCGCTCAGATGCGCCCCGCCATGGACCAGCCGGGGATACTCCCTCGCCTGCCGCCCTCCCCCGAGATCGATGGTCTCCTTCGCGTAGGCGTGGGTTGCGAACGGGGCGGAGTACGTCTTCTCGACCCGCTCGCGCAGGGGCCAGACCAGAAGGTCGAAGACACTCGCGACCTCCGTGGAGTAGTGCTCGGCGCTGCCCCCCGCCTCCGCCCCCTCGAGCCGGGGGTGGAAGTGGAGTGAATCCAACAGGCCGATGGCGACGAAGGCTGCGAGCACCGTCCCTGCGGAGACCCCTTTGGGGCTGCGTGCCACGCGCCGCCAGGGCTCGCGCAGGTGCTCGCGGCGGCGCGCGTAGAGGCCGAAGACCACCGCCACACCGACGAGGGTGAAGACCAGGGCATCCGTCCAGAGGACGACCGGCGAAATCACTCGAGCCGCACCCGTGGGTCGACGAGCGTGTAGGAGATGTCGGTCAGGAGGAGCCCCAAGATGTAGAGCACCGACCCGAGGAACACCATGGCGCGAACCACCGCGAAATCCTGCTGGTGGATGGCGTCGATGGTGTAGCTGCCGAGGCCGGGGATGCCGAAGAAGGCCTCCGTGATCAGGCTGCCCAGGAACAGCAGCGGCAGCACGACGACCACGCCCGTGAGGATCGGGATGAGGGCATTGCGCAGAACGTGCTTGAAGAGCACGGCGCGCTCGGCGAGCCCCTTGGCGCGGGCGGTCCGCACGTAGTCCCGGCCCAACTCTTCCAGAAAGAGCGTGCGATACCAGCGCGTGCCGGACCCCACACCGGCCGCCAGGCTGACCAGCACGGGCAGGACGATGAATTTCACCGCGTCCAGCCCCCCCTCGTAACCGGAGATGGGAACGAGACGGAGCAGTTTCCCCACGAGGTACTGCCCGCCGATGATGTAGAAAAGGCTGGACACCGACATCAGGACCACGGCGAAGACGACCCCCCAGGCGTCGAGGTACGTGCCGCGGAAGAACGCGAGGGTCATGGCCAGCGTGACGTTGACCAGCAGCCCCACCAGAAGCGCCGGCACCGCGATGGCCAGACTCGGCCCCATGCGCTCGGCGATGTCGCGGGAGATCTCCCGACCCTCGTCCGAACGCCCGAAGTCGAAGGTGAACAGCCGCACGGACTTCTGAAAGAAGATCGTGTCGGTCAGCGCGGCAAGCCCCGGCCTGGGGGCGTTCCAGAACAGCGGGCGGTCATAGCCCCGCTCGACCTTCCACTTCTCGATGGCATCCGGGGTCACGCGCTTCACCCCGAGGTGCAGGCGCGCCATGTCGTCCGGGCTGTTGACGACGAAGAAAAGGAAGAACGTCAGCACGTTCACGCCGACCAGGATGGGCAGCGCATAGAGCAACCGGCGAGCCAGGTACGCGATCACAGCGCACCCCGCTGCTGGCGACGCCGGTGCCCCGCGATGGCCGGCACGAGTGACAGGAGCACCACGGCGCCGATCGCCACGACCGGCCAGAGAACGGGCCGGTTCCACTCGGCCAGCCGGAGGGCCCGCAGGTCCGGGTCGACCCGGCGGTACTTCAGCGTGTTGTTCGCCATCAGGTTGACCTTCACGTTCGAGTACCAGCCATGGTGCAGGGAGTAGGCCTTCGGGTGAAACCCCCACATCCAGGGTGCGTCGCGGCGCGCGACCTCGACGGCCCGGTCGATGAGGGCCTGGCGCTCGGGGCCGTCCTCCAGGTCCTTGAGCGCCTCGAACAGGCGGTCGAACTCGGGGCTCGCGTAATTGGAGGCATTCTCACCCCCATGCTCCACCTTGCCGTTGGCGCCGTAGAGCAGGAAGAGGAAATTCTCGGGGTCGGGGTAGTCGGCGTTCCATCCCCACTGGTAGATCTGCGCCGTGCCCTTGCGCATCTTTTCCTGGAACCGGTTGTAGTCCGTCGCACGCACCGCCAGTTGCACCCCGATCTTCGCGAACTGCTTGCGCATCCAGTCGAGCCGCGCCTTGTCGTCGGGCCCCGAGGCCGTCGTGTCGAGATTCAGCACCAGGGGCTTGCCGGTCGCCTGGTCGCGGCCGTTGGGAAAGCCCGCCTGCGCCAGCAGCCTTTTCGCCTCCTCGACGCCCCTACGCGCCGCCGCGCCGTCGCGCCACAAATAGACATAGGGGTTGGCGCCGGCCTCGCCCTCGCGCTGTCCGAAGATCCCGGGTGGAACGGGCCCCTGCGCCGCGACTCCCCGCCCGTTGGCGAAGATGGAGATGAATTCCTCGAAGTCGACGGCGATGGACAACGCCCGCCGCAGGAGGCGCGCGGGCTCGTCGTAGCCGCCGACGACGGGGTCGAGCATGTTGAAGCCGGTGTAGGAGATCGAGACCTGCACTGCCGTGACCAGACGCACACCCTGCCCGCTCAGGCGCTCGGTCACCTGGGGGTCGCCCTGGCTGCCGAGACGTACCGCCTGGTCGAAGCTGTCCGAGGTGATGCCGGACGCGTCGTAGTACCCCTGGAGGAACTTGCTCCAATAGGGGATGTCCTCCTTCTCCAGGCTGTACACGGCGCGGTCGATGAACGGCATGGGTTTGCCGGCGTCCGCCAGCAGACCAAGAGACCGGTCTTCGGGCTCGCCCTCTGCCGGGTACGGCTCACCCCGAAAATTCGGGTTGCGCACGAGCACCATGCGCCGGTTCGGGTTGTTCTCCACCAGCATGTAGGGGCCCGTGCCGACGGGATACCAGTCCAGCACGAGGTTGCGCTCCGCCATTCCGGGCTGCGCGTAGAACCGATCGACCTCCCAGGGCATCGGGGCGAAGAACGGCATCGCCAGCCAGTACAGGAACTGGGGATACTTTCCGCGCACGGTGACCCGGAAGGTGTAGCGGTCCACCACCTCCGCGCCCGGGAGCGGAAACTCCCGCAGGTCGAGAAAGCGATCCTCGCCCGCTCTTTCCTCTCGCCCCGCGAGGGCCGCGCGCAGGGACTCGCCGTACCCGGTGAGGCCCACGATGTGCTCACCCATGACACCGGCAATGGGCGAGTGCAGCCGCGGGTGGGCCATGCGTTTGATCTGATAGACGTAGTCCTCAGCGACCAGCTCGCGCGTGCCGGTGCGGGGAAAGTCGCCCAGCCCGCGCACCCGATCGAGCGCCCCGGGGGGCAGGTCGAGATACAGCGCCCTTCCCTCCTCGTCACGCGCGAAGGCCGGGTGCGGCTGGTAGAGGATGCCGGACTGGATCCGAACCTCGTATACGGAGAGCGCGACGGCCGCGGCCGGTGCGTCCGGGGGAAGCGTCCGCCCCTGCGCGTCCCGATAGAGCGGCTCGGGGATTGTCCGGGCCGTGAGCGGGACCAGTTGATACGGCCGCTTCAGGTAGTGGTACTGGAGGGGCGGCTCGTAGATCTGGCCGATGAAGGCATACTCGTTCTCGCTGTAGGAGCGCACCGGGTCCAGATGTTTCGGGCGCTCGGAGAACGAGCTGTAAAGGACGCTTCCGCCGGCCTGCGCCCGCGGGTAAGGATGGTTCCAGGGCTGCGGTCCGCACCCCACGAGGGCAGCGGCACACGCTCCCGTGAGCAGGCGCAGGCACCGCGGGGAGAGAGCGAAAAAGCTGCGCAAACGAGGCGCCAAGCGGGTTTGCCTTTGGGTGGCCGACCGATTATAACTCGCCGCAAGGGTCACACACTCGAGGGCTGACGCCATGGGTTTTCTCGAAGGGAAACGCGGCCTGATCGTCGGACTTGCGAGCAACCGCTCCATTGCCTGGGGGATCGCGCAAGCGATGCACCGTGAGGGGGCTACCCTGGCGTTCACCTACCAGAACGAGAAGCTGAAGGACCGGGTCGAAAGCCTCGCGCCGGAGGTCGGCTCGAGCCTGTGCCTGCCCTGTGACGTGTCGAGCGACGAGGAGATCCGGGTTCTCTTCGACCGGCTCGGCCACGAGTGGGGCTCACTCGACATCCTGGTGCACTCGGTGGCCTACGCGCCGAAGGAACAGCTCGAGGGCAACTTCCTCGACACCGTGACCCGCGACGGGTTCCGCACCGCCCAGGACGTCAGTGCCTACAGCCTCGCGGCGCTGGCGAAGGCCGCGCGCCCGCTCATGCGCGGGCGCAAGGCCGCCATCGTCGCCATGACCTATCTCGGCGCGGTACGCGCCGTGCCGCATTACAACGTCATGGGGATCGCCAAGGCGAGCCTGGAGGCCACCGTGCGCTACATGGCGGACAACCTGGGGCCCGAAGGGATCCGGGTGAACGCCGTCTCCGCCGGCCCCATCCGCACGCTGGCCGCCGCCGGGATCAGTGATTTCCGGCGCCTCCTGGACTACAGCGAGCGCAACACCCCGTTGCGCCGCAACGTGACGATCGAAGAGGTCGGAAACGTCGCCGCATTCCTTTGCTCGGACCTGGCCGCCGGCGTGACCGGCGACGTCGTTTACGTGGACAGCGGATTCCACGTCACGGCGATGGGCTCAGGCCCGCTCTGACGCCCGCTGGAACCACGCTCCAGAGCCGGGTTTTCGAGCCCGGTCTGGAGCCCCCCGGTCTGGGGCTCGGTGTCCCGCGCTGCCGCAGACCTCAGAGCCGGTCGTTGTAGACCTCGACGCTCGCGCCCGCGCGCAGGGTCTCGACCAGGGAATCGTACATCGCCTGGCCATAGGCCTGGTCGAGGATGCGGTCCGCGGGCGCGCCCGCCGTCTTCGCGGCAGGCTCTCCGTCAAGGACCGACTGCAGCGCAATCACCGCGGCGTCCCCGTTGGCGACCGATGCGGCGCCGAAGACCCGTTGCTCCGCGACCGGCTTCGGCAGCTGGAAGACCCGGGCAGTGATCGCCGGGTCGATACCGCTCGCGCGACGTTTGCCCTCGACCACCTCCACCCACTCCAGGCCCTCGCGCCGCGCCAGCTCGGCGCGGTCGAGGCCCCCTTGCAGCTCCTGCACCACGGCTCGTGCGGCCGCCTCGGCCTGTTCCGTCGCCGCCCGAGAGCTCAGCCGCTCGACGACCTCCGCGCGGACCTCGTCCAGGGAGCGCTGGACCGCCGGCCGGACGTCCCGGGCGCGCAATACGACGACACGCCCCCCGGACAACTCCACCGGCTCCGAGTTGTGCCCCTGCTGGAACACCTCCTCACCGAAGGCAGCGGAAACGAAGCGAGGCTCCGCAGCGATGCCCTCCCCGCCCTTGCGGGGGAAGAAACCGGTACTGCGAACCTCCAGCCCCAGCGCCTTGGCCGCGGGCTCCAGCGAGTCCGGGTGCTCGAAGGCAAGGTTTGCGAGCCGCTCCCCCTGCTCGAAATAGGGCGCCTCCGAGCGCTCGAGCTGGACCTCGCGCAGAAGCGTGGCCCGGACGTCCTCGAACGAGCGTTCGCCGAAGGTGGCACGCTGGGAGTCGTAACGTTGCCGAAGCTCCTCTTCGGAGACTTCCACGCTGGCGGCCAGGGCCTCGCGCGACACCTCCACGTACTCGGCGTCGACCTGCTCCGGCGAGAGGAAATCCGCCTGGTGTTCGCGGAAGAAGGACTGCACCTGCTCGTCGCTGACCTGCACCTGGGCCCGATAGCGCGCGGCCGGGATGGTCAGGTACGCAAAGGTACGCCGCTGCCCCTGGAGGCGCTCGAGCCGCTCGCGCTCGGCCCCCGTCAGGAACGCGGATTCTACGACACCCAGTTGCAGTTGACGGATGACCAGCGAGCGCCGGAAGCTCTGCTCGAACCCCCCGGGGGCATAGCCCTGCCGGTGGAGCCAGGCTTCGTACCGGTCGCGCGAGAACTGCCCGTTGGACTGAAACGCCTGCTGCGCGTGGATGAGCGTGGCGAGCTGCTCGTCACCCACCGTCATTCCCTTGTCGGTCGCCCGGTCGACCAGCACCGACTCCTCGATCATTCGGTTCAGGGTCTCGCGCTTCAGGCGGTCCTCGGCGGCCTCGTCCAACTCGAGACCACTGCCCATGACGGCCTGAAGGCGATAACGCTGTTGCTGCAGGGCCTGCTGGAACTCCCTCACCCCGATCGGGGTGTCGTCCACCTCGGCCACGACCATCGAGCCGCCACCGTGGAAATATTGGTTGATGCCCCAGAAGGCGAAGGGGACGATGATCATCACCAGCAGGATCGTCATGAGCCAGGAGTGGGCCCAGCTCCGGATGTCCTCTAGCAGCATGGCAAGACCCCTGTGGAACGGCGGCCTGGCGGTCCCGCTGCCGGAGTGGCCCACGGCTCCCCGGCGGCTGGACCCCCAAACCAAAAGGGGTGTGCCGTTCTGGCACACCCCCGGTTAGGTATTGGCGGAGTGGACGGGATTCGAACCCGCGACCCCCGGCGTGACAGGCCGGTATTCTAACCAGCTGAACTACCACTCCGAGACAGGCTGGTGGGTGCTGAGGGGCTCGAACCCCCGACCCTCGCCTTGTAAGGGCGATGCTCTCCCAGCTGAGCTAAGCACCCCAAGGCATGGCGTCAATTTACCGCATCCTTGAGGGCCTTGCCAGCCTTGAATACAGGCATCGAGGAGGCATCGATCTGGATCGTCTCCCCCGTCCGCGGATTGCGGCCCGACCGTGCGGGCCGTTCCCGCACCGAAAAGGTCCCGAAACCTACCAGCGTCACGCTCTCCCCGGACTTGAGGGAGCTGGTGATGGCGGCAACCAGGGAGTCGACGGCCCGGGCGGCGGAGGCCTTCGAAATGTCCGCGTCGACCGCCACCGCGTCAATCAGTTCTGCCTTATTCATTGGGATCCCCCATCGTTCGTTATGGCAGCTGCTGGCTCTTCGACCGTCCCCGGGACTCTGGACTATCACCCTGGACGAGCCGCGCTTATACCAACAGCCTTCCGAGAGTGTCAAGAAACGCCCCCTTCCCGGCCCGCGTGACCCGCGCCGCCGGGGGAGGCGCTGCCGCCGGCGCCGACTCAATGCGTCGTCGCCAACCCCCCACGCTTTCTGCTGGCCGCCTTGGCCCCGCGCTTCGCCACGGGCGCCTCGGGGGGAGGCTCCGGCTTCTCCGCCTCCATGGGCTGAGGCAGACGGAGCAACGCCATCCCCAGCACCTCGTCGATCCACTTGACCGGCTTGATCTCCAGGTGCTGCTTGATGTTGCCGGGGATCTCCGCCAGATCCCGACGGTTTTCCTCCGGTATCAGGACGGTCCGCAGTCCCCCCCGCAGGGCGGCCAGGAGCTTCTCCTTCAACCCCCCGATAGGCAGGACCTCTCCACGCAGCGTGATCTCGCCCGTCATCGCCACGTCCGAGCGCACGGGGATGCCGGTCAGCACGGACACCAGGGCCGTGCACATGCCGATACCCGCGCTCGGGCCGTCCTTCGGGGTCGCACCCTCCGGCACGTGGATGTGGATGTCGTGCTTCTGGTAGAAGTCCGGGTCCACGCCGAGGCTCTTGCAGCGGCTCCGCACCACCGTCATCGCCGCCTGGATCGACTCCTGCATCACGTCGCCCAACTGGCCCGTGTGGATCAGCTTGCCCTTTCCGGGCATCACGGCGGCCTCGATGGTCAGGAGGTCCCCACCGACCTCGGTCCAGGCGAGCCCCGTCACTTCACCGATCCGGTCCTGCGCCTCCACCTTCCCGTAACGGTAGCGCTTGACCCCGAGATAGGTCTCGAGATTGCGCGCACTCACCGTGACCTTGCGCCGACCGGGGGTCCGCACCAGCTCCTTCACCACCTTGCGCGCGATCTTCGCGATCTCGCGCTCCAGGTTGCGCACCCCCGCCTCTCGCGTATAGAAGCGCACGATGTCGCGGATCGCGCTGTCGCTGATCCTGAGCTCGGCCTCCGTAAGGCCGTTGTTCTTGATCTGCTTCGGGATGAGATAACGGGTGGCGATGTTGAGCTTCTCGTCCTCCGTGTAGCCCGAGAGCCGGATGACCTCCATCCGGTCGAGCAGCGGCGACGGGATGTTGAGCGTGTTCGCCGTGGTGACGAACATCACCTCGGACAGGTCGTAGTCGACCTCCAGGTAATGGTCGTTGAAGGAATTGTTCTGCTCCGGATCCAGGACCTCCAGCAGCGCCGAGGCGGGGTCTCCCCGAAAATCCATCGACATCTTGTCGACTTCGTCGAGCAGATAGAGGGGGTTGCGGACACCCGACTTCGCCAGGTTCTGGACGATCTTCCCCGGAAGCGCCCCAATGTACGTGCGCCGGTGGCCACGGATCTCCGCCTCGTCCCGCACGCCCCCCAACGACATGCGCACGAACTTGCGATTGGTGGCGCGCGCGATCGAGCGTCCGATGGACGTCTTGCCCACCCCCGGTGGCCCGACCAGGCAGAGGATCGGCCCCTTGAGCTTCTTGACGCGCTGCTGCACCGCCAGGTACTCGAGAATGCGCTCCTTCACCTTCTCCAGTCCGTAGTGGTCCTCGTTCAGCACCGCCTCGGCCGCGCCGAGGTCGAAGCGGATCTTGCTCCTCTTCTTCCAGGGCACGTTCACGAGCCAATCGATGTAGTTCCGGACGACGGTCGCCTCGGCCGACATCGGGGACATCATCTTCAGCTTGTTCAGCTCGCCCATGGCCTTGTCCCTGGCCTCGCGGGTCATACCCGCCTGCTCGATCTTCTTGCCGAGCTCCTCGATCTCGTTCGGAGCCTCGTCCAGATCCCCCAGTTCCTTCTGGATGGCCTTCATCTGCTCGTTCAGGTAGTACTCGCGTTGGCTCTTCTCCATCTGCTTCTTCACGCGGCCACGGATGCGCTTTTCCACCTGCAGCAGGTCGATCTCGGTCTCGAGCAGTCCGATCAGAGCTTCCATCCGCTCGCGCGTATCCTCGATCTCGAGGATCTTCTGCTTCTGATCGAGCTTCACCGCCAGGTGCGCGGCCACCGTGTCCGCCAACCGCCCCGGCGACTCGATGGACGAGAGGGACGCCAGGATCTCGGGCGGAACCTTCCGGTTCAGCTTCACGTACTGCTCGAACTGCGTGAGCACCGAGCGGCTGAGGGCCTCACCCTCCCGCCCCTCCGTCTCCTGCGGCTCCAGGACCCGAACCTGCGCGAAGAAGTACTCGTCCTCCCCGAGGAATTGCACGATCCGCGCCCGTTTGACCCCCTCCACGAGCACCTTGACCGTGCCGTCGGGGAGCTTCAGCAGCTGAAGGATCGTCGACAGCGTTCCGATTCGGTAGATGTCGTCGGGGGTCGGGTTGTCCTGTGCCGCGCTCTTCTGGGCAACCAGCAGGATCTGCTTGTTGTCCTCCATCGCCCGCTCGAGGGCCCGGATGGACTTGTCGCGCCCCACGAACAGGGGGATGACCATGTGCGGGTAGACGACGACGTCCCGCAGGGGCAGTACCGGACTCCCCAGTGTCGGCTCCACCACCTCGGACGGCCTGTCGGATTCGACCACGGAAACGTGCCTCTCAGTCGCCCGCAGCCCGCTGCTGCTTGTCACCCCGATACATGATGAGTGGCTTGGTCTCGCCGCTGATCACCGCGTCGTCCACCACGACCTTCGCGACGTTCTCCAGAGACGGCAGGTCGTACATGATGTCCAGCAGGACGTGCTCCAGGATCGAGCGCAATCCCCGCGCACCGGTCTTGCGCTCCATCGCGCGCCGGGAGACCGCCCTCAGGGCCTCCTCCCGGAACTCCAGGTCCACTCCCTCCATCTGGAAGAGCTTCTGGTACTGCTTCACCACCGCGTTCTTGGGCTCGGTGAGGATCTTGATCAGCTGGTCCGCGTCGAGCTCGTGCAGCGTCGCGAAGACAGCCAACCGCCCCACGAACTCGGGGATGAGTCCAAACTTGATCAGGTCCTCGGGCTCCACGTCCTCGAGCAGCTGACTCACCGACTTCTGTTCGGCCTTGCCCTTCACTTCGGCCGCGAAGCCGATTCCGCCCTTCTTCGAGGACCTCGCCTTCACGATTCTGTCGAGACCGTCGAAGGCGCCACCGCAGATGAACAGGATGTTCGACGTGTTGACCTGCAGGAACTCCTGCTGGGGATGCTTGCGCCCACCCTGCGGCGGCACCGAGGCGATCGTCCCCTCGATCAGCTTCAGCAGGGCCTGCTGCACGCCCTCTCCGGATACGTCCCTCGTGATCGAGGGGTTCTCGGACTTGCGCGAGATCTTGTCAATCTCGTCGATGTAGACGATGCCCGTCTGGGCCTTCTCCACATCGTAATCGCACTTCTGCAGCAGCTTCTGGATGATGTTCTCGACGTCCTCGCCGACGTAGCCCGCCTCCGTGAGGGTCGTCGCATCGGCGATCGTGAACGGCACGTTCAAGAGACGAGCCAGCGTCTCCGCGAGCAGCGTCTTGCCGCAGCCCGTGGGGCCGATCAGGAGGATGTTGCTCTTCGACAGCTCGACGTCGTCGTTCTTGCCGCCGTGGTCCAGCCGCTTGTAGTGATTGTATACGGCGACGGACAAGACCTTCTTCGCGTGATTCTGGCCGACCACGTAGTCGTCCAGGATGTCGTTGATCTCCCGCGGGGTCGGCAGCTTGCTTCCCTTCGAGGTCCCGGACTTGTCCTGGACCTCCTCCCGGATGATGTCGTTGCAGAGCTCGACGCACTCGTCACAGATGAACACCGACGGGCCCGCGATGAGCTTGCGGACCTCGTGCTGGCTCTTGCCGCAGAACGAGCAGTAGAGCAGCCGGTCGCTGTCTCCGTTCCTGCCCTGCTTGTCGCTGCTCATACGCTACCTCGCTTCCAGACGTCGGCGACCGAACCCGCGCATCCTGGCTGCCCTACTTCACCGGTGACTCACGCCGACTCAGGACCCCGTCGATGAGACCGTACTCCACCGCCTCGGTTCCACCCATGAAGAAGTCGCGGTCGGTGTCCTGCCGAATCCGCTCCAGGGGCTGGCCCGTGTGACGGGAAAGGATCTCGTTCAGGCGCTCGCGGGTCTTGAGGATCTCCCGCGCGTGAATGTCGACGTCCGTCGCCTGGCCCTGAAAACCACCGAGCGGCTGGTGAATCATGATCCTCGAGTGCGGCAGCGCGTAGCGCTTTCCCTTGGCGCCACCCGCCAGGAGCAGCGCGCCCATGCTGGCCGCCTGCCCGACGCACATCGTGCTCACGTCCGGCTTGATGAACTGCATGGTGTCGTAGATCGCGAGACCCGCACTCACCAGCCCGCCGGGGGAGTTGATGTAGAGGTGGATGTCCTTGTCCGGATTGTCCGACTCCAGGAACAGGAGTTGGGCGATGATCACGTTCGCCACGTGGTCTTCCACGGGCCCGACCAGGAAGACCACGCGCTCCTTGAGGAGGCGGGAGTAGATGTCGTAGGCACGCTCGCCCCGCGCCGACTGCTCGACGACGATCGGGACGAGGTTCAGCGCCCGCTCTTCCGGACCGCTGGCGCGGTCACCAAAGTGTGGCATTTCGCGTTCAGCCTCCGCCGGGAGTCTGCCCAGGCTTCATCACGGCGTCAAACGTCGTGGGCGAATCCGTGACCTGTGCCCGCTCGAGGATCCAGTCGACCACCTGGTCCTCCAGCACGACGTTCTCTGCGTCGGCCAGACGGCGCTTGTCGGAATAATACCACCGCACCACTTCCTCGGGCTCCTGGTAGGTCGAGGCAATGGACGCGACCCGGGCGCGAACCCGCTCGGGGTCGACCTTGAGCTGGTTCGCACGCACGACCTCCGACAGGATCATGCCGAGCGCGACCCGCCGTCTCGCCTGGTCCTCGAACAACGTCAGCGGCAGTTCCAGGGCCGCCGCCCCGCTGCGGCCCTGAACCAGCCCTTCCTGGGCCTGGCGCCGAAGGGCCTGGGCCTCGGAGTCCACCAGCGTCCTGGGGACATCCAGCGGAATGGCGGCCAGCAGGCCGTCCATGACCGCAGTCTTGACCCGGCCCTGGAGGTTCTCGCGCAGCTCGCGCTCCATGTTTTCCCGCACCTCGCGGCGCAGGCCGGCCTCACCCCCCTCGGCGACCCCGAAGCTGGCGAAGAAGCCCTCGTCCATCTCCGGCAGATGGGGCTCCTCGACCCGGTGTGCGGTGATCTTGAAGGTCACCGCCTTGCCGGCCGCAGAGGCGTTGCGATGGTCGGCCGGAAAGTCCACGGTGACCTCTCGCTCCTCGCCCGCCCGGATCCCGACCAGGCGCTCCTCGAGCTCCCCCACCAGCCGGTGGGTGCCCAGCTCCACGGGCACCTGCTTGCCCGTGTTGCCCTCCAGAGGCTCCCCGCCCACCGAGCCCTCGTAGTCCAGCACCACGCGGTCGCCCGTCCGGGCCCCGCGGTCGACCACTTGCCAGGTCTGGCGCTGCCGGCGCAGGGTCAGGATCATCTGGTCCACGTCCTGCTCCATTACCTCGGCAACGGGACGGCTGACCTTGAGCTCCTTCAGGTCCGGCAAGCTCAGCTTCGGGTACACCTCGAACACCGCGGTGTACGAGAGTCCCTGCCCGGGCGCGGCGGTGAGCTCGCGGATGGTCGGCCCGCCGGCGGGCGCCAGGGAGTTCTGGGCAACGGCGTCGGCGAAGCTCGAGCGCAGGACCTCCCCCACGACCTCGTCCCGAACCTGCCGCCCGTAGCTGCGCTGCACGACCTGCGGTGGCGCCTTGCCCGGCCGGAAGCCGTGGATCCGGGCCGTCTTGCCCAGTCTTCGCAACCGGCTCTCCACCTCCGAGGCAATCCGCTCCTCCGGCACCTGGACCGTCATCCGCCGCTCTAGGCTTCCCGTCGCTTCCACTGTGACCTGCATGTCGCTACCTCAGAGACACTTCCACGTGACTGGACGCAGGGCGCCCCCGCGCCCCGCGAGATTCGCCCCGTTCCCGGGGCCCTTCAACCCTGGGGAGGGATGGTAACCGGAGAGCCGCCAACCCGCGCGCGCCAGGGCGCGGACCGCCCGCCCCGGACGCACCAGGGGCAGGAGCTTGGTGCGAAAGGAGAGACTCGAACTCTCACGGGTTGCCCCACTGGAACCTAAATCCAGCGCGTCTACCGATTCCGCCACTTTCGCAGGGGATCGCGGTCGCGGGCGGCCCAGACCCGGATTATACGTCAGTCGCCCTGACTGGGGCGCCGGATGATGTAGCCCCCGGACTTCTCGTCGAGCTCGAGGCCGAGCAGACCCCGCGCCTGGGCCTCCTCCAGCAGCTTGCCGAAAGTCCGGAAGCCGTGATAGGCCTCGTTGAACCCCGGCCGCCGGCGCTTGAGGGTCTGCTTGACCATGGAGCCCCAGACCTTCTCCTCGTCTCCCCTCTCCTCGAAGAGCGACTCGACGATCTCCATGACCAGGTCGAGCGCCTGTTGCTGCTTGTCCTCCTCGCTGGGGACCGGGGCCGCCTCGGTGGGCACGGCCTTCGCCGGGGGTCTCTTGCGTGTCCTGCGCTGCTTCTCGCTCTCGCGCACCAGGTCGTCGTAGTAGATGAACTCGTCGCAGTTGGCGATGAGCAGGTCGGAGGTCGACTTCTTCACCCCCACACCGATGACGGCCTTGTTGTTCTCCCGCAGCTTGCTCACGAGGGGCGAGAAATCCGAATCCCCGCTGATGATCACGAACGTGTCGACGTGGGACTTCGTGTAGCAGAGGTCGAGCGCGTCCACCACGAGCCGGATGTCGGCGGAGTTCTTGCCCGACATGCGCACGTGCGGGATCTCGATCAGCTCGAAGGAGGCCTCGTGCATCGAGGCCTTGAACTCCTTGTACCGCTCCCAGTCGCAGTAGGCCTTCTTCACGACGATGCTGCCCTTCAGGAGCAGGCGCTCGAGCACCTTCTGCATGTCGAACTTGGCGTACTTGGCATCACGCACACCGAGGGCCACGTTCTCGAAGTCGCAGAAGAGGGCCAGGTTCTGGGTTCGTTCTCTTTCGCTCACGGATGGGTTCTCGTTGGAAGACGCGGGTGCAGGCCCAGAGGGCCGCGGGCGCGGCCGGTTCGGCCGAGGCGGGTTATCATAGGTGCAGCATAGAGGGCCGGGCAGCCGGACCGCAACGCCAACCGTGGGGGAACGGGTGGACACGAGCAAGCTGGATCAGGTGGTGGCCCAGGCGCGCAAGGCCCAGGCGGTGCGCGAGCGCGACTACCGCGAACAGGCCCTGAAGCTCTACCCCTGGGTCTGTGCCCGGTGCGGGCGGACCTTCGACCGCCAGAACCTGAGCGAGCTCACCGTCCACCACAAGAACCACGACCACGATCACAACCCTGCGGACGGCAGCAACTGGGAGCTGCTCTGCCTCTACTGCCACGACAACGAGCACCAGCGCCAGCTCGAGGCACAGGGGCTCGCGGCGCCTGGCACCGGGGCCGGACCCGGCAAGGCCGCCACCCATCAGCCGTTCGCCGCCCTGAAAGACCTGCTTCGGAACCGCTGACGCGGGGTCGACACCGCTCAATCGCCCGCCCGGGGGCAGTTCGCGACGCATTCCCACTCCACCGTCTTCCGGCCCCCGCAGGCGAGGAAGCAGCCGTCGTACTCGAGCTGGCAGCCACAGTCCTGGGCACACGCGCGCCACAGGTAGCGGCGGACCTCCTCCGCGCGGTCGGGCGCCCGGGGCGGCGGCCCGGCGTAGCAGCCGTACCAGGGGTCGTACCAGGGGCCGCCCCAGGGCAGATACCAGCTCGAGCCCACCGACCAGAGGTCGTGACCGTGGTGGTGCCCACCGTAATAGCCCCACCCCAGGCCGATGGTCGGGCCACAGCCCCAGGCTGCCGAGCGGTAGCGTGAGAGGTCGGCCTCGTAACGGTCCACCAGGCGGTCGGCGTGCGCCTGCGCCGCAGGCTCCGCGTCCACCAGACAGGCCTGATGGGAGACCCGGCAGCGGTCCTGACAGGCCTGGAGAACCCGGGGACAGCGCTCCACACAGGCACGGCCCTGCGGGTCCGCGGGCGGGTCGTAGTGGAACACGGTCTGGTAACGCGGCCCCGCGCAGCCCACCAGGGCAAGCTGAGTGGCCAACAGGCTCCAGTACACCCACGGTTGCTTCACCCTTCGCTCCCTCCGGACACCAGCCCATCACGGGACAGACCTCGCGCGCCTGCCCCTTCATCATCGACTATAGACAAGAAACCCGGCCCGGCGCTCCCGGGCGGGCGACGCATCCGGGCAAGAGGGCGGCCCAGCCCGTCCTCGCGCCCCGGGCCTCGCGAGGCGACGCCCGCCATCCCCTTGCCGTGCCCCTCGGGCCGGTCCATGCTCCACCATCGAGGTTCGTGGGACCCTCGCGCTGCATCCCGTGCCCGACGGCATTGCCTGGCGCGATGCTCGATCTTCCATCACCCCCTTTGGGAGGAACACCGCATATGTGGGTCTTTCTGAACAACGCCATGCTGTCCATCGTCGCCCAGCGGTCCCAGCCCGGGACCCTGCTCGTCCGTGCCCGCAGCGCGGGGGACATCGAGCGGGTGTTCCCCGACGTGAAGGTCTCCGAGACGCCCACGGCCGACTATCGCTACCGCGCGGAGATCTCCGCCGAAGAGGTCGCCAGGGCCCTCGCCGCCCAGGTCCGGGCCATCGACTACCCCAACTTCAAGGCCACCGTGCGCGACGCCGGGCGCCTGCACGCCTATCACGACGTGTGGGACGTGATGGCCCGCTACCAGGAAGTGAAACACCCGCGGGACCGGTGAAGGCGCCTCGCGCACCGGGCACTGGAGGAGTCGTTCGCCCATGCAGATCACCTTCCACGGCGGCGCGGGTGAGGTCACCGGCTCCTGTCACCTGATCGAGGCAAACGGGCGGCGGCTGCTGCTCGACTGCGGGCTCGTCCAGGGCTCGCGAAGGGAGGAGGAGCGCAACCGGGCCCCGTTCCCGTTCGACCCGGCCAGCATCGACGCCCTCGTGCTGAGCCACGCCCACATCGACCACTCGGGGCGCCTCCCCTTGCTGGTCAAGGCCGGCTTCAACGGCCCCATCTACACCCACCGGGCCTCGCGCGACCTCTGCCGCATCATGCTGCAGGACGCCGCCTACCTGAACGAGCGCGAGGCCGAGTGGGAGAACCGCAAGCGCGAGCGCAAGCACCTGCCCGCGGTGGACCCGCTCTACGACCTGCAGGACGCCCAGCGGGCGGTGCGGCGCATCCGCCCGCTCGGCTACGACGAGCCCCGGGAGATCCTGCCCGGAGTACGCCTTTGCCTGCGCGACGCCGGCCACATCCTGGGCTCGGCCATCGTCGAGCTGATGCTCCTCGAGAGGGGCGACGAGCGAAAGGTCGTCTTCAGCGGCGACCTGGGCCAGCAGGAGATGCCGATCCTCCGCGACCCCACGCCCATCCGGCAGGCGGACCTGGTGCTCCTCGAGAGCACCTACGGCGACCGGGCACACCAGTCCCGCGAGGCGACACTCGCGGAGTTGGGCGCCGTGCTGAAGGGGGCCCGGGAGGACCAGGGCAACGTCCTCATTCCCGCCTTCGCGGTGGGCCGCACCCAGGATCTGCTCTACCTGATGGCCCGTCACTACCAGGAGTGGGACGTCGGGAACTGGCAGATCTTCCTCGACAGCCCGCTCGCCATCGAGGCCACGGCGATCTACGCGCGGCACAGCGACCTCTACGACCGGGAGGCGAGCGCCATCTGGCGCCGGCGCGAGACTGCCTTGCCAAACCTGCACCTCGTACACACGGCCCTGCAGTCCATGGCACTGAACCGCGTGCGCACCGGCGCCATCATCATCGCGGGCAGCGGCATGTGCAATGGCGGGCGCATCCGCCACCACCTCAAGCACAACGTCTGGCGCGACGGCTGCCACGTCGTCATCGTGGGATTTCAGGCCGAGGGAACCACGGGGCGCGCCCTCGTGGACGGCGCGAAGCACATCAACCTCTGGGGCGAGCGGGTGCGCGTCGCCGCCCGCGTACACACCATCGGGGGACTCTCGGCCCACGCCGGCCAGGACGGCCTGCTCCAGTGGTACGCGGGATTCGAGGGTCGACCACCGGTCGCCCTGGTGCACGGAGAGCCCGCCGCCCAGGAAGCCCTCGCCGCCCGCCTGGCCACCGACCACGGCGTCAGGGCCGTCCTCCCGCAGCGCGGGCAAACGCTCGACCTGCTGGGGCTGGGAAGGTCGCCGCGAGGGTAGCTGCGAGCGCTCGGCCCGGGGCGGGAGTCGCTCGCCCGGACCGGGGTATCGCCGGTCGGGTCCCCCGCGCTCCGGGGTGCAGCGGGTCCGCCCAGGGGCTAGACTCTAGGCCGCGCCGACGGCCTCTCGCGGCCTCGGCGCCGACGCGTTTCAGGGCCGTTGCCCGCCGCCACTTCACTCTGACAGGGGGCTTTCCATGACCGACATCGTTGGACTGCTCGGCGCCGAGGCCGAGTCGCTCCTCTCCCACACCTGCCGGACGATATCGCGCGAGTCCCTGCACCTGCCCGGACCGGACTACGTCGACCGCGTGGTCTCCCCGAAGAACCGCAGCCCCAGGGTCATGCGG
The DNA here is from genome assembly GCA_937867305.1 of uncultured Ectothiorhodospiraceae bacterium. Classification (GTDB taxonomy): domain Bacteria; phylum Pseudomonadota; class Gammaproteobacteria; order JAABTG01; family JAABTG01; genus JAGNLM01. Next base: position 193,792 of record CALMKJ010000025.1, on the reverse strand, counting down.
AGCCTGCAGGGACTCTTCTCCCAGGGCCGTCTCGCGGGCACGGGCTACCTCTCCATCCTGCCGGTCGACCAGGGGATCGAGCACTCCGCGGGCGCCTCCTTCGCACCGGCCCCGATCTACTTCGACCCGGAAAACATCGTGCGGCTCGCGATCGAGGGCGGGTGCAACGCCGTGGCCTCGACCGTGGGGGTGTTGAACGCGGTCGCGCGCAAGTACGCGCACAAGATCCCGTTCATCCTCAAGATCAACCACAACGAGCTGCTCACCTACCCGGCGATCCACGACCAGACCCTGTTCGCGTCGGTCGAGCAGGCCTTCGACATGGGCGCCGTGGCCGTCGGCGCCACCGTCTACTACGGGTCCCCCGAGTGCCGCCGGCAGATCCAGGAGATCTCGGAGGCCTTCCAGCAGGCCCACGAGCTCGGGATGGTCACGGTGCTCTGGGCCTACCTGCGCAACCCGGCGTTCCAGCAGGCGGGCACCGACTACCACGTGTCGGCCGACCTGACGGGCCAGGCCAACCACCTGGCCGCCACCATCGAGGCCGACATCGTCAAGCAGAAGCAGGCCGAGAACAACGGCGGCTACACCGCGCTGAAATTCGGCAAGACCCACGCCAAGGTCTACTCCGAGCTCACCACGGACCACCCGATCGACCTGGTGCGCTATCAGGTGGCGAGCACCTTCATGGGCCGCACCGGCCTGATCAACTCGGGCGGCGGGTCAGGCCAGAACGACCTCGGCCAGGCCGTGCGCACGGCCGTCATCAACAAACGCGCCGGCGGAATGGGGCTGATCTCGGGCCGCAAGGCGTTCCAGAAGCCCATGGCCCAGGGCGTCGAGCTGCTGCACGCGATCCAGGACGTGTACCTCTCGCCCGACGTGACCGTGGCCTGAGCACTGAACACCGGGGCCGAGCCCCGGCCTGGCCACCGAAGCGGTCAGGGACTGGACAGCTCGGCCCCGCAGACGAGGCGAACGGCGCCGGGGAAACGTGCCGAGAAGACCTCCTCGGCGCGTTCGCCGGTGCAGTGCCCCACCGCGCACTGGCGCAGCCCCCGGTCGGCCACCTCGTCGACGACCTTCCCGACGGCCCCCGCGGGGCTCCCCCCCAGGTGCAGCCCGCCCACCAGCCGGGCGAGCGGCACACCAGGGCGCAGCCGCGCCACGTGGTCGAGGATGTTCACGACCCCCGAGTGGGCGCAGCCGCAGATCACCGTCAGCCCGCCAGTGCCCTCCACCACCACCGCCTGGTCGTCCTCGAAGCGGTCCGGAGTCCGACCGTCGGGGTCCAGCACGAGAAAGGCGTCCCCGTTGCCCGGGTGACGGCGGGGAATGGTGCCGGTCACCCAGACCCCGGGGCCCACGGTGGTGGGCCCCGGAGCCAGCGTGACGCTCACCCCCGGCGCGGCCAGCGCCTCGCGGCTCGCCACCGGCATCCCGATAGAGCGTGGGGAGCCGGTCCGCAGGCTGAAGCGCTCGCGGACGGCCGAGGGGTGCATGAAGACCCGCAGGGGGCGCCCCCCGCGGGCCGCCACCACCGCCGGCAGCCCCCCCGTGTGGTCGTAGTGCCCGTGGCTCAGGAGCACCGCTTCCACTCGCCCCAGGTCGAGCCCGAGGCGCGCCGCGTTGCGAGTGAGCACGCCCGGGTCGGGGCCGGTGTCCACGAGCAGGACCGCGCCGCCGGATTCGAGCCACAGGCTCAACCCGTGAGCGGCCTCGCAGGGAGGCCCGGCGCGGTCCTCGACCAGGACCACGAGACGCTGGCCCGTCACGGGCCCCGGCGCCGACCAGGCGGGAATCAGGACCGCACGTCCCCGAGGGGTATGCCGAGCGCGTCCGCCACGCCCTTGCCATAGGCCGGGTCGGCCTTCAGGCAGTTGCCGATGTGGCGCATCCTGACCTTCTCGTCGACCATCGCCATCTCCGCCGCGGTGTTCGCGAACAGCACCTGCTGCTGCGCCGGCGTCATGAGGCGGAAGAGCAGCCCCGGCTGGGTGAAATAGTCGTCGTCGTCCTTGCGGAAGTCCCAGTGGTAGGCCGCACCCTCGAGCGCGAGCGGCGGCTCCATCACCTCCGGGCTCGACTGCCAGAGCCCCAGGCTGTTGGGCTCGTACCCCTTGGTGCTCCCGTAGTTCCCGTCGACCCGCATCTGGCCGTCGCGATGGTAGCTGTTCACCGGGCAGCGCGGGCGGTTCACGGGGATCTGCCCGTGGTTGACGCCGAGGCGGTAGCGCTGCGCATCGCCGTAGGAGAAGAGGCGCCCCTGCAGCATCTTGTCCGGCGAGAACCCGATACCCGGGACGATGTTGGCCGGATTGAAGGCCGACTGCTCCACATCGGCGAAGTAGTTCTCCGGGTTTCGGTTCAGCTCGAGCACCCCGACGTCGATCAGGGGGTAGTCGGAGTGCCGCCAGACCTTGGTCAGATCGAAGGGGTGGAAGCGGTACGTGGCCGCGTCCTTCTCCGGCATGATCTGGACCTTGAGCTCCCAGCGCGGGAACTCGCCCCGCTCGATGGACTGGTAGAGGTCGCGCTGGTGGCTCTCGCGGTCTTTCGCGACGATCGCCTCGGCCTCGGCGTTGGTCAGGTTCTGGATCCCCTGCTGGCAGCGCAGGTGGAACTTGACCCAGAACCGCTCGTTCTCGGCATTGATGAAGCTGAAGGTGTGGCTGCCGAAACCGTGCATGTGGCGGTAGGTGCGCGGAATGCCGCGGTCGCTCATGACGACGGTGACCTGGTGCAGCGCCTCGGGCAGCAGGGTCCAGAAGTCCCAGTTCGTCTGGGCGCAACGCAGGTTGGTGCGCGGGTCGCGCTTCACCGCGTGGTTCAGATCCGGGAACTTCAGCGGGTCACGGAGGAAGAACACCGGGGTGTTGTTGCCCACGAGGTCCCAGTTCCCCTCCTCGGTGTAGAACTTGATGGCGAACCCGCGGATGTCGCGCTCGGCGTCCGCCGCGCCGCGCTCGCCCGCGACCGTGGAGAAGCGCACGAACAGGTCCGTCTTCTTGCCCACCTGGGAGAAGATCTTGGCCTTGGTGTACTTCGTGATGTCGTGGGTGACGGTGAACGTCCCGTAGGCACCCGAGCCCTTGGCGTGCATGCGCCGCTCGGGGATCACCTCGCGATCGAAGTGCGCCAGCTTCTCCAGGTACCAGACGTCCTGCAGCAGCATCGGACCCCGCGGCCCCGCGGTCATGACGTTCTGGTTGTCGGCGACCGGGGCGCCCCCTGTGGTGGTCAGCTTCTTCTCACTCATCAGCCTCTCCTCTCTCGTGCCTTGCGGCGCTTCACGTTGCGACGTCCCAACTCGTGGCGTGTCATGCCTCCGGGCGGCGACTCTCCCCGCCCGCCTGCATGCAAGCCGCACAGATGCCCCGCACCTCCACGTGGGAGCTCACCACCCGACCGAAGCGGCTCGCGGCGCTCGGGATCGGCAGCGCGTCGAGCTCGGCGCTGTCGAAGTCCCGCAACGCGCCGCAGCGCACGCAGAGATAGTGGTGGTGCTTTTCCAGGTTGGCCTCGAACCGGACGCTCCCCTGTCGGGGCCCGAGGGTGGTCAGGAGTCCGAGGTCGGTGAGCAGCCAGAGGGTGCGGTACACGGTGTCCAGCGACACCGTCGGCATCTCCGGGCGCACGGCGTTGTAGACGGTCTCCGCCGTCGGGTGCTCCACGCTCCCGGCGACCGCCCGAAAGATCACGAGGCGCTGGTGCGTGAGCTTGACGCCTGCCTCCCTCGCCACCGACTGGAAACGCTCGAGCCGTCTCCTGACCTCGAGGTCATCGACCATCCGCGGATGCTTCTCCCAGTTGCGGAGGATACGCAAGTAGGAACGTACTCCTGATACACGCCCCCTGCAAGCCTTCCCCGCAGGGCGGGCCCGTTCAGCGTTCGGGGGGTTCGGCCGGGACGCTGGCGGGTCGTGGGGGGCGCTCCAGCCATTGCCCGGCCAGAATGGACAGGACCGCGTAGCACGCGAAAAAGAGCGTCCCCACCTGGAGCTCGGCGCTCATGAATCTCTGGTGCTCGCTCGCGAGGAAGGCGAGGATCCAGCCAGTGAGGCACACGTCGGCCATGGACCACTTGCCGATGCGGTGCACCAGCGACAGGACGCCGCTGCCGAGCCGCCCCGAGGACACGGCCGCCACTCCCATGACCGCGGTCTTGGCCAGCGGCAGGAGCACGCTGAACAGAAGGATCGGGATGCCGATGGCGTAACTGCCGTGGGGGCCGAGGAGCGCCAGGATGGTGGAGAGGATGCCGCGGGACTCGAAGTACAGCACGACCTTGCCGACAGCCGGGACCTCCTGCGCGGCAGTCAGGGCCATCGCCGGGGCCAGGAGACCCACGACGAGGGCGATGAGCGACGCGACGAGGAGACCGACGACGATCGTGCTGCGGCGCCGACGGGCTGCGTACGCGAGCAGGACGCCGGCGGTCGCGGCGGCGACGAACCCCAGGAACTTGACGTGGGCGTCGCGGCGCGCGCCAGCCGCGGCCTTGCGCTGGGCATCGAGGGCGCGAAGCTCGTCCCCGTAGCCCTCGAGGGGGAAGACCGGAAGCTCGCCGAGCCACCGCTTGACCGCCCGCCGGAGCTGGGCGTTGGGCTCTGCCTGGGCGGCGAGCAGGGTCGCCCGGGTCTCGTAATCGACCGCGCTGCCGTAGGCCGACCACGCCATCCACCCGGCGAGTCCCCCGAAGAAGAAGAGCGCGAGCAACGACCGCCGGAGGTCCTGCGAGAGTGTCATCCTTGTCTACAATACCCTCAGGCTGACAGCGATTTCGGGGCTCTCCTATCCGCCCGGGGGAATTTAGCATGAAGGGTCTGTTCGTGAAGGGCATCCGTGCCGTCTTGGTGCTGGCGCTTCTGGGCAGTGTGGCGGGCTGTGCCACCGAAGAGTCGCGAACCCTCGACGTGCCCAGGGTCCATACCGCCGGCACACCCTACAGCGGTTCGCGCACCCCGATTGCCGTGGGCAAGTTCGACAACCGCTCGAGCTTCATGCGGGGGATCTTCTCGGACGGGGTGGACCGTCTTGGAAGCCAGGCCAAGACCATCCTCGTCAGCCACCTCCAGCAGACCGGGCGGTTCAACGTGCTCGATCGGGACAATCTGCCGGAACTGAAGCAGGAAGCGACCATCCGCAAGAAGGGGTTGGGCCTGATGGGGGCCGACTATGTGGTGACCGGTGACGTGACGGAGTTCGGGCGCAAGGAGGTGGGGGACCAGCAGTTGTTCGGCATCCTCGGGCGCGGGAAGTCCCAGGTCGCCTACGCCAAAGTGGGCCTGAACATCGTCAGCGTGCAGACCTCCCAGGTGGTCTTCTCGGTGCAGGGGGCTGGCGAGTACAGCCTTTCCAATCGTGAGGTCATCGGGTTCGGGGGCACCGCGAGCTACGATTCGACACTGAACGGCAAGGTGCTGGACCTGGCCATCCGTGAGGCGGTCAACAATCTGGTGGCGGGCATCGAAGCCGGCTCGTGGCGGCCGTCCCAATGAAGCGGGGTGTGCGGCCAGGGGCGCGGATGTCGCTCATCGCAGTCAGGGGGATGACCCGGGCGTCCTCGGTTGCCGCCGCCGTCTTGCTCGCCGGGTGCGCCGCACAGCGCCAACCGCTGTATCACTGGGGCGGCTACCAGCCACAGCTCTACGAGTATTTCAAGGGCGAAAAGGGCCCCGAGGCTCAGATCCTGGCCCTCGAGTCCGAAGTGGAGAAGGCGCGCAGCAAAGGGCTGGCCCTGCCCCCCGGATTCAACGCCCACCTGGGGTTGTTGTACGGCGGGGTCGCCCGGGACGATCAGTTCCGCCAACAGCTCGAGATGGAGAAGACACAGTTCCCCGAGTCTTCCGCCTACATGGATTTCCTCCTGCATAAGTTCAAGTCGGGCCAGCCCGGAAAATAAGGGGGTGCGATGCGTGTCACTCGCTGCACGAGCGGCCTCTTCGCCCTGACGCTGGCCACGCTCGGAGCAGGATGCGCAGTCTCCACCCCGAAACCCTACGACTATTACCAATACAAGCAGAGCCGTCCGGCCTCGATCCTGGTGCTGCCTCCGCTGAACGCCTCGCCGGACGTCAGGGCGACCTATAGCGTGCTGTCGCAGGTGACGATGCCCCTTTCCGAGGCCGGCTATTACGTCCTCCCGGTGGCGCTGGTGGACGAGACGTTTCGGCAGAATGGGCTGGTCAACCCGGCCGAGATGCACGATGTCGGGCTCGTCAAGCTGAGGGAGATCTTCGGCGCAGACGCGGTGCTGTATATCGAGGTGAAGCAGTACGGCACCAGCTACGCCGTGGTCTCCAGTGAAACGCGGGTGACAGCCGCGGCCCGGCTCGTCGACCTGAGGTCCGGCGAAGTCCTGTGGGCAGGCGAGGCCACCGCCTCCAGCGCAGAAGGCCGCGGCAGTTCCGGTGGTGGCCTGGTGGGCATGCTCGTAGAGGCCCTCCTCTCGCAAGTCCTCGAGAACGTCATGAGCCAGGGCCACGCGACCGCCGGCGTAACCGCGAACCGCTTGCTGTCGGCGGGCCGCCCAAACGGGATTCTGTATGGCCCACGCGCGCCCGAGTACCAGAAGGACTGAGGGCCGGCCCCGTGATGCCCCCTCCGCTACGAACGCGGACTGCAAGCGAAGGGTTCACGCATCGCTTACGCAGGTGTCAGGTGCAGGGGCGTGCCTTGTCAATCGTCAGACCAGGCCTCGGTGGAAAAATACGCCTCCAACCCCGGTGCACCGTGCTTCTTTCCCTCGAGCACCCAGTGACAGGTCAACCGCGCGTAGTTGTCGAGATCGCCCTGAACGAGGCAAGTCATCAGGTGTTCGTCCTGGTCCTTCCAGCGAAAGCGCAACACGTTCCCCTCGCCGGGAGGGCTTGATACCTCGATGCTGCCGCGGGCAATCACTCTTCTCGCTCCAATCGTTCTCTCGAGAGAAAAGGCATTGCCGGTCTGCGTGATCACTGCGGACCCCGCATAAGCCGCCCCGTTGTCCGGTTCCCGGCCGACCAATACGAAGCGCCCAGGGACCAGACTGAGCCAGGAGTCCTGATGCTCAAGCTCGTCCGCCGTCGCCAGGCCGGCGGACCAGAAAACGAGCAGCGCGATGGCGCCCCCTCGGAGCGATTGGCGCGAGCGGGGGCTCGGAGAGGGCCGGTCATCGAGGGGACGCCCGGGCGGGTCCCGGCGGCCCCGTCTGGCGGCGAAGCAGCGACCAACCAGGTCCAGGTCTTTGTCCTTTCCCCGCCGCCCTTCGCTTCTTCTAACCATTTGTTTTTATTGGTGCCGGTGGAGGGAGTCGAACCCCCGACCTACTAATTACGAATCAGTTGCTCTACCGACTGAGCTACACCGGCACGCTGGCGACAGAGTATAGCGGCCGGTCGCGGTGCGGTTAAGCCCCTTTGCCGAGAGCTGGCTCAGTGGCCCTGCCACCGACTTTTCTGCTGCCGGGCTTGATGCCCCCCGTCGGCCCCGGCTGACCGTTCGTCGGATGCCGACTGACAGAATACCCTCCTCTTGCTAATTCCCTCCCCGGACACGGCTTGGCTGCGCGCCTGCCCTCGCCGCCGTGCCCGATGGATCCGCCGAAACGACGGCGGAGACCGACCGAACGCTCAGGGCAGACGCCTGGGGTACCCGATGAAGCTGAGGACACTGCAACCGCTCGCCCTCTTCCTCACCCTCCTTCCGGCGTTGTCGGCCAGCGGGGCGACCGTGACCCGCGTGACCGACCTGGGCAGGGACGGCAAGCACTACTACACCGTCGCCTGCAGCGACGGCAGCAGGGCGAGCATCGTGGTCGCGGAGTCGCCCCGCAGCCTCTGCATCGTGGCCGACCACCTGGGCCGCAGCTGCCGGCCCGACTGGACCGTGGACAACGCCGCCGCCTATGCGTGCCGCACGGCGCCGCCGCGTCCTGCCGTCCCATGAGGCCGGTCATGGGCCGGGCCCAGGGATTCACGCTGGTCGAGCTCGTCATCGTCGTCACGGTGGCGGCCATCCTGCTCGTCATCGGCGTCCCGGCCCTCCAGGACCTGGTGCGCAACAACCGGCTCGTGACCGAGGCCAATAACCTGGTGGCGCATCTGAGTCTGGCCAGGAGCGAGGCGGTCAAGCGGCGCTTTCCGGTCGCCGTCTGCAGTTCCGCTGCACCCGGCGCGGCCGTGCCCACCTGTGACGGCGGCACCGACTGGGGCGGGGGCTGGGTGGTATTCACGGACGAGAACGGGAACAGGGAACCGGACAGCGAGGGGGACATCCTCCGCCGAAACGGCTCGGTCCCGGCGGCGGTGAGCGTTCGCGCGAGCGGCGGCACACTCTCCTTTTCGTCAGACGGCAGCACCACGGGGGGTGCGTCATTCGCCCTGGCCCTCTGTGACGAGCGGGGACCGGCCAGGGGCCGCCAGGTCGAGGTCGCCGGTGTCGGCCGGGCCCAGGTGACCAGACCGCCCCTCGAGGACTGCACGCCATGACTCGCACCGCCCCAGGCTCCGGCCACCGTTGCGGTGACGGCAGGGCATCGGGCACTCCCTACCCACGGCCCGGCCTCCGAGGCTTCAGCCTGCTGGAGGTACTCGTCGCCCTCCTCGTCCTCGCCATCGGCCTGCTGGGCCTCGCGGCGCTGCAGACGCGCGGGGTCAAGTTCAACCACGACGCCTACGCCCGGAGCCAGGCGACCTACCTCGCGTACGAGATCATGGACCTCATGCGGGCCAATCGGGCGAGAGCGCCCCAGTACGTTGACCAGGAACCCGACCCGAAGGTCTGCGCCTGCAACCCAGGCGTATCCACGGACGTGGCCAACGACATGTGTTGTTGGACCAAGGCCCTGGACGCTGCCCTGCCGTCCGGCAACGCGGACCTTACGCAACCGAACGGAAAGGGGACGCCCCACGACTACAACGACGATCGGTTCGAGGTCACCATCCGCTGGCAGGACCGTGGCTCGAAGGACCCCCTCGAAAAGCAGCAGACCTGGACCTTCGACCAGGTCTGGAGACCCTGACGATGGGCCCGACGTCCCGCACCCGCTTCGCGCGCGGCCTGAGCCTGGTGGAGCTGATGGTGGCACTCGTGGTCGGTCTCCTGCTGACCGCCGGGGCCATCTCCGTCTTTCTGTCCAACAAGAGCACGCACGAAGTCACCAGCGGCCTCTCCAGGCTCCAGGAGAACGCCCGCTTCGCGCTCGAGACCATGCTGCGGGACCTGCGAATGGCGGGGGGGGTCGGCTGCGTCGACAACGTCGGGTCGGTCTCGAACATCGCCATGACCGCCGGCGACCCGCGAGGGGTCCTCTGGGACCTCGGCGTCCCCGAATCGCTGCCGGGCGCAGAGCCCGGAGTCGGGTTGGAGGGGCTGGACAACGTCCAGCCGGGCACCTCGCTCTGGTCCGCCTGGGCGAGCCCTTCGGTGACGAAGGGGTCCCCGGAAGACACTTCCCGCATCATCGCAGGCACCGACGCAGTGACAGTCCGCTACCTCGGGGGTCTCGGACAGAGCGCCGAGGGAACGGTCGCGAGCCTCTCGGTCGAAGGCACACCCCTTGTCGTCGCTGAAGGATACGCCGGTGTCGTGGATTGCACTGCTGGCGTCCTGTTCAAGGTTTCGCAGGCCTCCGGAACTGCGGTAACCACGGCGTCGCCGAAGTACGCTTCCGCCTCTCGTTATTTCCAAACGACGGCGACGAACGACTTCTATCCCCGGCTGTTCCCCCTGCACGCCGCCCGCTATTACGTGGGAGTCGGCAGCGGGGGTCCCGGCCACCGTTCGCTCTACCGCCAGACGTTGCGATGGGAGGACAGAAACGGGAACGGCGCGCACGACCCCGGCGAGGTCTTCGTCGTGGACGACGAGCTCGCTTCGGGCGTCGAGGACATGCAGATCCTCTATGGCATCGCCAGCGGGGACGCCCCGGAGGAATACGTCGGTGCCGGGGCCCAGAAGCTCGACACCCCCGAGGAGTGGCGGAGCGTCGTGAGCGTCCGGCTGGGGCTGCTCCTGCGAACCGTGGACGAGCAGGGAGCGCAGCCGGACACTCGGGTGTACGACGTCTTTTCAGGCGGGTCCTTCGCGAGTCTCGATAAATGCGCCAAGGGTTCCGGCTGCGTGGATCCACCCGACCTGCGCGTCCGGCGCCGCGTGTTCACCACCACGGTCTATCTGCGGAACCGTACATGATCGCCAACCCCAGAACCAGAGCGGCCTGCCCGCGCCCGCGCCGTCCCTCCGCCCAGCGCGGCGCCGTTTTGATCGTCTCTCTCATCCTTCTCGCGGTGCTCACACTGCTCGGCCTGAGCACGATGAGCACCACCTCCCTGGAGGAGAAGATGGCGGCGAACACGCAGGAGAGCACCCGGGCATTTCAGATCGCGGAGACCGGGCTTGCCCGCGCATTCGGAACGAAGACGCTTTCCGAGGTCTCCCCGCTCCCCGAAGAAACGATCAAGCTCTCCGATTCGCAGCGGAAGGTGGGAGAAGTCACCTATGCGATACGCCGGAACGGAGAATACCTCCCTCCCGTGGGATCCCTGTTCAGCGCCAAGCTCTTCCGCTCACAACACTTCGACGTCGAGAGCACGGGGAAGACCTGGAGCGGGGACGAGGCCACTCCCGTTCGCTCCGTTCATCACGCCGGCGCTTATCAGATCATCCCCAACTTCCAGAACTAGGGCGCGCCCCCCGGGGTCTCCAGGAGACACAGGCATGAAACGCCGCACGTTGGTCCCCTTCTTTCTGGCCTTCGCCGCAGGCGTCTGCTCCGGCGTACCCGCGGCGTCTCTGGCGGACGACACCGAGGTCTATGTCGGCTCCGAGGAGCTCGCCCAGTCCCAGGGGATCCGGCCCAACGTACTGATCATACTCGACACCTCGGGGAGCATGAGCGAGCAGGTGCCGGGCACAGGCAAGACGCGCCTGGAGAACATGAAGGAGGCCCTGCACTCTCTTCTCGACGGTCTGAACAACGTCAACATCGGCTTGATGCGCTTCAGCAACCCCGGGGGCCCGGTCCTGCTGCCCGTCGCTCCCATCGACGCCGACGCGTCGGACGCCTTCAAGTCCGGCCAGGCAGACGTTCTCGCCCGGATCTCGGATGGGGCCGACGACGTGGAGGAGCTGAAGTCTACGGGAGAGATGGACTTTTTCAGCAGCCGGCTGGAGTTGGTGGACACCCCCGCCTTCGGCCGTGAGACCGCGTTCACCAGGAGCGTCGGGGCGAGCGCGGACGACGCGGAGGAGATCTATATCGGCGGCATCGTAGGCGCCGGCCGCCTCGACCTCACGAGCCCCGAGCTCGAGATGGTCAGGGACGGTGACGGGACACGGCGCGACGGGATCGTGTTTCGAGGAGTCGCCATCCCGAAGGGCGCGTACGTGACGGCAGCCGAGTTGGAGCTCACGGCTGCCCAGAACGACGCAGCGGACACGACTCTCGAGTTCAGGGGCTGGGCGGCGGACGATGCTGGCGTATTTTCGGATAAGCTCAAGCCCTCCACTGCAGCCCTGACACAGACGACTGCGAAGGTCGTGATGTCTGGCGTTGCGCCCTGGACCAGTGGGCAACGATACGTCACCGCCGACCTCTCGCCCGTCGTGCAGGAGATTGTCGACCGCCCGGGTTGGGCGGAGGGAAACGGTCTTGGCATCCTGGTGACGGGAACCGGGCTGCGGCAGGCGAAGACGTATGACAGCGGCGGTGACGCCCCGAAGCTCGCCGTGGTCTACGGCAGCGGCAAGCCGGGTGAACAGCGGGTGGGCCTGCGTTTCCGAAATCTGGGGATCCCCCAGGGCGCCACCATCGACAGCGCGGTCCTGGAAGTCTCCCCTTCCCGGACCCTTTCGGACCCCGTGACCTTGCGCATCTACGGCGAAAGCGTCGGGGACGCCGAGCCCTTCGACACCAGCAAACAGTCCCTGAAAGAGAAATTCACGCGCAAGACGTCCACGTCGGTGGCCTGGCCGATGACTGCCGAATGGGTAGCGAGGAGCAGCCAGGGACAGGCGCAGAGATCCCCCGATCTCTCCGCCATCCTCCAGGATGTCGTCGGCCGAGACGATTGGTGCGGAGGGAATGACCTGGTTCTCCTCATGGAGAAGGCCGACGGAACTGGCTGGAGGTCAGTCTACAGCCATGACGGCAAGCCGGACTTCGCTCCCGTGCTCAAAGTGAATTACACCTTTGACAAGGCTGCGAGCAAGGGAACGGGCTGCTCCCTCCAGACCCTTCAGCGCCAGGTCAGGGCCGGCAACGATGATGCCGAGCAGGCCGACGAAAGTGGAACGATGCAGCTGGTCGACAAGATCCTGGACATGCCGAACGCGGAGAAGACCGCCCAGACGGTCGGGATTCGATTCCAGGACATCCCGATCGAGCAGGGTTCCGAGGTTCTCGACGCTCGTCTCGTTTTCACGAGCCGCAACTCCAGGGAGTCTGGAACCTCGATCGTCATCTACGGCGAAGCGTCCGACAATGCGGCACCCTTCACAGCCGAGGAGCGTGACCTGGCCCAGCGGGCGAAAACCACGGCTTCGGTGACCTGGGATGCCTCCTCGCAAGACGCTCCTCTCCAAGCGTGGAGAATGAACGAGGTTCATGAGACACCGAACCTGAAGTCCATCGTACAGGACGTCGTCAATCGTAGCGGCTGGAAATCCAGGAATGCGCTTTCCTTCATCCTCAGGGGCGGTGCGGGACAGCGAAAGGCCTACAGCTTCGACGACAGTCCGGCCCAGGCGCCCATACTGAGGATCACTTACAAGGCCAGGCAGGGATCCTCCGGCGGATCTTCGGCCAGCGTCCGACAACTGTTGAAGCAAACGGTCACGGAACTCCAGCACGGTGGCTGGACTCCGATCGTCGACACGCTCTACGAGGCAGCACGCTATTACCGGGCAGAGGGAGTCGTCCACGGTGCCCTCAGGGGAGATGGCACGGACGGCGAGGCGGCCACCCTCAACACTCGGGTGAGTCACCCGTCTTCTTACAAGGGTGGCACGGTGGTCCGCGAGAAGGGGTGCACAGACGCCAATCTCGGCGCTGAGGCCTGCCGTACCGAGAGAATCGAGGGCAATGCCCGTTACGTCTCCCCCATCGAGGAGCTGTGCGGCTCGAACTACGTGATCCTCCTGACCGATGGTGAGGCGAACAGTAACCATTCGGCAGACCTCGTGCGCAGCATGATCGGCGCGTCTTCCTGTGAGACCAAGCTCTCCGATGGGACGGCCGTCACCAGAGGCGCGCCTCCGGAGTCGTCCGAGGAGTGCGGCATCGACCTCGGGCGTTTCCTCCACGAGAAGGATCAACTGTCGTCCCTGGCTGGCCACCAGACCGTCTCGACCTACACCATCGGCTTCAACCTGGACGCCACCGATCCGGCACAGGTGCACGCCATCCAATTCCTCAAGGACCTGGCAAAGGAGTCTGGCGGACAGTTCCGCACGGCCACCACGGCGGCCGACCTGACCGAGACTTTCAAGTCGTTCTTTCTCGACATTCTGAATCGCAGCACGTCCTACGCTGCGCCGAGTGTCTCGGTAAACACCTTCAACAAGCTCTACCACCGCAACGACGTGTACCTGTCTCTGTTCGAGCCTTCGGACCGCATCCGCTGGGTCGGCAATCTCAAGAAATACCAGTTGCGCACGGATCCGTCCGAATGCCCCGGTGGGTTCTTCACCAGGGAGTGCAGTCTCGGCGAGATCCTCGACCGTGAAGGCGTGGAGGCCATCGGGCCTGATGGCCGCATCAAGGTTGGCATCAGCAGTTTCTGGAGCTCCGGGGACGGGAATGAGATCCAGGAAGGCGGGGCCGGCCGCGCCGGCCCGCCCAGCGGTGACCGTCGTGTCCTGACTTACGTGGTCACCTCGCCACCTTCCTACAGTCTCTCCGGTCTCACTCACGGGGTGACCGTCTCCAACTCCTCGATCACGCGCGAGATGCTGGGGCTCGACGCGGATGCGGACACGGCCGACCGCAAGGCGATGATCGATTGGGTGCGCGGCGTCGACGTGGACGACGAGGATGGCGACGAAGACAGGGTGGAGGACCGCTACAGCTTCGCCGACCCCCTGCACTCGAGCCCGCTCGCCGTGACCTACGGCGGCACGGACAAGGCGCCCGTGGTCAAACTCTTCGTTGGCACGAACGATGGGGGGTTGCGGATGATCGACGCGGAGAACGGCGAGGAGGAATGGATCTTCTACCCGCCGGAGACCCTCTCGATGCAGGCCCGGCTTCGCGCGAACCCGAATGGTCCACACGAGTACGGCATCGACGGCACCCCCACGGCGTGGAGACGGGACGGAGACGGTGACGGGACCATCGGAGACTCGAGCGGCGACTTCGTTCGTGTCCTCTTCGGCATGCGGCGCGGGGGGAGTCATTACTACGCCCTCGACGTGACGCCAGGCAGCCCCATAACCCAACCGGGCGTCATCGGCCCCACCTATCCCACGTTCCTCTGGCGCATCGACGGCGGAAGCGCCCACTACCCGAGCCTGGGCCAGACCTGGTCGCAGCCGTTGGTCACGAAGTTGCGAGTGGGCAGCAGCGGGGAGGGCGGGAGCAAGGTCAAGGAGTACCTGCTTTTCGGTGGGGGGTACCACGAGTCCCAGGACACCGCCTTCGGCCCGAGTCCCCTGGGCAATGCGATCTACATCGCAGACCCGGAGACCGGCGAGCGCAAGTACTGGATCAGCGGCACCGCTCACTCCCCGCCGGGCGTCGAGGTCCCGGACATGCAGTACCCGATCCCGTCCGACCTGACGCTCATGGACTCCGACGGCGACGGCGCCACCGACCGGATCTACGTTGGGGACACCGGGGGCCAGGTGTGGCGCGTGGACCTGTCGCCTACGCCAGGCACCGACGGAGGCATCCAGGCGGTCGTTGGGAAGCTCGCAACGGTTTCCAGCAGCGAGAGTCCGAAGGACAAGCGCAAGTTCTTCTATCCGCCGGATGTCGTGCAGGTGCTGGACAGCAAGTATTCGGGGGTTTCGCGCTACGACCTGGTCGCGATTGCGAGCGGGGACAGGGAGCACCCCTTGAGCGAGGTGGTGACCGATCGGCTCTTTACCTTCCGCGATTTCGTCTCCAACCGCATGGACGACGGCAACGGGGACGGGATGGCCGATGGGTACCCCAGGAAGCTCGTGGGAGACTCTTCGCCAGGCTCCTTGGTTTCGGGCGCTCCTTTGCAGGGTCCCCTGGATGGTCCACCAACCGTTGCCGGCGACCTCTTCGACGCGACCCAGGTGGCCGATGTCGAGGCCGGAGGCACGACGAATCTTTCCCGCTTGCGCAGCGCGGCGGGGTGGTATCTGCGCTTGACCGAGCCCGGCGAGAAGGGGCTTTCGTCGCCGGTCGTGCTGGCCGGCAAACTCTTCCTCACGACCTTCACCCCGCAGCCCACACAACTGGGGGACGTGTGTCAGTTGATGGAGGGCGGGGGACGCCTCTACGGCCTCGACGTCCTCAACGCGGAGCCGAAGTTCAACTGGGACACCCTGAGCGAGGTCACCGTCAAGGACCGTGTGTACGGGTTGGCCGCTGGCATTCCTTCGGGTGCGGTGCCCATCTTCCAGAAAGAGGGGGTAACCCTGCTCATCGGCGTAGGCGGCGGCGTGGAGGCAGTCAACCCCGAGCTCTCCATCGGACCCGTCCCGACCTACTGGTTCCAGGAGTGATCCGCGTGTCGAACACCACCCGGCAGCACCGCGCCCTCGTCGGGAAGCCGCACGAGCCTGGAAGGCGGATGAAAGGGCGCCTCCCTGCGGGCTTCACCCTGATCGAGCTGATGATCGTGGTGGCCATCGTCGGGATCCTCGCGGCCATCGCCTACCCGTCCTACACGGAGTACGTGCGCCGCGCGGCGCGCGCCGACGCCCAGGGGGCGCTCACCGGCCTGGCGGCGGTGATGGAGCAGTGGTTCTCGGACCACAACACCTACGAGGGCTTTCCGCCCGATGGGGGCACCTTGTATCCGATGTGGTCACCCGTCGACGAGCCCGAGACGAAACTCTACTACCGCCTGAGAATCGAGGAGGCGAACGGCACTTACTACAGGCTGCGCGCTACGCCGCGTGCAGAGACCGTCGTGGCCGGCACCGGAATCCTGGAGCTCGACTCCGCCGGCCGGCGAGGCTGGGCTCGGAACCACGACGGCGAAGTCAAATACGAGGAGGGCGAAGACACCTGGGAGCGCTAGCCTGCAGGCCACGGGCATCGCTGCGCCGGCAGGGGGTTGTGAACCGCAGAGACACAGAGACGCGGAGGAAGGTTCCGCCTACAGCAGCTCCCGCGGCAGCCCGAAGGAGACGTCCTCCGGCTCTGCATCCACCTCGACGACCTGCCCCGTGCCCCAGGCGCGCAGGCGGGCGACCACCCCCTGCACCAGGCTCTCCGGGGCGGAGGCCCCGGCGGTGATGCCAACCACCGCGCACCCCGCCACCCACTCCGGACGCACGTCCTCGGGACCGTCCACCAGGTAGGCAGCCTTGCCCGCCTTCTCGGCGATCTCCCGCAGCCGATTGGAGTTCGAGCTGTTGCGCGAGCCGACCACCAGCACCACGTCGGCCTGCCGGGCCAAGTCGCGCACGGCGTTCTGGCGATTCTGGGTCGCGTAACAGATGTCGTCCTTGCGCGGTCCCACGATGGCGGGGAAGCGCTCGCGCAGCGCCCGGATGACCTCTGCGGTGTCGTCCACCGAGAGGGTGGTCTGGGTCACGTAGGCGACCTGCTGGGGGTCGCGAACGTGGACTCGCGCCACGTCGGCGGGGGTCTCCACCAGGTGCATCGCGCCCGCCCCCTCCCCCGCGCCCGCGGCCTGCCCGAGCGTGCCCTCCACCTCCGGGTGGCCGGCGTGGCCGATCAGCACGACCTCGAAGCCTTCCCGCAGATACCGGACGACCTCGTTGTGGACCTTGGTCACCAGGGGGCAGGTGGCGTCGAAGACCCGCAGGTTGCGCCGCGCGGCCTCCTCCTGCACCCCGAGCGGCACCCCGTGGGCGCTGAAGATGAGGGTGGCCCCCTCGGGGACCTCGGCGAGGTCGTCCACGAACACCGCCCCCCGGGCCCGCAGGCTGTCCACCACGTAGCGGTTGTGGACCACCTCGTGGCGGACGTACACCGGGGGCCCGAAGCGGTCGAGCGCGCGCTCCACGATGGCGATGGCCCGGTCGACACCAGCGCAGAAGCCGCGGGGGTTGGCGAGAGTCACTTGCATGGCGTTCTGTCGCGAGTCGTTCGTGGCTGCGGGCGCAGAACCGGCGTTGGCGAACGTCTTCATCCGCCCGGGCTGCCGCGGTCCTTCGCGTGGACCTCCAGAACCTCCACCTCGAAGACGAGGGAGCGTCCCGCGAGCGGGTGGCTGAAGTCGACCCGGACCCCGCCCTCCCCGGCCTCCAGGACCGTGCCCGCCACCTCGAGGCCCGAGGGGGCCGTGAAGGCCACCACCGTCCCGGCCTCGAGCGCCATTCCCTCCGGGAAGTCCGCCCGTGGCAGGAGGTGCACGGCCTCGGGGTCCGGCAGACCGAACGCCTGCCCGGGGGCCAGGTGGAAGGTGGCGCGGGCGCCGGCCCCGAGGCCCAGCAGGAGCGCCTCGAGACCCTCTTCGAGGGTCCCGTCGCCAACCGTGAGGACGAGCGGGTCACCCTCCTCGCTCGCGTCCACCAGTGTCCCGTCGGCAAGCGACAGCCGGTACCGCAGGACCACCCGGGCGCCGTAGTCGACCGGAGTCACGTGCGCCGCCCCTGCCCCTGCCCGCGCAGGGCGTCCACCAGCAGCACCGCGACGCCCACGGTGATCGCCGAGTCCGCCAGATTGAACGCCGGCCAGTGCCAGCGCCCGTAGAACACGTCGATGAAGTCCACCACGTGGCCGAGGACCAGCCGGTCGCCGAGGTTGCCGATGGCCCCGCCGAGCACCAGCGCGAGGGCCGCGGAAACCCACCACTCACCGCGAGGCACGCGGCGCATCCAGAGCACGACGGCCACGCTGACCCCGGCGGCCACCGCGGCAAAGAACCACCGCTGCCAGCCCCCGGCCTCGCTGAGGAAGCTGAACGCCGCGCCCGTATTGTGGGTGAGCGTCAGGTTCACGAACGGCACGAGGGGCAGCGGCTCGTGGAACACGAGCAGCGCGCTCGCGAGCCACTTGCTCAGCTGGTCGAGCGCGACGACGGCCGCGGAGAGCCAGAGCCAGCGCACTCAGGCGAACCGGCGCTTCTCGCCGTCGCCGGCGACGTTCTCCACGCAGCGCCCGCAGAGCTCCGGGTGCTCCGGGTGACTGCCCACGTCCTCCCGGTGGTGCCAGCAGCGCACGCACTTCCCGTGGGGCGACCGGCTGGCCGAGACACCGATCTCCCCGGTCCCCGGCAGGACGTGGATGGCCGCGTCCTCGGGCTTCTCCTCCAGGGGAAACACGCGGGCGCTCGAGGTGATCAGCACGAAACGCAGCTCGTCGCCGAGCTTCGCAAGCTCCCGCCGCAGTCCGGGCTCGGCGTAGAGGCTCACGTCCGCATCGAGCGAGGACCCGATCCCACCGCCCGCGCGCAGGGGCTCGAGGGCGCGCAGCGCCGTCTCGCGCACCGCGATCACCGTGTCCCAGAAGGCGGGCCCCATCTCGGCGTCCTCGAGCGGGTAGAGTCCCTCGTACCAAGTGGCCAGGAAGACGGACTCCTCGCGCGCACCGGGCAGGTGCTGCCAGACCTCCTCGGCGGTGAAGCTCAGGACGGGCGCGAGCCAGCGCACGAGGGCCTCGGCGATGTGGAACATCGCGGTCTGGGCCGAGCGGCGCGCCAGGCTGTCCGCGCGCGTCGTGTACTGCCGGTCCTTGATGACGTCCAGGTAGAACGCCCCCAGGTCCACGGTGCTGAAGTTGTGCAGCATCTGGTAGATGAGGTGGAACTGGTTCTCCTCGTAGGCCTTGCGCACCCGCTCCTGCAGGCGCCAGGCGCGGTCCACGGCCCAGCGGTCGAGCGGCAGCATCCGGGCGGGAGGTACCGTGTCTCGCGCGGGGTCGAAGCCGTTCAGGTTGGCCAGCAGGAAGCGCGCGGTGTTGCGCAGCCGCCGATAGGAGTCCGACATCCGCTTCAGGATCTCGTCGGACACGCTCATCTCGGCACGGTAGTCGGTCGCGGCCACCCACAGCCGGAGCACGTCGGCGCCGAGCGTGTTGACCACCTCCTGGGGCGCGACGACGTTGCCGCGGGACTTGGACATCTTCATGCCCTCGGCGTCCACGGTGAAGCCGTGGGTCAGCACCGCCCGGTAGGGCGCGACGCCCCGCATCGCGACGGAGCTGAGCAGCGAGGACTGGAACCAACCCCGGTGCTGGTCCGAGCCTTCCAGGTACAGGTCCGCCGGGAAGGCGAGCCCCGCCCGGCGCTCGAGCACCGTGAAGTGGGTGACCCCCGAGTCGAACCAGACGTCCAGGGTGTCGCGCACCTTCTCGTAATCGCCCGCCTCCGCGCCCAGCAGTTCCGTCGGGTCGAGCTCGAACCAGGCCTCGATCCCCTGCCCCGCGACGCGGCGGGCCACCTCCTCGATGAGCCTCGGGGTCTCGGGGTGCAGCGCCCCGGTGTCGCGCCGCACCAGCAGCGGGATCGGCACACCCCAGGTCCGCTGGCGCGAGATGCACCAGTCGGGGCGGTTCTCGATCATCCCCGTGATCCGGGCCTCGCCCCACGCGGGCTCCCACGCCACGGCGCGGATCGCCTCCAGCGCCTGCCGGCGCAGCCCTGCCTGGTCCATGCTGATGAACCACTGGGGGGTGGCGCGGAAGATGATGGGCGTCTTGTGCCGCCAGCAGTGCGGGTAGCTGTGCCGGAACGGCTCCACGTGCAGGAGCGCGCCGCGCTCACGCAGCACCGCGACCACGTGGTCGTTCGCGGCGAGCACGTGCTCGCCGGCGAAGATTGGGGTCCCGGGGACGAAGCGGCCCTCGCCGTCCACGGGGTTGTCCACCGCGAGCCCGTAGCGGGCGCCCACCACGAAGTCCTCCTGACCATGTCCGGGGGCGGTGTGCACCGCGCCGGTGCCGGCATCGAGGGTGACGTGCTCACCGAGGATGACGGGCACGGGCCGCTCGTAGAAGGGGTGGCGAAGCGCGGCGCCCTCGAGGGCCGCGCCCTTCGCGAAGGCGAGGGTCGCGTAGTCCTCCGCGCCGTAGCGGGCGAGCGACGCCTCCAGGAGTCCCTCGGCGAGCACCAGCCGCTCCGGCCCCGCCGGCGTGGTGACCTGCACCAGCACGTACTCCAGGTCCGGGTTGAGCGCGACTGCCTGGTTGGCCGGAAGCGTCCAGGGGGTGGTGGTCCAGATGGGCACCGAGATCGGCCCCCGCCCGGCGTCCGCGTTCAGCTCCAGGCGGTCCAGGAAGGAGCCTTCGTCGATGACGCGGAAGCGCACGTCGATGGCGGGCGAGGTGCGGTCCTCGTATTCGACCTCGGCCTCGGCGAGCGCCGAGCCGCACTCGGTACACCAGTGCACCGGCTTGTAGCCGCGGTCCAGGTGGCCATTCGCGACGATCCGGCCGAGGGCGCGGATGATGTCCGCCTCGACCGCGAAATCCATGGTGAGGTAGGGATTCTCCCAGTCGCCGAGGACACCGAGGCGCACGAAGTCCGCGCGCTGACGCTCCACCTGCTCCCGGGCATAGGCCCGCGCGGCCCGGCGGAAGGCCGCAGCGTCGACCCGCTCCCCGGGCTTGCCGACCTTCTTCTCCACCTGCAGTTCGATGGGCAGCCCGTGGCAATCCCAGCCGGGAACGTAGGGCGCATCCAGGCCGTCGAGCGAGCGGGCCTTGACGATGATGTCCTTCAGCACCTTGTTGACGGCGTGACCGATGTGGATGTCGCCGTTCGCGTACGGAGGGCCGTCGTGCAGGACGTAGCGGGGCCGACCGGCACGGGCCTCACGCAGGCGTTGGTAGAGTCCGCGCTCGGTCCAGCGCCGGACCGCCTCGGGCTCCCGCTGGGCCAGGTTGGCCCGCATGGGAAAGGCCGTCTGGGGCAGGTTCAGGGTGTTCTTGTAGTCGGCCACGCCGTCGTCTCTCCCGCTGCGCCAGGGCCCTCTCGGCCGGGGCTGTCGAAAAAGGCGCGTGCCTGCGCCTCGTCGCGCTCGATCTGGGCCCGCAACTCTTCGTACGAGTCGAACTTGCGCTCCTCGCGGATCCGGTACAGGAACTCGACCCGGACGTGGCGCCCGTACAGGTTCCCGGAGAAATCGAGCAGGTGAACTTCCAGGATGGGCACGGCCAGTCCGCCCGCGATGGTGGGCCGGTAGCCGAGGTTGGCGACGGCCGGCGCGGGCTGCTTCGTCACGCCCCGCACCTGACAGGCGAAGACCCCCAGCAGGGGAACCACGCGCCGCAGCAGGTGAATGTTCGCCGTGGGGTAACCGAGCGTGCGGCCCCGTTGGTCACCGTGTGCCACACGGCCGTGGATCGCGAAGGGGTACCCCAGCAGGGTCGCCGCCCGCTCCAGGTCGCCGCCGCCCAGGGCCTCGCGCACCGCGGTGCTGCTGACCCGCTTCCCGTCGATCACGAAGGTCGCCTGCTGACCCACGTCGAAGCCGTGCCGGCGCCCGGCGGCCTGCAGCGACTCGTAGTCCCCCGAGCGCCCCTGCCCGAAGCGGAAGTCGTCGCCCACCAGCACGAAGCGCGCGGCGAGCCCGTCCACGAGAATGCGGTCGACGAACTCCTCGGCCGTGATGGCGGCGAACTCCTCGTCGAAACGCACGCAGAGCACACGGTCCACGATGTCGAGGTTGAGGGCGCTCAGCTTCTCGCGCAGGCGGGTGAGCCGCGGGGGCGATCGGTCAGGCCGGAAGAACTCGAGGGGCTGGGGCTCGAAGATCATGACCACCGAAGGCAGCCCGAACTGGGCCCTGCGGGCCGCCAACTGGTCCATGACCGCGCGGTGACCCCGGTGCACGCCGTCGAAATTCCCGATGGTCACGACGCAGCCACGGTGCCGTGGGCGCAGGTTCTGCAGTCCTCGTATCAGTTCCACCGGAGGGTCCGCATCGGAGCCAGGGGCCGCGGCCGGCGGCCGCGCAAGGGTGCGATTATAGGGCCCCCCGCACGTCAGACACGAGCACTCGGCAGCAGGTCGCGCTTGCGGAAGCCGAGCAGCGCGAGGGCACCGAGATAGGCGGCGACCCCCGCGAGGACCCACAGCCCGAGCTCGATCAGCCGGGACCGGGCCGTCAGGTGGGTCCAGACCGAGGTCTCGGCAGGGCCGAAGAGCAGCAGCGTCGCGAGCACCGCGTTGGCGACGAGGACCCGCGCGAGGAATGCCGGCCAGCCGGGCGCCGGCTGGTAGACACCCTGGGCACGCAGAAGCCGGTACAGGAGCCCCGAGTTGACGAACCCCGCGAGAGAGGTCGCCAGCGCCAGGCCCGCGTGCGCGAGGGGGAAGATGAGCATCAGGTTCATGACCATGTTCGCCGCCAGCGCCACCACCGCCACGCGCACCGGCGTGCGGGTGTCCTGGCGCGAATAGAAGGCGGGCGCCAGGACCTTCACCGCCATGAAGCCCACCAGCCCCGCAGAGAACGCCACCAGGCTGAGCTGAGCCATGTAGACGTCGGCCGAGCGGAATTCCCCGTGCTGGAAGAGCGTCGCGAGGAGCGGCCCCGCGAGCAGGGCGAGACCGATGGTGGCCGGCAAGCCGAGAAGCAGCACGGAGCGCAGCGCCCAGTCGACCGTCGCCGAGAAGGACTCGTGCGCGCCTTCCGCGAAACGCCGGGAGAGGCTCGGCAGGATCACCGTGCCGAGCGCGATGCCGAAGATCCCGAGGGGAAATTCCAGCAGGCGGTCCGAGTAGTAGAGCCACGACACGCTCCCGGTCTCGAGGAAGGAGGCGAGGAGCGTGTCGAGCAGCAGGCTCACCTGGGCCACCGAGACCCCGAAGATCGCCGGCAGCATCAGGCGCATCACCCGGCGCACGCCCTCATGCCGGAACCCGAGGCGCGGGCGGACCAGGAAGCCGCGGCGCCAGAGGAACGGCAACTGGAACAGGAGCTGGGCGAGCCCGCCCGCGAACACCCCCCAGGCGAGGGCGACCACGGGCTCGTCCATGCGCGGGGCGAGCCAGAGCGCCGCCCCGATCATCGCGAGGTTGAGGAAGGCCGGCGTCACGGCCGGCACCCCGAAGCGGTCGTAGGTATTCAGGACGCCGCCCGCAAGCGCGGTCAGCGACACGAAGAAGAGGTACGGGAAGGTGATGCGGAGCATCTCCGAGGCCAGGGAGAACTTCTCCGGCTGGTCGAGGAAGCCCGGCGCGAAGGCGAGGACGAGGAGCGGCGCTGCGATGGCCCCCGCGACCGAGACCAGGAGCACCACCAGCCCCAGGGTGCCGGATACGCTCGCGACGAGCTCGCGCACCGCCAGCTCCGGTTGCCGGGTCCGGTACTCCGAGATCACGGGCACGAAGGCCTGGGAGAACGCCCCCTCGGCGAACAGGCGGCGCAGCAGGTTGGGGATGCGGAAGGCGACGAAGAACGCGTCGGTGCCGATGCCGGCGCCACCGAGCGTGGCGATGAAGACGTCACGGACGTAGCCGAGGACCCTGGACGCGGTCGTGAGCAGTCCGACGAGGGCGGTCGAGCGGAGGAGTCGCGGGCTCAGGGGGGAACCTCGGTCAGGGGCGCGGGGTGGCGTGGACGGGGGTGAACGAGGTGATTATCGCAGAGCCGGGGCCCCGTCCGCAGATTGACACGCAGCCTCCGCCGCGGCATGATTTCGCGCCTTGATTTGAGCTTAACGGATTCAGGAGAGAACGCTTGGCCAACAATTCCCAGGCCCTGAAGCGGGCCCGGCAGGCCGAAGACCGCCGCCAGCAGAACACCTCCCAGCGCTCCATGCTGCGCACGTATGTGAAGAAGGTGGTCGCGGCGATCGCCGGCGGTGACGCCGAGGCCGCCAAGGCGGCGTACCAGGCAGCGGTGCCGGTCGTGGACCGGATGGCCGACAAGGGCATCATCCACAAGAACAAGGCAGCCCGCCACAAGAGCCGCTTGAACGCCCGCATCCGGGCGATGCAGCCCGCTTCCTGATCCCGACTGGGGCAGAAGGCCGGATCGAACACCTGACCCGCGCGGAGGGCTTGCCCTCCGAGCGGTTCGCGTCGCCCAGTCACTCCGTGACGACGAGATTGTCGCGGTGGATGATCTCCGGCTCGTAGACGTAGCCCAGCAACTCCTCGATCTGGCTGCTCGGCTTGCCCGCGATCCGCCGGGCCTCGTCGCTGCCGTAGTTGACGAGACCGCGGGCGACCTCGCGCCCATCCGGTCCGATGCAGGAGACGAGCTCGCCGCGGCCGAAGCGCCCCTCGACCTCCCGCACCCCCACCGCGAGCAGGCTGCGTCCGGATTCCCGCACCACGCGGGCCGCCCCCTCGTCCAGATGCAGGCGCCCCTTCGAGCGCAGCTGCCCGGCGAGCCACTGCTTGCGGGCGCCGACCGCCGCCTGACTCGGTAGCAGCAGAGTGCCCACCTCCTCGCCGGCGGCGATGTCGAGCAGCACGCCGTCCCGCCGACCGGGGGCGATGACGGTGGCGGTCCCGGAGTGCGCGGCCAGGCTCGCCGCACGCAGCTTGGTCTGCATCCCGCCGCGGCCGAGCGAGCCGCCACCGCCCGCCATCGCCAGGAGCGCCGGGTCGCCGGCCCTTCCCTCGCGGACCAGGGGCACCCCGGGGTGGGTCCGCGGGTCCGCCTCGTAGAGCCCGCCCTGGTCGGTCAGGATCACCAGCAACTGGGCCTCCACCAGGTTCGCGACCATCGCGCCCAGCGTGTCGTTGTCGCCGAGACGGATCTCGTCGGTGGCCACGGTGTCGTTCTCGTTGATGACCGGGACGACGCCCAGGCCGAGCAGCGTGCGCAACGCGCTGCGGGCATTCAGGTAGCGGTCACGGCGGGCGACGTCGTCGTGGGTCAGGAGCACCTGGGCCGTGTGCAGGCCGTGCTCCTTGAACCGGGACTCCCAGACCTGAACCAGCCCCATCTGCCCCACCGCCGCGGCGGCCTGGAGCTCGTGCACGGCCTTGGGCCGGCTCGCCCAGCCGAGCCGCCGCATGCCCTCCGCGACCGCTCCCGAAGAGACGAGCACGACCTCGGTGCCCCGCTCGCGCAGGGCGGCCATCTGGGCCACCCACCCGCTGATCGCCTCTCGCGCGAGCGCCCGGCCGTCGTTGGTGATGAGGGCGCTGCCAATCTTGATGACCCAACGGCGCGCGCCGCCGACCCGTTTGCGGTTGCTCATGAGCTCTCCGACTGCTCGGCAGCCGGTGCCTGCCCCGCCGGCTGGGACTGCAGGAAGTCCATCGCCCGTTGGGTGAGCGCCTCGCAGCCCTCACCGGTCAGACCGGACACACGGAAGTGCGGACCCTTCCAGCGCAGCCGCCGGAGGATGTCCCGGCAGTGGCGCTCCCGATCCTCCGGGGGGAGCAGGTCGACCTTGTTCAGCACGAGCCAGCGGGGGCGCGCCGCGAGCTCCGGGCTGAACCGGCGAAGCTCGGCCGCGATCGTCCGGGCGTCCTTCACAGGGTCCGCCTCGGGGACGAGCGGGGCCACGTCGACCACGTGCCAGAGCAGGCGGGTGCGCGAGAGGTGGCGCAGGAAGCGGGTGCCGAGGCCGGCCCCCTCGGAGGCGCCCTCCACCAGCCCCGGGATGTCCGCCACCACGAAGCTGCGGTCCGCGCCCACCCGCACGACCCCGAGCTGCGGGTAGAGGGTCGTGAAGGGGTAGTCCGCGACCTTGGGCCGCGCGGCGGAGACAGCCCGGATCAGGGTGGACTTGCCGGCGTTCGGCAGACCGAGCAGACCGACGTCGGCCAGGAGCTGCAGCTCGATCCGCAGCCTCCGGGCCTCGCCCGGCTCGCCCGGCGTGGTCTGCCGCGGGGCCCGATTGGTGCTGCTCTTGAAGCGGACGTTGCCGACGCCGTGCCGCCCGCCGCGGGCCACGAGGAGCTCCTGGCCCGGAGCGACCAGGTCGCCCAGCCGCTCGCCCGTGTCGTCGTCGTAGACGAGCGACCCCACGGGAACCCGAACCCGGCAGTCCTCGCCGCTGCGCCCGGTGCGCTCGGCCCCGGCGCCCGACTGGCCGGACTCGGCGCGATGGCGGCGCTGGAAGCGCAGGTCCACCAGCGTGTTGAGGCTCTGTTCCGCAACCAGCAGCACGCTGCCCCCGTCGCCACCGTCCCCGCCGTCGGGACCGCCCCGGGGGATGAATTTCTCGCGACGGAAGCTGAGGCAGCCGTTGCCGCCCCGACCGGCCTCCACCTCGATGATCGCCTCGTCGACGAACTTCACCGAATCGACCTCAGAAACAGAAGAGCCCCGCGGCGACGGGGCTCCTCAGACTGGCACCCACCGGGGGCGCTCAGACCGGCTCGACGCGCACGTGCTTGCGGTTCTTCGGGCCCTTCTCCTCGAACACCACGCGCCCGTCGGCCGTGGCGAACAGCGTGTGGTCACGGCCACAGCCGACGTTCGGGCCGGGGTGGAAGTGGGTGCCCCGCTGACGGACGATGATGTTGCCCGCCGTCACGAGCTCGCCACCGAAGCACTTGACGCCCAGACGCTTGGATTGGGAGTCGCGACCGTTGCGGCTGCTGCCGCCTGCCTTTTTATGAGCCATCTCACCTTCTCCCGCGGAATCAACCGGCAGTGATGCCGGTGACCTCGATCTCGGTGTAGTCCTGCCGGTGACCCTGCCGCTTCATGTAGTGCTTGCGCCGGCGCATCTTCATGATGCGGACCTTGTCGGCCCGGCCATGGGCCTTCACCTGCGCCGTCACGCGCCCGCCCTCTACGTACGGCGTGCCGACCCGAACCGCACCTTCCTCACCCACCATCAGGACCTGGTCGAAGTCGACCTGCTCGCCCGGTTCCGCGGCAAGCCGCTCGACGCGCAACTTATCCCCTTGCGCGACCCGGTATTGCTTGCCGCCCGTCGTGATCACCGCGTACATGCCACCATTCTCCCTGCCGAGGCCGATTGCCGGGGACCCCCGCAAAACGGCGCGCCTTCACGAAGCCCGAAAGTTTAGGCGATTCCCCCAGTCGGCTCAAGCGCCCCGTTTCCCGGCCTTGACAGCCGGAGAGCGCCGCTCCTAGCATCCCGCGCTGCTTCGCTCGGGTTCCCACCATGCAGATCGACGAGGTACGCGCGCTGGTCGCACGCGACATGTCTGTCGTGAACGACCTGATCCTCGAGCGCCTGCGGTCCCAGGTCACCCTCGTCAACCGGCTGGGCCACTACATCATCGACAGCGGCGGCAAGCGGCTGCGCCCGCTGCTCGTGCTGCTCAGCGCCCGCGCGCTCGGGTACGCGGGGCCCTTCCACATCAACCTCGCGGCGGTGATCGAATTCATCCACACCGCCACCCTGCTGCACGACGACGTGGTGGACGCATCCGAGCTGCGCCGCGGCCAGGAGACCGCCAACGCGGTCTGGGGCAACGAGGCGAGCGTCCTGGTGGGGGACTTCCTGTATACCCGGGCCTTCCAGATGATGGTCGAGGTGGGGAGCCTGCCGGTGATGGACATCCTCGCCGAAACCACCAACGTCATCGCCGAGGGCGAGGTCCGTCAGCTCCTGAACTGCCACGACCCGGAGGTCACGGAGGCGCGCTACCTGGAGGTCGTGGAGGCCAAGACGGCGAAGCTCTTCGAGGCCGGCTCCCGGCTCGGGCCCGTGCTCGCCGGCGCCGCGCCCTCCGCGGAGCGGGCGATGGCCACCTACGGCATGCGTCTCGGCACCGCCTTCCAGTTGGTGGACGACATGCTGGATTACCGCTCCTCCCCGGAGGAGACGGGCAAGAACATCGGCGACGACCTGGCCGAGGGCAAGCCGACCCTGCCCCTCATCCACGCGATGCGCGCCGGGACACCCGGGCAGGCCGCGCTCGTGCGCCGGGCCATCGAGGAAGGCGGCCGCGAACAGATCGGGCCCATCCTGGAAGCGATTGAATCCACAGGGGCCCTCGCGTACACTCTGCGCGTCGCGCGGGAGCATGCGGATCGCGCGATCGCCGCCCTCGAGGAGATCCCAGATTCTCCCTATAAAGAGGCCCTGCGAGCGCTGGCCGAGTTCTCGGTCCGACGCACGCACTGACCTTGCGTTCCCGCGGAACGCGGAGGGTGCGCCCCGGCAGGTCTCCCCTGCCGGAGCCTGTGAACGTGAATTCGGGGTGTAGCTCAGCCTGGTAGAGCACACGGTTCGGGACCGTGTGGTCGGAGGTTCAAATCCTCTCACCCCGACCAATCCCTCCCTGAAACCCCACTCGCGTCGGCCGGTCCCCGGTTTCGGGCAGGGGCGGCTGCGTCCCGAGGGGGCTC
Source organism: uncultured Ectothiorhodospiraceae bacterium (assembly GCA_937867305.1). Lineage (GTDB taxonomy): Bacteria > Pseudomonadota > Gammaproteobacteria > JAABTG01 > JAABTG01 > JAGNLM01. The sequence goes on along the minus strand of CALMKJ010000025.1, from coordinate 165,457 downwards.
GCCGTAGAATGGCGCTGCTCGAGGTCACCTTGCGAGACACGCCGTGAGACTCACGCTGCGGGAATTCAGGGCCTGGGACAACAAGTGCGTCACGTTGCTCGGGATGTCGGGAGTCGGCAAGACACGCCTCGCGACCCTCCTGCGCCGCCAGAACTGGTTCCACTACTCGGGGGACTACCGGATCGGCACCCGGTACCTCGACGAGGCCATCCTGGACAACATCAAGCAGCAGGCGATGCAGGTGCCCTTCCTGCGGGACCTGCTGCGCTCGGACTCGATCTACGTACGCAACAACATCACGGTCGACAACCTGCAGCCCGTGTCGAGCTTCGTCGGCAAGCTGGGCAACCCGGAACTGGGCGGCCTGTCGCTGCACGAGTTCAAGCGCCGCCAGGCACTGCACCGGCACGCGGAGATCCTGGCGATGAGCGACGTCCCGGAGTTCATCCGCAAGGCGCGCGACCTCTACGGGTACCGACACTTCGTGAATGACGCCGGGGGCAGCCTGTGCGACCTCGAGGACGACTCGGTCGTCGAGCTCCTGGACCGCCACACCCTCATCCTGTACATCCAGGCCACCGAGCACGACGAGGAGCAGCTCCTGCTCCGCGCCCGCACGGACCCGAAGCCGCTCTATTACCGTGAGGCCTTTCTCGACGAAGAGGTCGCGGCGTACCTGCGGGACGAGGGCCTGCAGTACGTTGCCGAGGTCGACCCCGATGCGTTCGCGCGGTGGGTGTTCCCCAAGCTCTTCCGCTCCCGCATCCCCCGCTACGAGGCGATCGCGACGGCGCGCGGATACGCCGTGACGAGCGACGAGGTCGCCGCCGTGGCCGACGAGTCGCATTTCCTCGCCCTGCTGGAAGAGGCGATCTCCCGGGGCCGGTGAGCCACCGGGTCCACGACGGAGGATTCCCATGCCCCTGGTTGCCCACTCCGCACTGCCGACCTTCCAGCGCCTGCGCGCGGAAGGCATGCACGTCATCCCCGCCGACTGGGCGGTGCACCAGGACATCCGCGAGCTCCACATCGGACTCCTCAACATGATGCCCGACGCCGCGCTCGCAGCGACCGAGCGTCAGTTCTTCCGGCTGGTGGGCGAGGCGAACCCGATCGCCCAGTTCTACCTGCACCCCTTCACCCTGAGCGAGCTGCCGCGCAGCCCCCAGGGACTCGAGCACGTGCAGCGACACTACGAGCCGTTCGAGAAGCTGAAGGAGGATGGGCTCGACGCGCTCATCATCACCGGCGCGAACGTCACCCATCCCGACCTGTCCCAGGAACCTTTCTGGGAGCCCCTGCGCCGGGTCACGGAGTGGGCGCTGGAGAACGTCACGTCCGTGTTGTGCTCGTGCCTGGCCACCCACGCGATGATGGAGTTCCAGCACGGCCAGAGGCGGCGTCCCCTCGGCTTCAAGCGGTGGGGCGTCTTCACCCACGAGGTCGTCGACCGGACTCACCCCCTGGTGAACGACGTGAATACCCTCTTCGACGTCCCCCACTCCCGATTCAACGAGGTCAGCCGGGAGCAGTTCGAGGCGAGCGGGCTGCACGTGCTGGCCGAAAGCCCCGTGGCGGGCGTGCACCTCGCCGTGAGCGCGGACGGGCTTCGGGTGGTGTACTTCCAGGGCCACCCCGAGTACGACACGATCAGCCTGCTGAAGGAGTACAAACGGGAGGTGACCCGTTTCGGGCGGTCCGAGCGACCCGACTACCCCCCCTTTCCCGACCACTACTTCGGCCTGCAGACCCGGGCGATCCTGGAGGAGCACCGGGACCGCATCCTCGCCGCCATGGAGAGGGGCGACGACCCGCCGGACCTGCCGGAAGACCGGATTGCCTCGAGCCTGCACAACACGTGGCACGACACGGCGGAGGCGGTGGTGGGCAACTGGATCGGTGCCGTGTATCAGGTCACCAACCACAGCCGGCGCCTGCCCTTCATGGCGGACGTCGACCCTGCAGACCCCCTCGGCTGGCTCGCTGCCCGGGGCGGGCGAAAGCCTGGCGGCTAGCCGCCCGCGAGCGAAGCCATCAGGCGCGTGTAGAGCCGATCCTTGAGGAACACCCGGTGGGTCTTGAGGGCCTCGATCGTCACGTCGGCGACCGGCTGGCCGAGCTCCTCCAGGCGGCGGATGTCCGCGTCGAGCTCGTCGTACTCGCGCATCGTCCGGGAGAAGCCGTCATCGCTCCCCTGTAGTTCCGCGATCTCCCGGGCGAACTGCGGGAACTCGTGCAGCAGGTCGTGGGACTCACCGAGCATGTTCTTCTCCTCCACCCTGGGTCAGGGACCCATGGTACGACATGGCAGGGAGGATGGAGAGGGCTGCGGGCTCAGCCCGGGACGGAGGGCCGCGCCCTCTCGGCGCAGCCAAATTCTCCTGCCGAGTGGATGGCCTCGAGCTTGCGGTACAGCGTGCGCTCGCTGATTCCCAGGCGGGCCGCGAGCTCGCGGCGGTCCCCGCGGAAACTGCGCAGGGTCTGCAGCAGGTACCGGCGCTCCGCCACCTCGAGCGGCAGGATGCCGCAGTCGTCCGGCACCTGCCCCGCCCCGCTGACCGCCGCGCAGGCGCAGTCCCGGGGCAGGTGCTCCACGGAGATGGTGTCCCCGTCGGCGAGCAGCGCCGCGTGCTCCAGGACGTTGCGGAGTTCCCGCACGTTGCCGGGGAACGCGTGGCGGCGCAGCGCATCCATCGCCGCTTCGTCCAGGCGCAGCCGTCGGTCCCCCGCGATCCGGTGCAGGAGCGACTCGATGAGCAGGGGCAGGTCCTCGGGCCGGTCACGCAGCGCCGGGAGGTCCACCGGAAAGGCGCTGATGCGATAGTACAGGTCCTGGCGGAACGTGCCCTCCGCGATCATCCGCTTCAGGTCCCGGTTCGTGGCGCAGACGAGGCGGAAGTCCGCGTGCAGGGATACGGCACTGCCGACCGGGCGGTAGGTGCCCGTCTCGAGCAGCCTGAGCAGCTTGACCTGCTGGGCGAGCGGGATGTCCCCCACCTCGTCCAGGAAGAGCGTCCCGTCGCGCGCGGCCTCGATGAGCCCCTGTTTGCGGGACACGGCACCAGTGAAGGCCCCGCGCTCGTGGCCGAAGAGCTCGCTCTCGAAGAGTGTTTCGGAGAGGCCCGAGCACTCCACGGGGACGAATGGGCCGTGCGCGCACAGGCTCGCCGCGTGGATCGCCCAGGCCGCCAGCTCCTTGCCGGTCCCGGACTCGCCCTGCAGCAGCACGGGGGTCCGGCTCGGGGCCACCCGGTTGATGCGCTCGAGCATCCGGTTGAACGTGGGTGAGCGTCCTACCATCGGGTGGGTGCTCGCCCGCGCCATCGACACCTGGGGCCGGCGGACGTGCTCCACCACCCACGCCACCCTTCCCGACTCGTCGCGCACCGGCAGCGTCTCCACGTCCACGTGCTCGTCGCCCCGGGGGGTCGAGTGGACGTGCAGCACGCGCTGGCGCTGGCCCGCCTCGAAAGACCGCTGCAAGGGGCAACTCTCCCCCGCCATGTCGCAGGGGACGTGGTACCCGTGCGACACCTCATAGCAGCGCGCGCCGGGCCGAATCCCCCCGGGGGCATAGTCGCGGCGGTAGGCCTCATTGGCGGCGACGATGCCGTAGTCCGGGTCGAGCAGCGCCGCGGGCCCCTCGAAGCACTCCAGAAGGCTTTCGTTCGTCACCGCCATCCGTCTACCCCCCCACTGCGCTCGCCGCGCCTACCGACAATAACGGCAGGCTCGCGGGATGCATTATGTCACTTTTGTCACCCACCATGGGTTTTCCCGGTCGTCCCGGGACTGAACTGAAGACAAGTCCATTCGTAACCGCTAATATAATCAGCGGCTACGGAACCCGGTCAGCGTTGGATGCACCGTCGGGGCGGTGATTCGGAGACCGGCACAGCGTTTGCTCTGGAAGGAGACGTACCGGACGCTCGCCGCACCCCCGTGGCGCCCCGTCGCCACCCCGCCGCGAGCGACGAACCAGGGCTCGAGAGGTCGAAAACGATGGTCTACTTCGTTTATGGCTTGGGCCTCACGGCGGTCCTCTGGCTCTTCGTTCACGACAGACCCGGCGCCCTCCTTCAGGCCGATTTCATTCTCTGGTGGCTCATCGTGAGCGGGATCCTGCTGGCCTGCTGCAGTCGGCTCCCCTGCCGCCTCTGCCGGCTGATGCCCGGCTCCTTCGGCGCGTCGTGCAAGTCCCTGACCTGTTCCACCGACTTTGGCGCCGAGGGCGACAGTAAGCCGTCCGCATAACGCCGCGTCCCAGCCCCCCCGCGCTTCGCGCAAGACCGGCCCCGAGGCCGGTCTTTGCGTTTGACGGGCCCCACGTTTGACGGGCCCCACGAAACTCCCCGATGATCCGCCCCGGGATCACGTGAGGAGAAGAGCCAGTGCGCATCGCGGTCGTCGGTGGGGGTATCAGCGGTCTTTCGGCCGCCTTCTATGTGAAACGCCGTCGGCCCGAGGCCGAGGTGGTGTTGCTCGAGCGCGACGCGAAGCTCGGCGGGACGATGCAGACCGTGGAGGTCGACGGTTTCCGGTTCGAGGCGGGGAGCAACGGATTCCTCAGCAACAAGCCCGACACGCTCGAGCTCGTGCGGGAGAGCGGGGCCGAACCTCTGCTCATGCGCAGCAACGACGCCGCCCGGCTGCGTTACGTCTACAGCGATGCCCTGCACCGGCTGCCCGAGGACGCCATGAGCTTCGTGCGCACGCCCCTGCTCAGCCTCGGGGGCAAGCTCCGCGTGCTGGGCGAAGTGCTGGTGCCGGCGCGGCGCGAGGGCAGCGAAGAGACGTTGCAGCAGTTCGGCTACCGCCGCGTGGGGCGCGAGTTCACCGACGTCTTCCTCGACGCGATGGTCGCCGGGATCTACGCATCGACCCCCGACCGCATCTCCGTGAACGCCGCCTTCCCCCTGGTGGTGCGCCTGGAGCGCGAATACGGCGGCCTGTTCAAGGGGATGCTGAAGAAACGCAAGAAGGAGGCAGGCCCCGGTGGAGTGCTCATGAGCTTCGTGCGCGGGGTGAGCACCTTCACCGAGCACCTGGGCCGGGCGATTCAGGCCGATGTGCGGCTCGGGGCCGAGGTGACCGGACTCGCCCGCGACGGTGCCCTCTGGCGCCTGACGGGCCCTGGCCTCGAGGTGACGGCGGACCGGGTGATCCTGACCACGCCGGCCTACGTCACGTCGCGCCTGCTCGCTCCCCTCGACGCGGAGGCATCCGAGCGCCTGGACCGCATCGAGTACTCCCCCATCGCGGTCATCGGCCTGGGCTACGAGCGGCTCGCCCACCCGCTCAACGGCTTCGGACTGCTCACCACGACCTCGGCCCGCAAACCGATCCTGGGCGTGCTCTGGGACAGCTCGATCTTCCCGGACCGCGCACCTCCGGGGAAGAAGTCACTGCGCGTCATGATCGGCGGCCAGCGCGACACCGAGCTCAGCGCTGGGAGCGAGGAGGCCCTGCTGGCCCTCGCCCGCCGTGGCGTGGCGGAAACGATGGGCGTGACGGAGACACCCTCGGCGACCTTCGTGCAACGCTGGTCCCGGGGCATTCCCAACTACCCCGTGGGGCACCTGGCGAACGTCGACGCGATCTTCGAGCGCGTACGGGGTCTCCCCGGGCTTCACCTGACCGCGAACGCCTACTACGGCATCGGCCTGAACGACTGCGTGTCCCAGGCCCGGGCCTGCGCAGAAAGAGCCACGACGGATTGAGTCCCGTTCCGGTGGCCGGTTGCCATCGCGACCGGCCACCTCTCGTCGACGGGCGGGCTCGCCTGCCCTAGAGGTCCACCTTCGCAGCGCGAGTCAGCTCGGCGAAGCGCACCCCGCGCAGGGTGCGGATCTCGTCGCTGATCCGCTCGATCTCCGGCGGGTGCCCCGAGATGATGATGGTCTCCAGGCAGTTGTGGTGATCCAGGTGCACGTGCGTGGAGCACAGGATGTGCACGTACTGGTTGTGCTGGATCTCCATGATCTTGTGTGTCAGGTCGCGCTGGTGGTGGTCGTAGCTGATGGTGAGCACACCGACCACGTCCTTGCCCTCGTCCTGCCAGCGGTCCTCGACGAGTTTCTCCCGGATCAGGTCGCGCACCAGCCCCGAGCGTGACTCGTAGCCCCTCGTCTGCACGCGGCGGTCGAGCGCCGCGAGCAGCTCCTCCGGCAGCGATACCGTGAAGCGGATGGTCTGGTCGGCGACCGGACCGCTGCCCTTGCTCATTCGGGCTGCCACTGGGGGGTGGAGGCCTCGATGAGGTTGACCAGCGAGGCCGTCTCGCGCAGGCGCCGCGCCAGGATCGCCGCAAGCGATCGGAACAACCGGCCGTAGATGCTGGGGTACTTGCGCAGCAGCGGGTCCAGGATCTGCCCGTCGACCACGTAGGCCTCCACGGGGTCGTTGGCGATGATGTCGGCGCTCGCCGGCGAGCCATCGATGAACGACATCTCCCCGAAGATCTCCCCGGGCCCGAGCCGGGCCAGCTCGAGAGGGAACCCGGCGCTGTTCTTCTCCACCCGCACATGCCCTGCCCGCAGCACGTAGAGCGCGTTGTGGTGGTCGCCCTCGCGCACGATGGGCGCGCCGGGGGTGAACCGTGAGACACCACTCTTCTCGAGCAGCGCGCGCTCTTCCTCATCGGTGAGATAAGGAAAGACCCTTTGCATCAGCGCATCCCGCGTGACACTTCACCTTTCAATATAGCCGCAAGTCGCCCGCCTCGGCCAGTGACACCGAGGAGTTCCCCGCAGGGCAGGCAGGACGAGGTCAGTGCCCGCCGGAAGGGTGCAGCGCCTGGTGTGCGGCTGCGTCCTCCACGGAGAGCCCGGCCAGCTGCTCGTAGTGGTGGAAGCGCTCGTTCACCTCCTCCTGCGAGGCCTTCGCAAACTGCTCGGCGGCCTCTGGATGCCTGCGCCCGAGCGCGCTGAAGCGAGTCTCGGCTCGGGTGAACTCCGAGTAGGGGATGTCCGGCCGCTTCGAGTCGAGCTGCAGGGGGCTCTTGCCCTCGGCAATCCGCCGCGGGTCGTAACGGAAGAGCGGCCAGTGCCCGCTGCGCACCGCGAGCTCTTCACGCTGCAGGGCCTGCTCCAGGTCGACCCCCTGGGCGATGCACGGGCTGTAGGCCAGGATGAGCGACGGGCCGCGATAGGATTCGGCCTCCAGGAAGGCGCGCACCGTCTGGACGTCCTTCGCCCCCAGCGCCACCTGGGCAACGTAGGCGTGCCCGTACGTCATGGCCATCATGGCCAGGTCCTTCTTTCCGGTCGCCTTTCCGCCCGCGGCAAACTTCGCGATGGCCCCGCGGGGGGTGGCCTTGGACATCTGTCCGCCGGTGTTCGAGTACACCTCGGTGTCGAGGACGAGCAGGTTCACGTCCTTGTCGGAGGCGAGCACGTGGTCCAGGCCCCCGAACCCGATGTCGTAGGCCCAGCCGTCGCCCCCCATGATCCAGACGCTGCGCCGCACGAAGTACTCGGCGACCCTCTCCAACTCGCGCGCCAGGGGCGAGTCCAGCGCCGCGAGCCGGCGGCGCAGGTCGGCGACCCGCTCGCGCTGGTCGTAAATGCCCGCCTCGTCGCTCTGGTCGGCCTCGAGGATGGCCCGAACCTGCTCGGCACCGATGGCGTCACTCAGCCGGCGAAGAAGCGACCCGGCGTAGGCTGCCAGCTGATCCACCGCCAGGCGGAAGCCGAGGCCGAACTCCGCGTTGTCCTCGAAGAGCGAGTTCGCCCACGCGGGGCCCCGTCCCTCCGCATTGGTGGTCCACGGAGTGGTGGGCAGGTTGCCGCCGTAGATGGAGGAGCAGCCGGTCGCGTTCGCCACCAGCATCCGGTCTCCAAAGAGCTGGCTCGCGAGCTTTACGTAGGGGGTCTCGCCGCAGCCGACGCACGCGCCCGAGAACTCGAAGAGCGGCTCGCTCAACATGCAGCCCTTGATGGTGGTCCACTTGACTTCACGGCGGTCCAGCGCGGGCAGCGCCAGGAAGAACTCCCAGTTGGCACGCTCCTGCTCGCGCAGGGGCGGCTGGGGACCCATGTTGAGCGCCTTGTGCCCCGGATTCGCCTTGTCCCGGATGGGACAGACGTCCACGCAAAGGCTGCACCCCGTGCAGTCCTCCGGTGACACCTGATAGGCGATGTGATAGCCCGCGGGGAAGTCCTTGCCCTTCACCGCGACGTGCTTGAAGGTGTCCGGCGCGCCGGCCAGCGCCTCAGGGGCGATCACCTTGCTGCGGATGGCGGCATGGGGACAGACGAGCGGGCACTTTCCGCACTGGGTGCAGAGCTGCTCGTCCCACACCGGGATCTCGAGCGCGAGATTGCGCTTCTCCCACTTCGCCGAGCCCATGGGCCAGGAGCCGTCGGCCGGGAACACGCTCACCGGGAGCTGGTCGCCGCGCCCGGCGATCATCTCGCCGATCACCTCGCGCACGAACACGGGGGCCGCCGGCGACACCGGCGGCGGCCGGTCCCATGCACTGGTGACCTCCGCCGGAACCGGAACCTCGAACAGATTCGCGAGCGTCGTGTCGATTGCCTGGAAGTTCTTCTGCACGACCTCCGGCCCCTTCTTGCCGTAGGTCTTCTCCACCGCGTACTTGATCCGGGAGATGGCCTCCTCGCGCGGCAGGACATCGGAGATGGCGAAGAAGCAGGTCTGCATGATCGTGTTGATCCTGCGCCCCATGCCCGTCTCGCCCGCCACGCGGTAGGCGTCGATGACGTAGAACCGCAGCTTCTTGTCGATGAGCTGGCGCTGCATCTTGCGCGGCAGGCTCTCCCAGACGCGGTCCGCCGGGACCGGGGAGTTCAGCAGGAACACCGCGCCCGCGCGCGCCTTTTCCAGCATGTCGTAGCGCTCGAGGAAGATGGGCTGGTGGCAGGCGACGAAGCTCGCCTCACCGTCCCCGATCAGATAGGGCGACACGGTCGGTTTGGGGCCGAACCGCAGGTGCGAGACCGTGATCGCGCCGGACTTCTTGGAGTCGTAGACGAAGTACCCCTGGGCGTTGAGGTCGGTCTCCTCGCCGATGATCTTGATCGTGTTCTTGTTGGCGCTCACCGTGCCGTCGCTGCCCAGGCCATAGAACAGCGCCTGCACCTGTCCCGCGTGGGCGTCCGTGGCGAAATCCGGGTCCCACGCGAGACTGCTGTGGGAGACGTCGTCGTAGATCCCGACCGTGAAACCGTTCTTCGGCTTGGCCTTCGAGAGCTCGTCGAGCACGGCCTTGACCATGCCCGGGGTGAATTCCTTGGAGGAGAGCCCGTAGCGCCCCCCGAGAATCCGGGGCATCGCCGGCAGCCAGGTGCCACCGTTACCCATGTGCTGGGCGATCGCCGTCACCACGTCCTTGTAGAGCGGCTCGCCGTCCGAGCCCGGCTCCTTGGTCCGGTCCAGAACGGCGATCCGGCGCACGGTGCGCGGCAGTGCCTGGACCAATTTCTCGCCGACGAACGGACGGTACAGGCGCACCTTCACCAGCCCGACCCGCTCGCCCCGGCGAACGAGGAATTCCACGGCCTCCTGACAGGTCTCCGCGCCGGAGCCCATGGCGACCAGGACCCGTTCGGCGTCAGGCGCCCCGACGTAGTCGAACAACTGGTACCGGCGCCCGGTCAGGGCGGCAAACCGGTCCATCGCGCCCTGGACGACCCCGGGGAACGCATCATAGAAGGGATTGACGCCCTCCCGCCCCTGGAAGAAGACGTCGGGGTTCTGGGCCGTGCCGCGGATCACGGGGCGATCGGGCGACAGCGCCCGGTCCCGATGGGCGGCGACCCACTGGTCGTCGATCATCGCCCGCACGGTCTCGCGTCCCACCGCGTGGACCTTGCTCACCTCGTGCGAGGTGCGGAAGCCGTCGAAGAAATGCACCACCGGCACCCGGCCCTCGAGCGTGGCGGCGGAAGCGATGGCGGCGATGTCCATGACCTCCTGAACCGAATTGGAGGCGATCATGGCGAAACCGGTCTGCCGCACCGCCATCACGTCGCTGTGGTCGGCGAAGATCGACAGGGCGTGAGCCGCCACGGTGCGCGCGGCCACGTGCATCACCATGGGGGTCAGCTCCCCGGCGATCTTGTACATATTGGGGATCATCAGCAGCAGGCCCTGGGACGCCGTGAAGGTGGTGCTCAGAGTCCCTGCCTGGAGCGCGCCGTGAACGGCCCCGGCCGCCCCCCCCTCGCTCTGCATCTCGACCACCTGGGGCACCACGCCCCAGAGGTTCTCGCGGCCCTCTTCGGTCCACTGCTCGGCGAGCTCTCCCATGGGCGAGGACGGGGTGATGGGGTAGATCGCGATGACTTCGCTGGTCAGGTGCGCGATCGTCGCCGCCGCCTCGTTGCCGTCCAGGGTCAGGGTGCTCGGTTCGGACATGCTCGTCTCCCGCGGTGTCGGATCCCCTGCCCCTCTGCACGCAGGCGCGGGGACCCCGGGGTCAGCCTAATGGGCATATAACGCTGAGCTTATCATTGGGACCGCCCCCTCCCAGTCCTATGACGGGGATCAAAAACGGGGCATGTCCTCCCGTCGGGGAGGGGCCGCCACCTCCCGTGGGAGGGATCGACGCCAGCGCACGAGGCGCGTCCGCAGCCCGGCGGGTTTCCCACGCCGGCCCCCCGCGCCTCACCGCCCGGCGCGCGTCACCTGCGCCGGCGCGCGTCCACCACGTTGTGCAGCTGGCTCAGTCGGGCGAGCAACTGGGACAGCCGGCCTGCGTCAGGGACCTCGACCGTGAGCCGCATGTGGGCCACGGAGGTGTCCCGGTCCGTGAAGACGTTCACGCTGGTGACGTTGAGCTTCTCGTTGGCCAGCACCTGGGAGACGTCCCGTAGCAGGCCCTGACGGTCGTAGGCCTCGATCTGCACGTCGACGGGATAGGTGCTCACCGAGCCGGTGCTCCAGCTCACGTCGATCACCCGGCTCGGGTCCGCGGCGGCAAGCCTCAGCGCACTCGAACAGTCCTGTCGATGGATGCTGACGCCGCGGCCGTGAGTGATGTAGCCCGTGATGGGGTCCGGGGGCACCGGCCTACAGCAGCGGGCCAGGTGGGTCATCAGGTTTCCCACCCCCTCGATGGTCACGTCCCCCCCGCCCGTCGCCCGCGCGGGCTTCAAGGGGCGCTCGAGCGGACTGACGCGCGGCAGGACCTCCTCCTGGAGGGCGCCCGCGAGCTGGGCGGGCCCGACCTCGCCCCGCCCCACGGCAGCGCAGAGGTCTTCCGTCTTGCCGAGCTTCAGGCGCTGGGCAAGCTTCTCCAGCCCGACCTCGCTGACACCCAGGCGCCTCAGCTCGCGCTCGAGCTGGTCCCGGCCGGCGGCCACGCACTTGTCGTAGTCCTGCTGCTTGAACCACTGCCGGACCTTGGCGCGCGCCCGCGAGGTCTTCAGGAAGCCGAGCCCCTGGTTCAGCCAGTCCCGGCTCGGGCCGCCCTGGCGGGTGGTCAGGACCTCCACCTGGTCGCCGTTGCGCAGCTCGTAGGTGAGCGGCACGATCGACCCGCCCACCTTGGCCCCGCGGCACCGGTGGCCGATGTCCGTGTGCACCGCGTAGGCAAAGTCGAGCGGCGTCGCCCCCCGCGGAAGGTCGACGACCTGACCCTTCGGGGTCAGCGCATACACCCGGTCGTGGAACACCTCCGTGCGGAAGCGATCCAGGAAGTCCGCCGACCCGACGCCCTCGCCCCCCGGCTCCAGGAGCTGGCGGACCCAGGCCACCTTGTCCGCGAACGCTGCGTCCGCCCGCGTTCCCTCCTTGTATTGCCAGTGGGCCGCGACCCCGAGCTCCGCGTGCCGGTGCATGGCGTGGGTCCGGATCTGGACCTCGAGGGCCCGACCTCCGGGTCCCACGACGGCCGTGTGCAGAGACTGGTAGTGGTTCCCCTTGGGGTTGGCGATGTAGTCGTCGAATTCCTTCGGGATGTGTTGCCAGAGTCCGTGCACCACGCCGAGGGCCGCGTAACAGTCCCTCACGCTGTCGACCAGTACGCGCACCGCGCGCACGTCGAAGAGCTGATCGAAATCGAGCCCCTTGGCCTGCATCTTGCGCCAGATGCTGAAGATGTGTTTGGGCCGACCGCTCACCTCGGCCACGATCCCCTCGGCCCCCAGCGCCCCGCGCAGCCGGTCCACCACGTCGCCGATGTACCGCTCCCGGTCCACCCGGCGCTCGTCCAGGCGCCGGGCGATGTCCTGGTAGCGCTCCGGCTCCAGGTAGCGGAACGAGAGGTCTTCCAGTTCCCATTTGAGCTGCCAGATGCCCAGGCGGTTGGCAAGGGGGGCATAGATGTCGAGCGTCTCGCGCGCGATCGCCACGCGTTCCTCCCCGGGCGCCTCGCGAAGGCTTCGCAGCAACACCACCTGCTCGGCCAGGCGGATGAGGATGGCGCGCAGGTCCTCGGCCATGGCGAGCAGAAGCTTGCGCAGGCCCTCGAGGCGGGCGAGCTCCGCGCCGCGCGCCGTCTCCGGCGCTCGCGCCCGGTATTCGCGGATGGCGTCCATGCGGCTCGCGCCCTCGACGAGTCGGCCGACCGACTCGCCGAAGCGCCTGCGCACCGCCTCGAGGTCCAGGGTGCCGCCGATGACGGCGGGGTGGAGCAGGACCGCGGCGACGCTTTCGTGATCCAGGTTCAGACCCAGCAGCACGCGGGCCGCTTCGAGGCCTTCCTCGCGGGCGGGCTCAGGCAGGATGCCGCACCCCTCGGCCCAGGCGCGATCGATGAGCCGGGCCTGTTCCGGGGCACGGCGCTCGAGAAGGTCGGGCGGCACCGGGGCCGGCACGGCACCGGCCGGGGACGTGGATGCGCCCGACTCTGCTTTCGTGGCCTCGCCCATGGGGTGGATTGTCCCACACGTCCCGGCGCCCCGCTTCCCCGGTACCGGTGCCGACCGCCTCCCCCCGCACTCCTCTTCCGGAGGTTCCAGCACCGCCGCAGCCCGCCACGGTCTTGCGTGACCCACCCGCGCCGAGTACCGTCCCGAGACCATGAGCACCGAGCTTCTCATCAATGTCACACCCCGTGAGACCCGGGTGGCCCTCGTGGAGAACGGGGTGCTGCAGGAGGTCTTCGTCGACCGCGCGAGCTGCCGCGGCCTGGTCGGGAACGTCTATCGCGGCCGGGTGTCCCGGGTGCTGCCCGGAATGCAGGCGGCATTCGTCGACATCGGTCTGGAGCGCGCCGCCTTCCTGCACGCATCGGACATCGGGGGTCCGCGCCCGGTCATCACCCACACCGAGCCGGGCGCGGAGGACCGCCGCCTGGAGTGCCCGGACCGCGCGGAGCCGGTGGAGTCCTCGACGACGCTGACCGAGGGTGAGGTCCCGGTCGTGGAGGACATCACGATGCTCGTGCACGAGGGCCAGGAACTGCTGGTCCAGGTCATCAAGGACCCCCTCGGCAGCAAGGGCGCGCGCCTGACGACGCAGATCTCCCTGCCCTCGCGCTACGTCGTGTACATGCCGGACACACCGACCGTCGGGGTCTCGCAGAGGATCGAAGACGAGGTCGAGCGCAGCCGATTGCGCGAGCTCGTCCGCGCGGCCCTGGCCAACGGCGAGCACGGGAGTGCCGAGTCGCTCGGTCCGGGCGGGTACATCATCCGCACCGCGGCCGAGGGACTGCCGGCCGAGACCCTGCTCGCCGACATGGAGTTCGTGCAGAAGCTGTGGCGCTCGCTGCAGCGCCGGGCCGAGGGGGTCGCCGCACCCGGCATCGTGCACGAAGACATCCCGCTCCTCATGCGGGCCCTGCGGGAGATCGCCGCCAAGGAGGTGGAGCGCGTGCGCATCGACTCCCAGGAGGCCTACGACCGCCTGGTGGCGTTCGCCGGCCAGTTCATGCCGGACATGCTGGTACGCATCGAGCCCTACATGGGCGACCGACCGATCTTCGACATCTACGGGGTCGAAGACGAGATCCAGCGGGCCCTCGAGCGCAAGGTGCCGCTCAAGTCGGGAGGACACCTCGTCATCGACCAGACCGAGGCGATGACGACCATCGACGTCAACACGGGCGCCTTCGTCGGCCACCGCAATCTGGAGGAGACGATCTTCCGCACGAACCTGGAGGCCACCCAGGCGATCGCACGCCAACTGCGCCTGCGCAACCTGGGCGGAATCATCATCATCGACTTCATCGACATGTGCAGCGAGGAGCACAAGCGGCAGGTGCTCCGGGCGCTGGAGAAGAGCCTGGAGCGAGACCACACCCGCACCCACGTGAGCGAGGTCTCCCCGCTCGGCCTGGTGCAGATGACCCGCAAGCGGACCCGCGAGAGCCTGCAGCACCTGCTCTGCGAGCCCTGCCCGCTGTGCGGGGGCCGCGCGTCGGTGAAGACCGCGGAGACCGTCTCCTACGAGATCTTCCGCGAGATCATCCGCCAGGCGCGGCAGTTCGAGGCGGAAAAGCTGCTGGTCCTGGTGTCACGGGAGGTCTCCGACCGCCTGCTCGAGGAAGAGTCGGCCACAGTCGCCGAGCTCGAGTCCCTGATTCGCAAGCCCATCGAGATCCAGGTCGAGCCGCTCTACTCCCAGGAGCAGTACGACGTCGTCCTGATGTGAGCCGCCCCCTCGCCGGCGCGAGCCCCCGCCCATGACCTTCCGGCGCCTGCTGCACCATCCCCGCCTGCTCGCAAGGTGGGCTCTCGCGGCTTCCCGAGCCGCGGCGCCCTATGCCGCGGTCGGGGTCGTCCTGTTCGCTGCCGGCCTGGGGGCAGTCCGCGGGCTGGTGGGCCTGTTGCCAGCCCAGCACGCCCGGCTCGAGGCCTGGGCGAGCGAGCAGATCGGTCATCGCCTCACCGTGGACCGGATGCGCTTCGGCTGGTCTGGCTGGAACCCGGAGCTCTGCCTGGACGGACTCACGGTATTCGGCACCTCCGGCGACAAGGTACTGGGACTCGCGCGGGTGGGGCTGCGGCTCGACCTGCTTCGCAGCCTGCGCGAGTGGGCCCCCCGGCTCGGCTCTGCCGCGGTCGACGGACTCGGTCTCACCATCGTGCGCAACCCGGACGGCGCACTGGTCCTGCGCGGCCTCGGGGGCGGGGGTGAAGACCCGGGACTTGCCGCCATCCTCCTTCGATCCGAGGCCGTGGTGGAGCTTCGCGACAGCGAGGTCACCTGGGTGGACGAGGGCCGCAGTCTGGCGCCGGTGCGCCTGACCGGTGTCCAGCTCAGGGTCCAGAACGACGGCGACCACCACAGCGTCCGGGCGAGCGCCGACCTCCCCAGCGGCCGCGTCCTTCTGGCACTGGACGCCCGCGGGGACCTTCTGGGGAGCCAGTGGCAGGGTCACTCCCACGTGGAGGCGCAGGGGCTCTACCTCGCCCGTTGGGTCGGGAGGTCCCTCGCTCCCTTGGTCACCCACGGCGGGTCCGCCCAGTTCGAGCTCTGGACACAGTGGAAGGACGCGCGTCCCCAGAACGCATCGGGCTCGTTCGCCGTGCACAGCACCGCCCTCGAGTGGGGCGGGCCGCCCGTCCATCTCCAGGAGGCCCGCGGGCGTGTACGGTTGGAGCGCGTGGAAGACGGTTGGCACGCGGCGCTGGCGGACTATTCCCTGCAGACGGATCGCCTCACCCTGACCGGGGGCGCCATCGAAGCCCGGGTGGATGGACGATGGCCGGACTGGCGGGTCCTGGTGCACGCACCGTCGGCCACGGTCGGGCCGGCGCGCCCGGATATTCCCGCGGTCGGGTCGGTACCCACCCCGGACCTTCCGGCCGGACCACCTCCGGCCGACGATACCCCCAGCCCGGACGTCGCGAGGGCCCTCCAGTGGCTGCTCTCGGCCTCCCCGCGAGCGGGGCTGCGCGACCTGTGGGTTCGGCGCGACCCCATGCGCCCCGACGGCGCCGCGTGGAGCGCGTCGTGGCAATTCCAGGCCGCCAGCCTGCAACCGACCGACCGCCTGCCGGGCGTGCGCGGGCTGGCGGGACTCGCACGCCTCTGGGACGGACGCGGAGAGGTGCAACTCGCAGCCGGACCGGTGGTGCTCGAATGGCCCGCCGGGTACACCAAGCCCCTGGTCCTCGAGACCGTCGCGGGGCCCCTGGAGTGGAACGTGGCTCCAGGGGGCGGGTGGCGTGTGGGTACCCCGGGCCTCACCCTGCGGACCAAGGACTTCGGGTTCGCGCTGGCCGGCTCCGCCCGAGACACGGGGGCCGGGTCCGGCGGACCGTACCTGAGTCTCGTCGCTTCCTCCGATGGGCTGCCGCTCCCGAAGCTCGCGGCGTATCTGCCGGACCGCGTGATGAAGGCGCGGACCCTCCAGTGGCTCTCCCAGGCCTTCGAGCAGGGGGACGCACGCCGGGTGGAGCTTCTTCTCCACGGACCGCTCGCGCGGTTCCCCTACGGCCAGGGCGAGGGGCGGTTCGAGGCGAGGGTGGAGGTCGACGGCGTCGCGCTGCGCTACGAACCCCGCTGGCCGGTGCTCACCCAGTGCCGCGGCCGCGTGGGCTTCGAGGGACCGCGAATCCGCATCGACCTGGCCGGGGCCAGGGTGTACGACTCGCCGGTGACTTCCGCCTGGGGCGAGATCGACGACCTCACCAGCGAGTTCCCCTGGCTGCACGTGGAGGCCCGGGGCGAGCCGAGCGGGGCCGACGCATCGCGCTTCATCCGGGAGAGCCCCCTGGACCCCGAGGCCAAGAACCGGTTTCGGGGTCTGACGGTCGACGGGACGCTGGGGCTGAGCCTGACGCTCGACATTCCCCTCGCCCACGACGACCCCCTGGACACACGGTTCGAGGGGAGCGTCACGTTCCGGGGCAACCGGGCCGTCCTGCGCGACGTGACCTTCACCGGTGCGTCCGGAGACCTTACCTTCACACGGCAGCGCTTTTCCGCACGGGAGCTGCGCGCTCAGCTCGCGGAGGTCCCGGTGACCCTCTCCTTGGAACCGGGGGCGGCCAACGGCCAGCCCACGACGCGCCTGCGAGTGGCCGGCTCCGTGAGCGTGGAGCAGCTCGGCAAGGTCCTCGCCGCGCAGGGCGCCGCCGAAGGCCTCT
This sequence comes from uncultured Ectothiorhodospiraceae bacterium, assembly GCA_937867305.1. Classification (GTDB taxonomy): domain Bacteria; phylum Pseudomonadota; class Gammaproteobacteria; order JAABTG01; family JAABTG01; genus JAGNLM01. Next base: position 148,451 of record CALMKJ010000025.1, on the reverse strand, counting down.
GGTCGGTCGTCCGTCCCCGGCTGCGCGGCTCTGCCAGGTGGGAGGCCACGGCCGATGTCGCCGCGGCGGCCGACAGGGGGTCCGGTACGGTACGCCTCGTGCTCGAGAGCGATCTCCGGGGGCTCGAGGTCTCGCTTCCGGCACCCTTGAAGAAGGGCGCGCAGGAACGCCGTGCCCTGCGCCTCGAGACGACCCTCGGCCCGCTGGCGACCCAGACCGTGCGAATGCGGCTCGGCGACCAGCTGAGCGTTGCCCTCGCCCTGATCTCTTCCGGGGAGCGGCCGGGCGTTCAGGGCGTGGACGTCCGCGTGGGCCCTGACGCGGGGACCCCCACGGACCGGGTCTCCCCCGGTCTGCGGGTGTCCGGCAGCCTGCCCGAGCTCACGGTCGCCCCCTGGCTCGAGCTGGCCGGGGCCGTCGGCGCGCCCAGGGCACAGCGCAAGGGCTCCCCCCGCCCTGCGGTGGACGGCCTCGCCCTCGAGGGCATCGACCTGACCGCCGGGCGGCTGATACTCGGCGACTTCGAGGTGGAGAAGACGCGGCTCGGCGTCCAGAGGCAACCCCGAGGGGGTTGGCAGGTCACCCTGGAGGGCAAAGGGGCCGCCGGCACCTTGACCGTCCCGGCACCCGGGAGCAACGCGCCTTATGCGGTCTCCCTCGAGCGCCTGGCCCTCCAGACCTCGAGCGTCAAGGGCCCATCGGTGCAGCTCCCGGACCCTCAGGGCCTTCCCGCCATCGACGCCAGCTGCAAGGACCTCCGTGTCGACGGGCGGGCCCTCGGGTCCCTGGTGCTCGCCACCGGGCCCACGCCCGGGGGCGTCGCCCTGCGCACGCTGCGCCTGGAGGGACCGGAGCTCCTCGCTGAGGCCACGGGGGACTGGACCGGTGCAGGCAACCGGCAGAGCTCGCGCCTGGACGCGAGCCTGAAGAGTCCCGACCTCGGCCGTTTCCTGCGCACACTCGGCTACGACGAGTCCGGGGTCGAGGGTGGTCGGACGCGCCTGCAGCTGCAGGCCCGTTGGCCGGGCAATCCCGCGGCCTTCGCGCTCTCGGCCGTCCGGGGGGAGGTGTCCCTGAAGGTTCGGGACGGCGCCCTCACCGACGTCAGCCCTGGGGCCGGACGGATCTTCGGCCTGCTGAGCGTCCAGGCGCTCCCCCGCCGCTTGACGCTCGACTTTCGTGACCTCTTCGGAAAGGGCTTCCGCTACCGCAGCATCGACGGGACGTTCCGGCTCGACGGCGGCAACGCCCACACGGAGGACCTGGTGGTCGACGGGAACGCCGCGCGCATCGACATCCGGGGCCGGGTCGGGCTCACCGCCGAGGACTACGACCAGCGCGTGACGGTCCTGCCCCGGCTCTCCACCACGCTGCCCATCGCCGGGGTGCTGGCCGGAGGACCGATCGGCGCTGTCGCCGGCCTCGTCGCGGGGCAGGTCTTCAAGGACCAGATTGACCGCGTGGCACAGGTCGAGTACACGGTGAAGGGTCCCTGGAAGGATCCCGTCGTGGAACGGGTCGGCGCCGGAGCAGGTCCCACCCGAGAATGAGCCCTTCCCCCCGACCCACCGAGCCTGCGGTCACTGTCGGCCTGTCCGGCGGGGTCGACTCGGCGGTCTCCGCCCTCCTCCTCCAGCGCCGGGGCGCCCGCGTTTCTGCCGTGTTCATGAAGAACTGGGAGGCGGACGACCGCGAGGGGTACTGCGCCGCGGCCCAGGACCTGGCGGACGCGCAGGCCGTATGCGAACGTCTGGGGGTGGCGCTGGAAGCGGTCAATTTCTCCGACGCCTACTGGGACCGGGTTTTCGAGCGTTTCCTCGCGGACCACCGGGCCGGGCTCACGCCCAATCCGGACGTGCTCTGCAATCAGGAGATCAAATTCCACGCCTTCCTCGAGCACGCCCTGAACCGCGGCGCCGACCGCATCGCGACCGGCCACTACGCCCGGGTCGAGCACGCAGGGGGGCGGTTCCGGCTCCTGCGGGGCGCGGACCCCGAAAAGGACCAGTCGTACTTTCTCTACACCCTCGGCCAGGGCGTGCTGGGGCGGGTCGAGTTCCCCGTGGGACACCTGACCAAGCCGGAGGTGCGCCGGCTGGCGGCCGAGGCCGGGCTGCCCAACCACGCGCGCAAGGGCAGTACCGGGATCTGCTTCATCGGTGAGCGGCGCTTCCGCCCCTTCCTGGCGCGATTCCTGCCGCTGAGCCCGGGTGAGATCCGCACCCTGGAGGGAGAAGTCGTCGGGCACCACGAGGGGCTCGCCTTCTACACCCTCGGGCAGCGGCGCGGGCTGGGCATCGGTGGCCGCCGGGGCGCCCGGGCGGCGCCCTGGTTCGTGCTCGCCAAAGACCTGGGGCGCAACGTGCTCGTGGTCGCCCAGGACCACGAGCACCCGGCTCTGCTGAGCAAGGTCCTCACCCTGCGGGAGATTCACTGGGTAGCAGGGAGCGCGCCGGCGGGTCGGCTCGACTGTACCGCGCGCATCCGGTACCGGCAGAAGGACCAGCCCTGCCGCGCGACCCCCCTCTCTGAAGACCGCTGCCGGGTGGAGTTCGCCCGCCCCCAGTGGGCCGCCACACCCGGTCAGTCCGTCGTCTTCTACGACGGCGACGAATGCCTCGGCGGCGGCGTCATCGAGCCGTCCGACCCCGCCGGCATCGAGGCCAGGGGATCCGGATGAGCCGCACGCACCGCCACACCGACCGGGAGCGCGCCGCCGCGCTCGCCGGCGTCTTCCAGGCCGCCTACCTGGTGACCCGCGTCGCGCGTCACGGAGACGCACCCAGGGGCCCCCTCGAGGCCAGCCTGGCGAGCGTCCTCGAGCTCGACGCCGCATCCGTGGAGGCCGTATTCGGCGGCACGGCGGGGGTCGCCGAGGGGCTCACGACACTGCTCCAGCAGTTGTCCCCGGGAACCGGCGCCCGCAATCTGGAACTCACCCGTTACGTCATCGGGATCCTGCACCTGGAGCGCAAGCTGTCCCGCCGCCAGGACCTGCTGCGCCGGATTCGAGAAGGACTGGAGGCCCTGCGTGCCGGTCCCGGTGCCCCCGCCCCGGGGGCGTCCGAGACGATCGAGCGGCTGGCCCAGATCTATCTGGCGACGATCGCCACGCTTGGCCCGAGGATCATGGTCCACGGGGAACCGACCCTTCTCGCGCGCCCGGAGAATGCGAGCCGGATCCGTGCGCTGCTGCTCGCCGGAGTCCGGGCCGCGGTGCTCTGGAGGCAATGCGGAGGGTCTCGCCTCGGCTTGCTCCTCGGACGGCAGCGCATCCTGAGGGCGGCGAGGGAGCTGCTCTGATCAGGAGCCGCGGTCGGCCGGGATCCTGAGCACCCTTCCCACCGGCAGGGACTCGCTGCGCAGCCCGTTCGCGGCGCGCAGGGCATCCGGAGTCACCTGATAACGCGCGGCCACGGCGGCCAGGCTTTCGCCCTGCCCGATCACGTGCCGCCGGGCCGCGAGCAAGGTGCCCGGGGGCGCGTAATCGTCGAAGTAACGCCGTATCCCCGCGAGGATCGCCCGGGCGACGGACTTCTGGTGGCGGGCATTGGTCAGACGCCGCTCGTCGTCAGGGTTCGAGATGAAGGCGGTCTCCACCAGGATCGAGGGGACGTCGGGCGACTTCAGGACCATGAAGCCCGCCTGCAGGACCGAAGTACGGTGCAACTCCCCGACCCCGCGGAGCTCGCGGAGGACCCGGTCGCCGACGTTCAGGCTCGCCTCGATGGTGCCGGTCTGGGACAGGTCGAGCAGCACCGACGCCAACAGGTCGTCCTTGTCGTCGAGCTTCACCCCACCGACCAGGTCCGCGGCGTTCTCGCGCTCCGCCAGCCAGCGGGCCGCCTCGTTGGTCGCCCCCCGCGGAGAGAGGGCGTAGACCGAGGACCCGCTCACCTTGCGGTCTTCGTAGGCGTCGGCGTGGATGGATACGAACAGGTCGGCCTTGTGCCTGCGGGCCATCGCCACCCGGGTCCGCAAGGGCAGGAACACGTCCCGGGTCCGCGTCATGACCGCCCGCATCCCGCGCTCCTGGCGCACGAGCTGCTGCAGCTCCCGGGCAATCCCGAGGACGACCCGTTTCTCCTGGACGCCCGTCGGTCCGATGGCGCCGGGGTCCACGCCACCGTGCCCCGCGTCGATGACGACGACCACGTTGCGCGGCGGGGGCTCGGCGGGCCGGACAGGGGGAAAGGAGGCCCGGGCGGGGGCCTGCAGGGGCTCGAGCTCCACGGCCAGGCGATGCCCGGCGGAACCCTCGGGGCGCAGCAGGAAGGTTCGGGCCCGCGCCGGCTCCTTGAGGTCGAGCACCAGACGCAGGTCCCCGTTGCCGCGCTCGGCGGAGCGGACGCCGGAGAGGATGCGGCCCTCCGGCGGCGAGTCCAGACGTCGCGAGGTCTGGGCGTTGCGCAGGTCGACCACGACCCGGTCGGGGGACTTCAGGTTGAAGACCTGATGGTCCACGGGACCGGACAGCTCCACGGTGACCCGGACCCGCTCGGCCGACTCCTGGACGCGGAGCCCCCCCACCCGCACCTCTGCCGGGGCGCCCCAAGCGCCTCCGGCAGAGGCCGCGAGGACCAGGAGTCCCAGCCCCCAGGCCAGCCGCCGAACCCGTTCCCGCAGCCCCATCCCAGATGCTTTCCGTTCAATTATTAAATGGATGCCAGTTAAATCTAAGCCTGCATCGAGATTTGATCAAGGAGCCGCCGACCAGTGGCGGTCTCCGCCGTCAGTTCCAGCCGGCGCCCCGTGCCCCGGTACTCGATGGTGACCCGCAAGTCCGGCCGGGGAAGATGCCCCACCCCCCGCTCCGGCCACTCCACCAGCCAGACGACCCCCGGCTCCAGGTAGTCGCGCAGACCGAGGTATTCCAGTTCTTCCGGGTCGCCGAGCCGGTAGAGGTCGAGGTGGTACACGGGAACCGGGCCCACGGCGTAAGGCTCCACCAGCGTGAAGGTGGGGCTGCGCACCGGCCCCCGGTGCCCGAGCCCCCGCAACACCCCTCGCACCAGGGTGGTCTTGCCGGTCCCGAGGTCGCCGGTCAGGTAGATGATCGCCCCGCCCGAGCAGGCACGCCCCAACCGCTCGCCGAGCGCCGTCATGGCCTGCTCGTCGGGGGCGTGCTCGATCCGCGCGCCCGAGGCCTCCCCCGCGGCCGCCGGGGCCTGCCCCGGTGATGGGGAGGCGTCTTCAGGGCCCACCGGGGGGCCCCGGGAGGCGCGGGTTCACCAGACTCGTCAGGTGGCCGAAGAGGTCACCCGGGAGAAGACCGCGCTCGCCCCCGCGCGCCGCCGCGTCCGCGGCCTCGGCGTGCAGCCACACCCCGAGACGCGCGGCCGCGCCCGGTGGGACGCCCTGCGCCAGGAGCGCGGCCACGACACCGGTCAGGAGGTCTCCCATGCCGCCGGTCGCCATGCCGGGGTTTCCCTGCGAGCAGATCGCCGGCGGACCCTGCCGGTCGTCGACCACGGTTCCGTTGCCCTTCAGCACCACGACCGCGCCGAAGCGCTCCCGCAGGCTCGCCGCCGCCAGGAGCCGATCGTCCTGCACCTGCGCGGTCGAAATGCCGAGCATACGGGCGGCCTCGCCGGGATGCGGCGTCAGAACGCGGGGGGGCTCCCCGGCCAACCCCTGCGGCACGAAGGTGAGGGCGTCGGCGTCTACCACCTGAGGCAGTCCACACCCCAGTGCGGCGTCCGCCAGCTCCCGGCCCCAGCGACCCTGACCGAGACCCGGTCCCAGGGCCACGACCGTGGCCCGCGCGAGCAGCGGCGCCAGGTCCGAGGCCCGCTCGACCCCCCGGGCCATCAACTCGGGCCGTGCGGCGATCATCGCCCCCACGTGCTCGGGGCGCGTGGCCACGGTCACGAGACCAGCCCCGCAGCGCGCCGCCGCCTCGCCCGCCAACCTTGCGGCCCCACCGTACCCGTGATCGCCACCGATGACGAGGACGTGGCCGAAACGGCCCTTGTGGGCGTCGCGGCGCCTGGGCGCCAGCCAGACCCGCCTCAGGGCCTCGCCGTCGAGGCGCAGGGCCGCGGGCTCCTCTCCCTCGAGGACCGCACGAGGTACCCCGAGGTCGTGGAACAGCACCCGTCCACAGCAGGCCGGACCCGCACCGGTGAAGAGCCCCGGCTTGAGACCGAGAAACGTGACCGTGACCGAGGCTCGCACCGCCGCACCGAGCACCTGCCCCGTGTCCGCGTGGAGCCCCGAGGGGATGTCGAGGGCCAGCACCGGCCGGCCGACCGACCGGACCGCCTGCACGGCGGCGGCCCACTCCCCTTCCAGGGGGCGGTCGAGACCCGTTCCGAAGAGGGCGTCGACCAGGACGTCGGCACCGCGAAGCCCCTCGGGTCGAAACGGCTCCAACGGGACCCCGGCCGCCCGGGCCGCCTCCGCCGCCCCGGCGGCATCCCCGCGGAGCCTGAGAGGGTCCGAGACCGCCACCGCGCGCGCCGCCAGACCGGCCTCGTGGGCGAGCCGGGCCACGACGTACCCATCCCCCCCGTTGTTGCCCGCGCCGCAGACGACTGCCAGCGCCCGCGCCTCCGGCCAGCGTGCCCGCAGGGCGCGGAATGCCGCTTCCCCGGCCCGCGCCATCAGGGTGGCGCCCGGGATCCCGAATCCCTCGATGGCCGCGCGGTCGAATCCCCTCACCTGCGCCGCCCGGTACAGGCCCGAGGGCAGGCGGGCGGTCGGGTCGGGGGAGAATGGGCCGCCCATCGCTCAGCTCAGGCGCAGGAAGTGGTCCCGGTAAAAGGCAAGCTCCCGGATCGACTCACGGATATCGTCGGCGGCCCGGTGGCTCGATTGCTTCGTCAGTGCGGCGGCGAGCTCCGGACGCCAGCGCAGGGCCAGCTCCTTCAGCGTGCTGACGTCCACCGCCCGATAGTGGAAGTGGCGCTCGAGCGCCGGCATCCAGCGGGCGAGGAACCGGCGGTCCTGACACACGCTGTTGCCGCACATGGGCGAGCGGCCGGGGGGCACGTGGGCCGAGAGGAAGTCGATCGTCAGGCGCTCGGCGTCGGCCTCGCGCAGGGAGCTCCGCCGGACGCGCTCGAGCAGGCCCGACCGCCCGTGCTGCTGGACGTTCCACTCGTCCATCGCCGAAAGCACGTCCTCCGGCTGGTACACGGCCAGCACGGGGCCCTCGGCGATGACGCGGAGCGCGACGTCGGTTACCACCGTGGCCACCTCGATGATCCGGTCCCGCACGGGGTCGAGCCCGGTCATCTCGAGGTCGATCCAGACCAGGTCACCCACGTCCCTCGTCATCGTGCCTCCCCGAACAATGCCTTCGCAGTCAAGATGTTAGCAGATATCCCACCGACCGGCCCGAGCTCCCCGGCCGGGCCCTGCCCGCGGCGCACCCGGGTGGCATGGGCCGGTCCCCGGGTCAGACCTCCCGGCGCCCGAGGAAGGCGTGCGCAAGGGTCCCGCTGTCGACGAACTCGAGCTCGCCCCCGACGGGCACGCCGTGAGCGATACGCGTCGCCCGCACCCCGTGCTCGCGCGCCAACTCCGCGATGTAGTGGGCGGTTGCCTCGCCCTCGACGGTGGGGTTGGTGGCCAGGACCAGCTCGCGCACCCCCCCTTGCGCCAGGCGGCCATCGAGGACGTCGAGACCCAGGTCGACGGGACCCACTCCGTCGATGGGCGAGAGGTGGCCGAGCAGGACGAAGTATTGACCTCGGTAGTCGGTCGCCTGCTCCAGCGCGCCCACGTCGGCCGGGCTCTCGACCACGCAGAGCAGGGCCGGGTCGCGGTGCGGGCTCGCGCAGGTCGCGCAGAGCTCACCCTCGGTGTAGGTCCGGCAGCGGCGGCAGTGGCCGATCCGAGCCATGGCGTCGTCCAGGGCCCGGGCAAGCCTCCGCCCCCCCTCCCGGTCGCGCTGCAGGAGGTGGTAGGCGATGCGCTGCGCCGACCGCGGACCGACGCCCGGCAGACAACGCAGGGCGTCCATCAACTGGTCCAGCAACCGGCTGCCGGTGCCGGCCATGGGGCCGTGGGACCTCAGAAGGGGAGCTTCATGCCCGGGGGCAGGCCGAGACCGCTCGTGAGCCCCGCCATCCGCTCCTGGGTCGTCCGCTCGACCTTGCGGACCGCGTCGTTCACCGCCGCGGCCACCAGGTCTTCGAGCATCTCCCGGTCCTCGGCGAGGAGACTCGGGTCAATGCTGACGCGCCGCACGTCGTGGCGCCCGTTCATGACCACCCGCACCAACCCCGCCCCGGACTCGCCGGTGATCTCGAGGGAGGCGAGCTCGTCCTGGGCCTTCTGCAGATTGGCCTGGAGTTGCTGCGCCTGCTTCATGATGTTGCCCAAGCCACCCTTCATCGCGTCCGCTCCTCTCGCTGCGGCCGGTCACCCGCCCGCGCCTCACGTTTCAACGTCGTTCTCACCGCCGGCCCGCACCGATTCCTCGACCACGGCCGCAGAGAACACTGCGCGCAAGTGCTGCACCGTGGGGTCCTGGTCGAGGGCCCTGGCGGCCACTCCGCGCCGCTCGGCAAGCTCCCGCCTCACCCGCTGCGTCGGACTCTCCGCCCCATCGAGCGGGCCGACCTCAATGGACAACCGCACGGCCCTCCCCAGATGAACGGAAAGCGCCCGCTCCAACTGACCCTCGCGCGCCGCTCCGCGCATCTGGGCGTGCGCCGCGTCCACGCGCAGGCGCAGCCGGTCCGCCTCCCACCCCAGCAGGACGCTGTTCATGGCGAGTTCCCGGGCCATGCCCTGGAGCGGCAGCGCGGCGACCGTGGCCGGCCAGTCCAGGGGCGCGTCGCCGCCGGGTGGGGGAAGCGGCGCCCGCGCAGCCTGCGGCGATCCCGCCGGCCGGAACGCCAGCATTCGCAGGACGGTCATCTCGAGCGCCGTCTTCGGGTCCGGCGCCAGAGGCAGGTCCCGGCGCCCGAGCAGCGCGAACTGATACCAGAGCTGCACGTCTCCGGGGGCCAGCGCGCCCGCCAGGGCCGCCACCCGGGCGGGGTCTTCGCCCCCCGGTGGGGCCTCGCCGAGCAACTGCGTGAGCGCCACCTGATGCAGCAACGCCGCCAGCCGCACCAGGACCTCCTCGAGGTCGGGCGCGCCCTCGGCGAGGTCCCCCGCCCTTCTCAAGACCTCTCCGGGGTCCCCGGCCGCCAGCGCCTCCGCCAGGGCGAGGAGCGCCCCGCGGTCCAGCGTCCCCAGCATCTCCCGGACCGCGTCCTCCCGCAGGACCCCGCCACCGAAGGCGATCGCCTGGTCGAGAAGGCTGAGGCCGTCGCGCACGCTCCCGTCGGCCGCGGCCCCGAGGGCCTCGAGCGCGGCAGGCTCGGCGGACACACCCTCCGCGGCCGCCACCCGCCCCAGATGGGCCGCGATCCGGCCCGCCCCGAGGCGCTTCAGGCTGAACTGCAGGCAGCGCGAGAGGACCGTCGCGGGCAGACGCTGGGGATCGGTGGTCGCGAGCAGGAACTTGACGTGGGGCGGCGGCTCCTCGAGGGTCTTCAGCAGCGCGTTGAAGCTGTGGGCCGAGAGCATGTGCACCTCGTCGATGAGGTACACCTTGTAGCGCCCCCGCGTCGGGGCGTAGGGGACGTTCTCGAGGAGGTCACGGGTGTCCTCGACCTTGGTCTTGGACGCGGCGTCCACCTCGATGAGGTCCACGAACCGCCCCTCGTCGATCTCGCGGCACGCCGCACACTCGCCGCACGGGTGGGCGGTCACCCCCCGCTCGCAGTTCAGGCACTTGGCCAGGATCCGGGCGATGGTCGTCTTGCCGACGCCACGCGTGCCGCTGAAGAGGAAGGCATGGTGCAGGCGCTGGCTCTCGAGCGCGTTCGCGAGCGCGGTCACGACGTGAGCCTGACCGACCACGTCCTCGAAGACGCGCGGGCGCCACTTGCGGGCCAGTGCCTGGTAACTCATCGCTCCGGGCCGACACGAGGGAGCGGCGGCTCACCCCGGCCACACCCCGGCACACGCATCCGCTGCTGCCGCTGCTCCCTTCCGGGCCTGACGGGGTTCACAGCCTATCGTTGCGGGGGGACCCGGGCGAGCCGCCATGGGGTGCGACCGCCTCGGCAGTCGCGCCGCCAGTATACGCCATGCGCCTCACCAGAACCTTGTCCACCCGGCGCCCGTCCATGTCCACCACCTCGAACCGTAGCCCCGCCGCCTCGAACACCTCCGCGGCGGCCGGCACGCGACCGAGGCTCAGCATGACGTAGCCGCCGACGGTATGGACCTTGAGGAAGTCCTCCCCGGGCAGCGCATCCAGGTCGAAACGCTGCTTCAACTCGTGCAGGTCCATCATCCCGTCCACGAGCCAGCTGCCGTCCTCGCGCTCGACCGCCTCCGGGGCCTCCTCGGCAGCTCCGGAGGGCAACGCGCCCACGATCGCCTCGAGGACGTCCCTGAGCGACACCAGCCCCGAAATCTCGCCGTACTCGTCGACCACCAGGGCCGTGTGCAGCTGGCTGCGCTTGAATTGCTCGAGCAGTTGGATGAGCGTCACCGTCTTCGGCACGAACAGAGGCGGCGCGGCGACCGCGGCGAAGTCCACCTCCTCCCCCGCCAGCAGGCTGCGCAGCAGCGCCTTGGCGGTGACGAAACCCACCACGTGCTCGAGCCCCCCCGTGCACACGGGGAACTCCGAGTAGGTCTGCTCCAGGAGACGGTCGCGGTTGACGGCGAAGGCCTCGGTCGTGTCCACGCAGACGATTTCCATGCGGGGCGTCATCACCGCCCCCACCCGGCGGATGTCGAGCCGCAGGATGTTCTCCACGAGCTCCAGTTCCGTTCGCTCGAACACCCCCTCCTCGGTTCCCTGCTCCATCAGGATCTTGATCTCCTCCTCCGTCACCGACGGCTCGCTCGGTCGCCGCACCCCGAGGAGCCGCAGGACCCCTTCCGTGGACAGGCTCAGCAAGCGCACCAGGGGCTGCGAGAGCAGCGAGAGCCAGTGCATCGGCCGGGCGACCCGGACCGCAATGGGCTCCGGGTTCAGCATCGCGATGCGCTTCGGCACCAGCTCGCCCACGATCAGGGAGACGTACGTGACGACCACCACCATCAGCGCGAGAGCGATGCCCTCGGCGTGCGGCGCGGTGAGCGACCAGCGCTCCAGCCAATTCCGGAAGGACTCGGCGAGGCTCGCCTCACCGATGGCACCGAGCAGGACCCCGATACCGGTGATCCCCACCTGGACGGTCGACAGGAAGCGCGTCGGCTCACCGGCCAACTCGAGCGCGCGGGCGGCCCCCGGCCGGCCGTCCTCCGCCATGTGCTGCAGACGCACGCGGCGCGAGGAGACGATCGCGAGCTCGGACATGGCGAACAGTCCGTTCAGGGAGACGAGCAGCAGGAGAAGAAGGACTTCGGGCAGCATGGACGAGGGCACCTGAGTTGGGCCGAGCCGCCGGAGGGCGAGGCGCTGGGACCGCGCGGGCGGGATGTCGGCGAGCGTCCAGAATGCCAGGAAGCGGGGCCGGAAGTGGAGCCCGAGCACGGAAAGCTCCCTCCGTCAATGGGTTGACTCTGCCGATGAGGGCCTTACAGTTTGCGGTTTCGTCTCTGGGGAGAGGCAGGAATGAGTGAGGGCCACGCCGGCAAGCGGGGCAAGGGGACTGTTTTCGTTTTACGGGAGGTCTGCAAGGGCTGCTCGTATTGCGTGGACTTCTGTCCCCCACACTGCCTCGAGCTCTCCAAGGAATTCAACGCGAAGGGTTACTTCTTCCCCGTCCTGGCACGCCCCGACGAGTGCACGGGGTGCGACCTCTGCGGGCTGTATTGCCCCGACTTCGCCATCTTCGGCATGCGCCACAAGGACCTCGAGAAGCGGCGCGGCGCGGCGCCGGCGGCCGAGTCCTCTCCCGCGAGCGCAGGGGGGGTGAAGCCTTGAAAGCCGACCCTCGTGGCGTTCTGACCGGCGACCACTTCATCGACGGAGACCACGCGGCCTGCGAAGGGGCGCTGGCCGCCGGGTGCCGTTTCGTGGCCGGCTATCCCATCACCCCCTCGACGGAGGTCGTGGAGCGCTTTGCGAGCCGCATCCCCCTGGTGGGCGGGGTCTTCATCCAGCTCGAGGACGAGTTGGCCTCCTCCATCGCCATCCAGGGAGCGGTGTGGGCGGGGCTCAAGGCCATGACCGTCACCTCCGGTCCGGGCCTCTCCCTCATGATGGAGCACGTGGGATACGCGGCGATCACCGAGACACCCCTGGTCATCGTCGACGTGCAGCGCGGGGGCCCTTCGACGGGGCTTCCCACCCTGCCGGCCCAGGCCGACATGATGCAGGTGAAGTGGGGCTCCCACGGGGACTACGAGGTGATCGCGCTCTCCCCCCAGTCCCCCCAGGAGTGCTTCGACCTGATGATCCAGGCCTTCAACCTGGCCGAGACCTACCGCGTGCCCGTGTTCTTCATGATGGACGAGGTGGTGGGCCACATGACGGAGCGGGTGACCATCCCGCAGGCCTCGGAGATCGACGTCGTCCAGCGGCGATGGACGAAGAAGAAGCCCGGGGAGTACCGGGTCTTCGAGGCCGGTGCGGACCTCGTGCCGGACATGGCGAAGACCGGGGACGGCTACCGGATCCACGTGACGGGCCTCACCCACGACGACCGGGGTTATCCGGTCATGAACCCCGGGACCCAGAAGAAGCTCATCGAGCGCCTGGTCGGCAAGGTCCGCCAGAACTGCGACAAACTCCTCGACGTGCGCGAGGACGGGGTCGAGGGGGCGGACGTCGTGGTCGTGTCCTTCGGGATCACCTCGCGCGTTGCCGCAGCGGCGGTGGAAGAGGCCCGGGGCCAGGGCGTCAAGGTGGGGCACCTGCGCCTCGTCATCGTCTGGCCCTTCCCTGCGGAGCACATCGCCGCCCTCGCCGCCCATACGAAGGCCTTCGTCGTCCCGGAGCTGAACATGGGCCAGATCGTGCACGAGGTCGAGCGGGCCGTCGCCGGGCGGGCGAGGGTCGTCCCCATGCCCCACGCGGGTGGCTCAGTGCACGAGCCCGAGGCGATCGTTGCGACGATCCTGGAGGCCGTCCGATGAACCCCATGGAACTGGAGCCTGTCTGCGAGACCGAGGAAATGCCGGAGCACGCGGTCCTCTCCTACCTGCGCAAGGACCGCATGCCCCACATGTGGTGCCCGGGCTGTGGGATCGGGACGGCCGTCAACTGCTTCGGCCGCGCGCTGGGCGAGTCGGGCCTGGATCTCGACAAGACGACGCTCGTGAGCGGAATCGGCTGCACCGGCCGCGTCGCCGGTTACGTGAATCTCGACTCCTTCCACACGACCCACGGCCGGGCGATCCCGTTCGCAACGGGCATGAAGCTCGCGAATCCAGAGCTCAAGGTCGTGGTCTTCTCGGGGGACGGGGACCTCTTCGCGATCGGCGGAAACCACTTCATCCACGCCGCCCGCCGCAACATGGACCTCACCGTCATCTGCGTGAACAACTTCACCTACGGCATGACGGGAGGCCAGGTGGCCCCGACCACGCCTCCGGGGGCCATCCAGACCACGATGCCCTTCGGCAATCACGAGCCGTCCTTCAACCTCCCTCACCTGGCCGACGCCTGCGGCGCGGTGTACGTGGCCCGCTGGACGGTGTACCACGTGAAGCAGCTGACCCGCGCCATGAAGGAGGCCATGAACAAGAGAGGGTTTTCCTTCGTCGAGGTCCTGGCGCCCTGCCCCACCCTCTACTCCCGGAGAAACCGTCTGGGGAACGGCGTGGAGCAGCTGAAGTACTACAAGGAGAACAGCGTCCTCAAGCACGGCGCCCCCACGGCGGAGCTCGACATCGGGTTCCAGGGGGAGATCGGGGTAGGCAAGTTCGTCGATCGGGAGCGGCCGACCTGGCTCGATGCGATGAACGGCCATCACGCGAAGGTCATCGGCGAGCAGTACCGGCCCTGGGGTGTGCGATGAAGACGGAGATCCGGGTCAGCGGCCTCGGCGGTCAGGGTGTCATCCGCTGCGGGATGATCATCGGGATGGCCGCGTCCATCTACGACGGGAGGCACGCGACCGTCCTCCAGTCCTTCGGACCCGAGGCCCGGGGGAGCGCGTCGAGCGCCCAGGTCACCATCGACGACACCCCCATCGGCTACCCCTACGTCAAGCACGCGGACATCCTGATCCTGATGTCGCCCGACGCGTACCGGCAATTCGGGGCGACGTTGAAGCCGGGAGGGCTCCTCATCTACGAGAGCGAGCTCATCACGCTCGACCGGCCCCTGCCCCAGGGGGCGCGGGCGTTCGGGGTCCCTGCCGCGCGCCTTGCCGAAGAACTGGGGCGGCGCATCATCCTGAACGCCGTGATGGTGGGGGTGTTCGCGGGCCTCACGTCGGTCGTCTCGCCGCAGGCCCTGGAGAAGGCGGTGGGGGAATCCGTGCCGCAGACCACCCGGGAGCTGAATCTGACGGCCTACCGCAGGGGCCTGGAGTACGTCCGCGGCGCCTCCTGAGCCAGCGCCTGAGCGCGAGCGCCGCCCGGCATCGCGCCCCAGATCAACTGTCGCCGCGCGACTGCTCGACCCAGATCAACTGTCGCCGCGCGACTGCTCGACCCAGATCAGCCGGCCGACGTCGATGCCGTAACCCCGGGCCTGCTCCAGGAGCCGCGCCCGAACGTCCTCGGGCAACCGCTTCTCACGGGCCAGGATCCAGAGGTAGTCCCGGTCGGGACCCATCACCAGGGACCACGCGTACCCCTTCTGGTCCAGCGCCACCACGTGGTAGCCGCCGTAGAAAGGCCCGAAGAAAGAGACCTTCAGCGAGCCGCGGCCGGAATCGCCCGTGAAGACCGCCCGCCCGACCGCTTCCCGCCAGCTCCCCCGCGTGGGGTCGAAGCCCCGATTCACGACCTGGACACTGCCGTCCGCCTGCAGACGGTAGGTCGCGCTGACGTCGGTGAGACCCCTCTCGAACGAGTGATCGAGACGCGCGATTTCGTACCACTTGCCGACATAGCGGTCGACGTCGAAGGGCGTGACGGCGGAGACGCCCTCGGGGGGTGCGGTGGAACACCCGCTCGTCCCGAGCAGCGCAGTCAGGAGGACGGCCGCAAAGCGCACGGACAGCCTGCGGGAACGACTCGCGACGGTCGGGTCAGCCATGGTTACACACCTGTTACGGGGGGCAGGGGGTTGGCGGAGAGGGTGGGATTCGAACCCACGATACGGTTTTAGCGTATACACGCTTTCCAGGCGTGCGCCTTCAACCACTCGGCCACCTCTCCGGCGGCTGCCCATCTCGCCTGCCGACCCCGTCCTGGAGTCCGCAAGGCTGACGCGCCCGTCAGGGCGCGGGCAGGGGCGGAAGGGTAAACCACGGCCGGCGACCCTGGCAACGTATACTGCCCGGGATTCGAGGCCCTGGCCGTATAATCCGCCCCATTGCCTCCAGGACCGGAGCCACCCCCCGCGATGAGCGACAGCTTTCAGACCCGCACGACCCTGACGGTCGGCGGACGCGACTACGAGGTCTTCAGCCTCGCCCGCCTCGGCCAGCGCTTCGACCTGACGCGGCTGCCGTTCTCCCTCAAGGTCCTGCTCGAGAACCTGCTGCGCCACGAGGACGGGGTCAACATCGGCGCCGAGGACATCCGGGCGCTCGCCGAGTGGTCCCCCGGCAAAGACGCCGAGCGCGAGACGGTCTTCACCCCCGCCCGGGTGCTGCTCCAGGACTTCACGGGGGTCCCGGCGATCGTCGACCTCGCGGCCATGCGCGACGCGATGGCCGCCCTCGGCGGCGACCCCCGGCGCATCAGTCCCCTGACACCGGCCGAGCTGGTCGTGGACCACTCCGTGATGGTGGACCACTACGGGACACCCGAGGCCTTCGAGCAGAACGCGCGCCTCGAGTTGGAGCGCAACCGCGAGCGCTACGCGTTCCTGCGCTGGGGCCAGCAGGCCTTCGCCAACTTCCGCGTGGTCCCGCCGGACACGGGCATCGTTCACCAGGTCAACCTGGAGCACCTCGCCCGGGTGGTGTTCGCGGTCGAGAGGGACGGCCTGTGGCGCGCCTATCCCGACACGGTCGTCGGCACCGACTCGCACACCACCATGGTCAACGGCCTCGGCGTCCTCGGCTGGGGAGTCGGCGGCATCGAGGCCGAGGCGGCGATGCTGGGCCAGCCGATCAGCATGTTGATCCCCCCGGTGGTCGGATTTCGCCTGATCGGGCGCCTTCCGGAAGGAGCAACGGCGACCGACCTGGTCCTCACCGTCACCCAGATGCTGCGCCGCAAGGGGGTCGTAGGGAAATTCGTCGAGTTCTGCGGGGACGGCCTCGACGCACTCCCGCTTGCGGACCGCGCCACGCTGGCCAACATGGCCCCCGAGTACGGGGCCACCTGCGGCGTATTCCCGATCGACGCGGAGACCTTGAGATTCCTGGCGCTGACCGGGCGCTCACCCGAGCAGGTGGCGCTGGTCGAGGCCTATGCCCGACACCAGGGCCTGTTCCGGGAGCCGGGCGTGCCGGTGCCCCAGTACAGCGACCGGCTCGAGTTGGACCTGTCCACCGTGCAGCCGTGCCTGGCCGGTCCCAAACGGCCCCAGGACCGTGTCCCCCTGGCAGCCGCCCAGGCCTCGTTCCGGGAGGCCCTGGCTTCCGCCACGCGAGACCGTACCGGTGGCGGCAGCGCCCGGGTCTGGATCGGTGAGGGCCAGGTGGAGCTCCGGGACGGCGCGGTGGTGATCGCGGCGATCACCAGTTGCACCAACACCTCCAACCCCGCGGCCATGGTCGCGGCGGGGCTGGTCGCAAAGAAGGCGGGCGAGCGCGGGCTCAAGGTGAGGCCGTGGGTGAAGACGAGCCTGGCACCCGGCTCGCGGGTGGTGACCGAATACCTGCGCCGGGCCGGGCTCCTCGCGCCCCTGGAGCAGCAGGGCTTCGCGGTCGTGGGGTATGGGTGCACCACCTGCATCGGGAATTCCGGCCCGCTCCCCGAGGCGGTAAGCCACGCCCTGCGCGAGAAGGACATCACCGCCTGCTCCGTGCTCTCCGGAAACCGCAACTTCGAGGGGCGGGTGCACGCCGAGGTGAAGATGAACTACCTCGCCTCGCCCCCGCTGGTGGTGGCCTACGCCCTGGTGGGCACCCTGGACGTGGACCTCACGACCGAGCCCCTGGGCACGGGCTCCGACGGCCTGCCGGTGTTCCTGCGCGACGTCTGGCCGACCCAGCGCGAGGTGCAGGACGTGCTGGCCGAGGCCATCGACGCGGACATGTACCGGCGCGTGTACCGCGACGTCTTTGCCGGAGACACCCGCTGGAACGCGCTGGACGCCCCGGCGACGGACCGTTTCCCCTGGGACCCGGAGTCGACCTACGTCCGCGCCCCCCCCTACTTCGAGGCGGCCGGCCCGCGGGGGATCCAGGAGGTCCGGGGCGCGCGGGCCCTCGCCATCCTCGGTGACAGCATCACCACCGACCACATCTCGCCCGCCGGTTCCATCAAGGCGGACAGCCCCGCCGGGCGCTACCTCATCGCCCACGGCGTGGCGCCGAAGGACTTCAATTCCTACGGGGCCCGGCGCGGCAATCACGAGGTGATGGTGCGCGGGACCTTTGCGAACATCCGCCTGCGCAACCTGATGGCGCCGGGCACGGAGGGCGGCTGGACGGTGCACCAACCCTCGGGTGAGACGCTCGCTATCTACGACGCGGCGATGCGCTATCAGTCCGAGGGGGTGCCGCTCGTCATCCTCGCCGGGAAGGAGTACGGCAGCGGCTCCTCCCGGGACTGGGCCGGCAAGGGGCCGCGCCTGCTCGGGGTGCGCGCCGTCATCGCCAGCAGCTACGAGCGCATCCACCGCTCCAACCTCGTGGGGATGGGGGTGCTGCCGCTGCAGTTCCTCGACGACCAGGACGCGGGCACCCTGGGCCTCACGGGGCGCGAGACCTTCGACCTGGAGGGTTTGGAGAGTGGCGTCCGGCAGATCGCCGTGCTCGCCACGTCACCCGCTGGGGACGTGACCCGCTTCAAGGTGCGGGTCCGGATCGACACGCCCAAGGAGTGGGAGTACTACCTGCAGGACGGCATCCTGCCCTACGTACTCCGGCAGATCGCGGGCCGGTAGCCGCTGCAGGCAGCCGTCCTCCGGAGGCGCGCCGGCGCGGGCGGACGGCGTTGCGAGACCCATGACGCGAGAGGTTCCGTACGGAGGTTGGGCCTCCCCCCTGGGACCGGCCGACGTGGCCGCGGCCTCGGTTCGCCTCGGGTCACCCCGGGTGGACGAGGACGTCGGCTACTGGACCGAGACCCGCCCTTCCGAAGGGGGACGTAGCGTACTGGTGCGGCGCCCTGCGGGTGGTGCGGCGAGCGACCTGACGCCGCCCGCCTACAGCGTGCGCAGCCGGGTCCACGAGTACGGCGGGGGTGCCTACGCCGTCCGCGCGGGGACGGCGTACTTCGTCAATCTCCACGACCAGCAGGTCTATCGGCAGGCGCCCGGGGCCGACCCGGAATTGCTCGGGCAACCCGGCCCCTGGCGGCACGCGGATCTGACGCTGGACCCGGCGCGGGGACGTCTGCTCTGTGTGCGCGAGGACCCCACGTCCGGGGCCGAACCCCGCTCCTCAGTGGTGGCCTTCGGACTCGTTGCGGGACGGGGCAGCCCGGCGCGCACGCTCGTGACAGGACCGGACTTTCTCGCCTCGCCCCGCGCCTCTCCCGACGGCGCAAGTCTCGCCTGGCTCGAGTGGGACCACCCGGACATGCCCTGGGACGGCACCCGGTTGAGGGTGGCGGGGCTCGGCGCGGACGGAGTCCCGGAACGGACCGTGACGGTGGCCGGCGGCCCCGGGGAGTCGGTGTTCCAGCCCGAGTGGGGCCCGGACGGGAGCCTGTACTTCGTCTCCGACCGCAGCGGGTGGTGGAACCTGTACCGCTGGACACGAGGCCGGCTGGAGGCGCTGGCTCCGGCCGAGGCGGAGTTCGGGCTGCCCCAGTGGCTGTTCGGCATGAGCACCTACGCAGTCCTCGGTGACCGGTCCGTAGTCTGCGCCTTTGCCCGCGACGGCAGCTGGCATCTCGGTCGCATCGCGGCCCCCGGCTCCGCCCTGGAGACCCTCCCCACCCCCTTCACCCTGATCGCGGACCTGTGGCCGGACGGCGACGGCGTCGTCTTCACCGGGGCGAGCCCGGACAGCGACACCGCCGTGCTGCGTCTGGACCCCGCCACGGGACAACTCGACGTTTTGCGCCAGGGGGGCTCGGTCCCCCTCGCGCCCGACTGGCTCTCCCGGCCCCGCGCGATCACCTTCCCCACCGCGGGTGGCGCGCACGCCCACGCGCTCTTCTACCGCCCCCGCAATCCCGAGGCGACCGGTCCCAGCGGCGAGCGGCCGCCGCTGCTGGTCCGCTGCCACGGGGGGCCGACGGGGGCCGCGACCCCGGCCTTCGACGCGGTCGTACAGTTCTGGACGACCCGTGGATTCGCCTTCGTTGACGTCAATTACGGGGGCAGCAGCGGCTACGGAAGGGCGTACCGCCGACGTCTGGAGGGGCGCTGGGGGCTGGTGGACGTGGCGGACTGCGTGGCGGCGGCACAGCATCTCGCAGAGCGCGGGGAGGTCGACCCGCGGCGGATCGCCATACGCGGCTCGAGCGCGGGCGGCTTCACCGTCCTCGCGACCCTCGCCTCCGGGGAGACGTTCCGGGCGGGCGCGGTCTACTACGGGGTGAGCGACCTGGAGACCCTCGCGCGCGACACGCACAAGTTCGAGTCCCACTACCTGGACCGCCTGGTCGGTCCCTACCCGGACGCCGCCGAGACCTACCGGGCGCGCTCTCCCCTGTACCACGCCGACCGGATTACCGAGCCGGTGATCTTCTTTCAGGGCCTCGAGGACCGCGTCGTTCCCCCCGACCAGACCGAGCGCATGGTCGCCGCCCTGCGCGAGCGAGGCATCACGGCGGAGTACCTCGCCTTCCCGGGGGAGCAGCACGGCTTCCGCCAGGCCGAGACCATCCGCCGCTGCCTCGAGGCCGAGCTCGCCTTCTACCGCCGCGCGCTCGGCCTCGGGCCTTCCTCACTCCGGGACCTTGGGTAGCCGCTGGAGCGCCTCGTGGATGGCGCTCTCCGGGTACTCATAGTCCTCGAGCGCCCCGGCGAAGTACTTGTCGTACGAGGCCATGTCGAAATGGCCGTGCCCGGACAGGTTGAACAGGAGCGTCTTGGGCTCTCCGGTCTCCTTGCAGCGCAGCGCCTCCTCGATGCAGGCGCGGATCGCGTGTGAGGACTCGGGGGCGGGGATGATGCCCTCGGCGCGCGCGAACATCACGCCCGCCTCGAAGGTCGCCAGCTGGGGCACCGCCACCGCCTCCAGCAGCTTCTCGTGGACCAACTGGGAGACGAGGGGCGCGGCGCCGTGGTAGCGCAGACCTCCCGCGTGGATCCCGGGGGGCATGAAGTCGTGGCCCAGGGTATACATCTTCATCAGGGGCGTGTAGCCAGAGGCGTCGCCGAAGTCGTAGGCGAACACCCCCTTGGTCAGGGTCGGGCAGGAGGAGGGCTCGACCGCGACGATCCGCAGATTTCGCGCCCTCTTGTCGCCGGCGGCCTTGTCCGCGAAGAACGGGAAGCTCAGGCCAGCCAGGTTACAGCCACCGCCGCAGGGGGCGAAGATCACGTCCGGATAGTCGCCGACCTTCTCGAATTGCTTCCTGGCCTCCAGACCGATCACGGTCTGGTGCAGCAGCACGTGGTTCAGCACGGAGCCGAGCGTGTAGTTGGTGTCCTTGCGCGAGGCCGCCTCCTCCACCGCTTCCGAGATCGCGATGCCCAGGCTGCCCGGGCTGTTCGGGTCCTTCGCGAGCACCGCGCGCCCTGCCTGCGTGAGCTCCGAGGGACTGGCGAAGACCTCCGCGCCCCAGGTCTTCATCATGGAGCGGCGGAAGGGCTTCTGGTCGTAGCTCACCCTCACCATGAAGACCCGCGCCTCCATCCCGAGCATCTCGGCAGCCATGGAGAGCGCGCTGCCCCACTGGCCGGCGCCGGTCTCCGTGGTGAGGCGATTGAAGCCCGCCATCTTGTTGAAATAGGCCTGGGCCACGGCCGAGTTGGGCTTGTGGGACCCGGCCGGGGAGACCGACTCGTTCTTGAAGTAGATTTTGGCCGGGGTGCCGAGCATCCGCTCCAGGCGGTGCGCCCGCACCAGGGGCGAAGGGCGCCAGATGCGGTAGATCTCCCGCACCGCCTCGGGGATGGGGACCCAGCGCTCCCGGGACGCCTCCTGCTCCAGGAGGTTTCCGGGGAAGATCGCCAGCATCATCTCCGGCTTCAGCGGCTTGCCGTCGGGCCCGAACGACGGGTACGGGGGGCTCGGCATGTCGGCCACCACGTTGTACCAGTGGGTCGGGATGTCGTTCTCTTCCAGCAGGATCTTCGTTTGCACGGCCGAACCTCCTCGGAGCCGATGGCCTACGGGGTCAGAAAGCGCTACCGCGCGACCGTCGAGTGCCGTATCCGGGCCACGCCAGGCCACGGCCGGTCCACCAGCCGGTACGGGATCCAGCGCGCAGGTATACTCCCGCCCGGACCAACCTGCCACCCTTCTCCTTCTCGAGGCACCCGATGGGCGAGCTCGTCTCCGAGTTGCTCGGCAATTCCTACCTCCAGGCCACCATCCTCGGCCTCGTCGAGGGGGCGACGGAGTTCATCCCGGTGTCCTCCACGGGCCACCTGATCCTGGTGGGCGACTGGCTCGGGTTCAACGACGAGCGCGCCAAGACCTTCGACATCTTCATCCAGCTGGGGGCGATCCTCGCGGTGGCGTGGCTATACCGGCACCGGGTGGCGCGCCTCGCCAGGGTGTGGGGAGAGGCGCCCGAAGACCGCCGGCTCGCCGTCAACCTCCTGCTCGCGTTCGTGCCGGCCGCGGCGGTCGGCTTTCTGACCCATCACTGGATCAAGGCCTACCTCTTCACGCCCTGGGTCGTGGCCACGGCCCTCGTGCTCGGGGGTGTCGCGATCCTCGCCATCGAGGCCCTGCAGGTGCGGCTACGCGTGCCGACGATGGACGACATCCCTCCCCGCACGGCACTCGGCATCGGTGTCGCCCAGTGTCTGTCGCTCGTCCCCGGGGTCTCGCGCTCGGGTGCGACCATCATGGGCGGCCTGATCCTCGGCCTGTCGCGCACCGCGGCGACGGAGTTCTCCTTCTTCCTCGCCATCCCGATCATGCTGGCCGCGACCACCTTCGACCTGGCCAAGAGCCAGTCGGCGCTCTCCCCCGCCGACCTGCCGCTGTTCGCGGTGGGATTCGTGACCTCCTTCTTCAGCGCGCTCCTCGTGGTCAAGCTCTTCGTGCGCTACGTATCCCACCACAGCTTCGCGGCCTTCGCCTGGTACCGGATCATCTTCGGCGCGCTGCTGCTGGGCTACTACTACAGCCAATCCACGGGACCGGTCACGGGCTGACGACCCACCGGCCCCGGTCGGGGGCGACGCCCCTATACTGCCGGTCTCTGCACGAGCCCGCGGAGGCACCATGGACCTGACACCGCTCACCGCCGTCTCTCCCATCGACGGCCGATATGCCGGAAAGACCGCCGACCTGCGGCCCATCTTCAGCGAGTACGGCCTGATCCGCCACCGGGTCGAGGTCGAGGTTCGCTGGCTCGAGCACCTGGCCAGCCGGAGCGAGATCGCCGAGGTGCCCCCGCTCGGCGAGCGGGCACGCAATCTGCTCGGGAGCATCGTGGAGCAATTCGGCGTCGAGGATGCCCAGCGGGTCAAGAACATCGAGCGCACGACCAACCACGACGTCAAGGCGGTCGAGTACTTCCTGAAGGAGAAGATCGCGGGCAACCCCGAGCTGGCCGCGGTCTCGGAGTTCATCCACTTCGGCTGCACGTCGGAGGACGTGAACAATCTCGCCTACGCGCTGATGCTGCGCGAGGCCCGTACCCAGGCGCTGCTGCCCGCGATGGACGACCTCGTCCAGGCGCTCAACGGGCTGGCCCACGACCTCGCGGACCGCCCGATGCTCGCCCGCACCCACGGCCAGCCTGCCTCGCCCACGACCGTCGGCAAGGAGCTGGCGAACTTCGTTCACCGGCTACGCAGGCAGCGCGAGCAGGTGGTCGGCATCCCGTTGCTCGGCAAGATGAACGGCGCCGTGGGCAACTTCAACGCCCACCGGGCCGCCTATCCCGAGGTGGACTGGGAGCCTCTGGCGCGGGACTTCGTGGTGAACCTCGGCCTCGTGTGGAACCCCTACACCACGCAGGTCGAGCCCCACGATTTCATCGCCGAGCTCTTCCACTCGGTGTTCCGTTTCAACACGGTCCTGGTCGATCTCTGCCGCGACCTCTGGGGCTACGTCTCCCTCGCCTATTTCAAGCAGAAGACCAAGGCCGGCGAGGTGGGGTCCTCGACCATGCCGCACAAGGTCAACCCCATCGACTTCGAGAACGCGGAAGGCAACCTCGGGATCGCCAACGCGCTGCTGGATCACCTCGCGGGGAAACTGCCCGTATCGCGCTGGCAGCGCGACCTCTCCGACTCGACCGTGCTGCGAAACCTGGGCGTGGCGATCGCCCACTCGGTGCTCGCCTACCAGGCGACGCTGACCGGCCTCGGCAAGCTCGAGGTGAATCCTGCCCGACTGGCGGAGGACCTGGACGGGCACTGGGAGGTGCTCGCCGAGGCCGTGCAGACCGTGATGCGCCGCTACGGGGTGGAACAGCCCTACGAGAAGCTCAAGGCACTCACCCGGGGGCAGGAGGTCGACCGCGCGGCGCTCGTCGCCCTCATCGAGAAGCTGGAAATCCCCGCGGGGGCCAAACGCACCCTGCTCGACCTGACACCGGCCGCCTACACGGGGATCGCGGTCCGCCTGGCTCGGGAGGTCTGACGGGTCATGGGCAGGGCGCTGCGGGACCTGCTGGCGCGCTGCCTGCTGGCGCTCACCCTGGTCCTCGGCGCCACGGCGCCCGGCCACGCGGAGGACGGACAGGCCCTCACGATTCTGCACTTCAACGACCTTCACGGGCAGCTCGAGCCGGTCGCCGACCCCGCGAGCGGCCGGACCCTCGGCGGCATCGCCCGCCTCGCCGCGGCAGCGCGCGCGGTCCGCGCCGAGGACCCGCAGCGCCCCGTGCTGCTGTTGTTCGCAGGGGACCTCCTGCAGGGCACGGTGACCTCCACGGTGTTCCTCGGTCTGCCCGACCTGGGCTTCCTGGGTGACATCGGGGTGGACGCCGCGGTGGTGGGAAACCACGAGCTCGACTACGGGCAGGCGCACTTCCGCGACCTCCTGGGGGAGGCCCGCTTCCCCATCCTGGCCGCCAACCTGCAAGCCGAGCCGAGCCCCTTCCCGGTCCGTGACGCCGTCGTCCTGGCCCCGCCCGGCGGGCCCCGGGTGGCGGTACTCGGTCTCGTCACCGACGAGCTGACCTCGACCACGCACCCCCGGAACATCGCCGGGATCCGCGTCGAGGACCCCGTGGCGGCGGCCCGCCGACTGGTACCCCGGTTGGAGAGGGAAGCCGAGCTGGTGGTCGTGCTCTCGCACCTGGGCGTGGCGGAGGACCGCCGGCTGGCGCGGGAGGTCCCGGGGGTGGACCTGGTGGTGGGCGGCCACAACCACCACCTCTTCCCGGAACCCCTCATCGAGAACGGCGTTCCGGTCCTCCAGGCGGGCGACCGCGGAACCCACCTGGGGCGCCTGGACCTGCGGGTGCGTGATGGCCGGGCCGAGGTCACCGCCTACCGACTCTTGCCGATGGACGAGGGCGTCCCGGAGGACGCGAGGCTCGCCGCGGAAGTGCGGGCCCTCGCCGCCCGACTGGAGCAAGAGGTCGCGGTCGTGGTGGGGCGCAACGCCGTGGAGCTGGACGCCAGCCGGGAGAGGATCCGGCGCGGGGAGAGCAACTTCGGGAACTTCCTGGCCGACCTCGCGCGCGAGCTCACCGCCACCGACGTCGCCCTGTTCAACGGCGGCGGCTTCCGGGCTTCGATACCCGCAGGCGAGGTCCGGGTCAAGGACGTCTACCAGGCGTTTCCCTTCGGCAACGAGCTCGTCACGGGCACCCTGACCGGCGCCCAGATCCAGGCGGCGCTCGACCGCTCGGCCTCCCTGGACCCCCAGGACAACCCGGGAGGCTTCCTGCAGGTCTCGGGCCTTCGCTACGCCATCACGAACGGCACGGCCCGGGCCGTCACCGCGGCCGGCGAACCGCTCGCCCCCGCCGCCCGCTATCGCGTCGTGCTTCCGGACTTCCTCGCGGAGGGGGGCGACAACTACCTCATGCTGAAGGCGATGGAAGACCGGGTGGCCACGGGGCGCCTCATCTCGGACCTGGTGATGGAGGCCTTTCGGGAACGGGGCGCGGTCTCGGTGACCCTGGACGGGCGGATCACCCGACCGACCGTCGCGGCCGACCCACCCCGGCCCTGAGCCAGGGGGCTCCGGCGCGCTTCAGGCCAGCGGGATCGCCTGCTCCAGCAGGGAACGCACGGAGCGCATGCCCTCTCGCAGGTTGCGTTCGATCTCCTCCATCGAGAGGACGCCCGGCCCCCGGCCGGCCGCCGCGTTGGCGACGAGGGCGATGGCCGCGTAGCACAGACCCAGCTCGCGCGCGAGGGACGCCTCGGGCATCCCCGTCATCCCCACGATGTCGCAGCCGTCCCGCTCCAGACGGTCCACCTCCGCCGCGGTCTCCAGGCGCGGCCCCTGCGTCGCGCCGTAGACGCCGCGCCCGACGACCTCGAGCCCGGCTCGCCGTCCGGCCTCGATCAGGGTCTCGCGCAGGGGCTGGCAGTAGGGCTCGGTGAAATCCACGTGCATCACATGCTCGAGGTCGTCCTCGAAGAACGTGTGCGCCCGCCCGTAGGTGTAGTCGACGATCTGGTGGGGGACCACCAACCGTCCGGGCACGTCGAGTCCCGGGCGGATGCCGCCGACCGCGTTCACCGCGATCACCCGGCGGGCACCCGCCTCCTGCAGCGCCGAGAGATTCGCGCGATAGTTCACCCGGTGGGGCGGTATGGTTCCCGCCGGCCCGTGACGGGCCAGGAACACCACCGGGCAGCCGTGAACGAGGCCGTGCACCAGCGGCGCAGAGGGCGCTCCCCAGGGCGTATCCACCGTGTCCCGGCGCAGGACCTCGAGCCCCTCCAGGACCGTCAGCCCGGTGCCACCGATGAGTGCCACGGCCGTCACGCGCCCTCCTCCCCCCGAGCGGTCACAGCCCCCGGACGGCGAAGATGCCGGGGGCGTTACGCAGGTAGCCGCGGTAATCCATCCCGTACCCGAAGACGTAGCGGTCGGGCACCTCGAGTCCGGTGAAATCGGCCCGGCGCAACCCTGGCTTGCGGTCGTGCCGCTTGTGCACCAGAACCGCGCTGTAGACCCGGGCGGCACCGGCCCCCCGACACCAGTCCAGGATCTCCGTGAGGGTGAGCCCCTCGTCCAGGATGTCGTCCACCACCACCACCACCCGGCCCGAGAGGGGCGTCACGGGTCTTGCCCGCCACTCGAGCCCCCCGCCCCGGACCCCGCCGCGATAACGCGTCGCGTGCAGGTAATCCACCTGCAGTGGAAAGGGAAGCCGCCGGAGCAGGCAGCCGAGCGGGGCCATGCCCCCCACCATCACCCCCAGGAGCAAGGGGTCGAGCTCGGCCAGGCGCCCGGTCATCGCGGCGGCCATCCCGTCGAGGGCCGCTTCCACCTCCCGTTCCGAATGCAGAAGGTCCGCCTCCTGCTGGACGCGGCGAACCTCTTCGGGATTGGGCAAGGGACTCGCCATGGCTCACCCTCCCTCTTCGGCCCGGCCGCCACCAGGGTCGGCGAGACCGCGGCGCCCCACGCGGTCCCGGGCAAACTGCCAGGCGGAGCGTCCGCTGCGCGACCCGTGGGCCAGCGCCCACCGCAGGGCCTCCCGGCGCAGGTCCTCCGGGTCATCCGGCTCCTCCTCCACGCCGCCCAGACGGGCAACCCAGGCGGTCGCGATCTCGAGGTAGGCCTCCTGGTCGAAGGGGTAGAAGGACAGCCAGACGCCGAACCGCTCGGAGAGCGAGACCTTCTCCTCCACCCCCTCTCCGGGGTGGATCTCGCCGTCGACCGTGCGCGCCTCCAGGTTGTCCTGGAAGTACTCCGGCATCAGGTGCCGGCGGTTGGACGTGGCGTAGATCAAGACGTTTTCGGGCAGCCCCGCGACCGAGCCGTCGAGCGCAGCTTTGAGCGCCTTGTAGCTCGGGTCGCCCGCCTCGAACGAGAGGTCGTCACTGAAGAGGATGAAGTGCTCGGGCCGGCCGTCCAGGGCCGCCACGACGTCCGGCAGGTCGACGAGCGCGTGGGCGTCCACCTCGACGAGCCTCAGCCCCTCGCCCGAGAGCTCTTCGAGCAGCGCCTTGACGAGCGAAGACTTGCCCGTACCCCGGGCGCCCCAGAGCAGCGCGTTGTTCGCGGGCAGCCCGGCGAGGAACTGCCGGGTGTTACGCAGGAGCACCGACTTCTGGGCATCCACGCCCCGCAAGTCCTCGAGTCGCACCCGGTGGGGGTGGCGAACCGCCTCGAGGAACCCGCGCCCCCTCTCGCGCCGCCACCGGAACGCCCGATACCGGTCCCAGTCCACCGGGGGCGGCGGGCCGGGCAGCAGACGCTCGAGCCTCGCCACCAGTCCGTCCAGGGCCGTCAGGACCCCCGCCCAGTCGGGCGCGCTCACGGGACCAGGCGCCGGTACTTGAGCCGGTGCGGCTGGTCCGCGTCCTCGCCTTTGCGCCGCCGGAGCTCGGCGTGGTAGTCGGCGTAGTTGCCCTCGAACCACACGACCTGGCTCTCACCCTCGAAGGCCAGGATGTGGGTCGCGATTCGGTCGAGGAACCAGCGGTCGTGGGAGATGACCACGGCGCAGCCCGGAAACGCCAGCAACGCCTCCTCGAGCGCCCGCAGGGTCTCCACGTCGAGGTCGTTGGTAGGCTCGTCCAGCAGCAGGACGTTGCCGCCGCTCTTCAGCAGCTTCGCGAGGTGGACGCGGTTGCGCTCCCCCCCGGAGAGGTCGCCGACCCGCTTCTGCTGGTCCGGACCCTTGAAGTTGAAGCGCCCCACGTAGGCGCGGGAAGGCACCTCGTACTTGCCGACGACGATGATGTCCTGGCCGTCGGAGATCTCCTCCCACACCGTCTTGCTCCCGTCCAGGGAGTCGCGGCTCTGGTCCACGTAGGCGATCTGCACGGTGGGTCCCACCCGCAGCTCGCCGCCGTCGGGCGCCTCGCGCCCGGTGATCATCCGGAAGAGCGTGGTCTTGCCGGCCCCGTTCGGACCGATGACCCCGACGATGCCCCCGCGCGGCAGGTTGAACGAGAGCCCGTCGATGAGAAGCCGGTCCCCGAAGCCCTTCTTCAGGTCGACCGCCTCCACCACCAGGTCACCCAGTCGCGGCCCCGGCGGAATGTAGATCTCCTTCGTCTCGCTTCGGGCCTGGTACTCCTGGGAGGACAGCTCCTCGAACCGCGCGATCCGGGCCCGGCTCTTGGCATGCCGGCCCTTGGGGTTCGCGCGCACCCACTCGAGCTCGGACTGCATCGCCTTCTGGCGGGCGGTCTCCTGCTTCTCCTCGACCTCGAGCCGGCGCTCCTTCTGCTCGAGCCAGGAGGAATAGTTGCCCTCCCAGGGGATCCCGCGGCCCCGGTCGAGCTCCAGGATCCAGCCGGCCACGTTGTCGAGGAAATACCGGTCGTGGGTGACCGCCACGACGGTCCCCGGGTACTCCTGGAGAAACCGCTCGAGCCAGGCGACCGATTCGGCGTCCAGATGGTTCGTGGGCTCGTCCAACAGGAGCATGTCCGGGCTGGACAGGAGCAGCCGGCAGAGCGCCACGCGCCGCCGCTCGCCGCCGGAGAGTCTGGCGACGTCGGCGTCCCACGGCGGCAGGCGCAGGGCGTCGGCGGCCACCTCGAGGCGGCGGTCCAGGTCGTGCGCGTCGGCCGCGTGGATCAGGTTCTCGAGCTGGGCCTGCTCCGCGGCCAGGGCCTCGAAGTCGGCGTCCGGCTCGGCGTAGGCCGCGTACACCGCTTCCAGCCGCTCCTGCGCCTGCTTGAGCGCCGCAAGCGCCTCCTCCACGTTCCCGCGCACGTCCTTGGCCGGGTCGAGCTGCGGCTCCTGGGGCAGGTACCCGATCCGGATCCCCGGCTGGGGCCGGGCCTCGCCGAGGATCTCCGTGTCGACCCCCGCCATGATCCGCAGCAGGGTGGACTTGCCCGAGCCGTTCAGACCGAGCACCCCGATCTTCGCCCCGGGGAAGAAGGAGAGCGAGATGTCCTTCAGGATTTCCCGCTTGGGGGGCACGACCTTGCCCACCCGGTTCATGGTGTAGATGAATTGCGCCATGGGATCGCCGAGCCACGCTGGATTCGGGACCCATGATCGCACAGACCGCCAGGACTGTCCCCCTGGGCCGGGCGCCTCGTGGGGGACGCTCCCGCTGCGGGGGGTGGTGGCGCTCTGGTAGACTTCGAGGCTCACGATCTCGCCGTCCTGGCGCCTGGCAATCGAGGGATAACCATGTTTTCGAGCGACATGACCATCGCGGGCTTCGATGACGAGCTCGCTGCCGCCATCACGGCCGAGCGCCGGCGCCAGGAGGAGCACATCGAGCTCATCGCCTCCGAGAACTACGCCAGCCCCCGGGTGCTCGAAGCCCAGGGCTCGGTGCTGACCAACAAGTACGCGGAGGGCTACCCCGGGAAGCGTTATTACGGTGGCTGCGAGTTCGTGGACGTCGCGGAGCGCCTCGCCATCGAGCGGGCCAAGAGCCTCTTCGGTGCGGCCTACGCCAACGTCCAGCCCCACTCCGGCTCCCAGGCCAACGCCGCCGTCTACATGGCGCTGCTCAACCCCGGCGACACCATCCTGGGGATGAGCCTCGACGCGGGCGGCCACCTCACCCACGGCGCCAGGCCGAATTTCTCCGGCAAGATCTACCGCGCCGTCCAGTACGGGGTGGAGCGGGACACCGGCCTCATCGACTACGCCGAGGTGGAGCGCCTCGCGCTCGAGCACCGGCCGAAGATGATCGTGGCCGGGTTCTCGGCCTACTCCCGCATCGTGGACTGGGGGCGCTTCCGCGCGATCGCCGACGCGGTCGGCGCGTACCTCTTCGTCGACATGGCGCACGTGGCGGGCCTCGTGGCGAGCGGCCTCTACCCGAGCCCGATCCCGGTGGCGGACGTGGTGACCACCACCACCCACAAGACCCTGCGGGGGCCCCGCGGGGGCCTGATCCTCGCCCGCTCGAACCCGGACCTGGAGAAGAGGTTCAACTCGCTGGTCTTCCCCGGGACCCAGGGTGGGCCCCTGATGCACGTGATCGCCGCCAAGGCGGTGGCCCTCCAGGAGGCCCTGCAGCCGGAATTCCGCGAGTACTCGCGGCAGGTGGTGAGCAACGCCCGCGCCATGGCGGGGGTGTTCCTGGAGCGCGGGCTCAAGGTGGTCTCGGGAGGCACGGACAACCACCTGTTCCTGCTCGACCTGGTGGCCCAGGGGATCACCGGGAAGGAGGCCGACGCGGCCCTGGGGCGGGCCAACATCACGGTCAACAAGAACGCCATTCCCGGGGACCCGCAGCCGCCGATGGTGACGAGCGGGATCCGCGCGGGCACGCCCGCCGTGACGACCCGGGGGTTCCGCGAGGCGGAGTGCCGGGAGCTGGCCGGCTGGATGTGCGACATCCTGGGCGACGTCCGCAACGAGGCGGTCATCGGCCGGGTCCGGCAGCAGGCGCTCGACCTCTGCGGGAGATTTCCCGTCTACCCGGCGTAAGGCGCGGTGCGCTGCCCTTTCTGCGGAGCGCCCGATACCCGCGTGGTGGATTCGCGCCTCGGGGGCGAGGGCGACTCGGTGCGGCGCCGGCGCGAGTGTCTGGAGTGCAAGGAGCGCTTCACCACCTATGAGACCGTCGAGCTGAGCCTGCCGCGGGTCGTGAAGTCGGACGGCAGCCGCCAACCGTTCCTGGAGGAGAAGCTTCGGGCCGGCATGGCGCGCGCCCTGGAGAAGCGGCCGGTGGGGGCCGACGACCTGGAGCGGGCGGTGAGCCGCATCAAGAAACGCCTGATCGCCCACCCGGAACGGGAGATCGCGAGCCGCACCATCGGCGAATGGGTCATGGACGAGCTGCGCGGCCTCGACCAGGTGGCGTACGTCCGCTTCGCCTCGGTCTACCGCAAGTTCCAGGACCTGCAGGACTTCCGGGACGAGGTCGAGCGCCTCCAGCACACCCTCTCCCCCGAGGAGCGCAAGCAACAGCTACCCCTGCTGCCGGAGGGGCGTTAGCCCCGCGCCCATGTTCTCCGGTGACGACCACGGCCACATGGGTCGGGCCCTGCGCCTGGCGGAGCGCGGCCTCTACACGACCGACCCCAACCCCCGCGTCGGCTGCGTGCTGGTGCGGCACGGTGAGGTGGTGGGCGAAGGCTGGCACGAGCGCGCAGGCGAGCCCCACGCGGAGGTGGTGGCGCTCCGCGCCGCCGGCCCACACGCCGCAGGGGCTACCGCCTACGTGACGCTCGAGCCCTGCGCGCACCACGGCCGCACGCCCCCCTGTGCCGACGCCCTGGCGGCGGCGGGGGTCTCACGGGTGGTGGTCGCCATGGAGGACCCCAATCCCCTCGTCCGGGGTGCGGGGCTCTCCCGGCTGCGGGCCGCCGGGGTCGCCGTGGAGTGCGGCCTGCTCGAGGCCCAGGCCCACGCCCTCAACCCCGGTTTCGTGATGCGGATGACGCAGGGCCGGCCGTACGTCCGGGCCAAGCTCGGCATGAGCCTCGACGCGCGCACCGCCATGGCCTCGGGCGAGAGCCGCTGGATCACGGGACCCGAGGCTCGCCGGGACGTCCAGCGCCTGCGCGCGCGCAGCGCTGCGATCCTGACCGGGATTGGCACCGTGCTCGCCGACGACCCGTCGCTGACCGTACGGGCCGCGGAGCTCGGCGAGCCTCCGCCCCCGGGGGGCTGGCGCCAACCCCTGCGAGTGGTCCTCGACCCCCGCCTCAGCACGCCCCCGAGCGCAAGGATGCTCACGGCCCCGGGCCGCACCCTGATCGCGACCTGCTGCCCCGACGAGGAGCTCCCCGAGGCGATTATCGACGGCACGGCCGAGGTGATACGATTCCCGGGTCACGCCGACGGCATCGACCTGACGGCCCTGCTCCACTACCTGGCGCAGGAGGAGGAGGTCAACGAGCTGCTGCTGGAGGCGGGCGCAACGCTGAGCGGGTCCATGCTGCGGGCCGGGTTGGTCGACGAGCTGGTCCTGTACGTGGCACCGAAGATCCTGGGATCGGACGCCCGCGGCCTGTTCCGCTTGCCCGGGCTGGAGCGGATGGAGGAGGCGGTCGGACTGGAGATCCTGGAGGTTCGCGCCATCGGCAACGACTGGCGCGTCACGGCCCGGCCCTCCATCCCGTAGCGCGAGGCATGTTCACCGGCATCATCGAGGCGGTCGGCAGGGTGCTCGCGCGGGAGGACCGCCGGGGCGACGCACGTCTGCGGGTGGCCTCCGGCGGCCTCGACCTCGGCGACGTGCGGGTCGGCGACAGCATCGCCGTCAACGGCGTGTGCCTCACCGCGGTCGAGCTTCCCGGCGACGGGTTCTGGGCGGACGTGTCGGCCGAGTCCCTGTCCCGCACGACCCTCGGGGCGCTGCGGCCGGGCGACCCGGTCAACCTGGAAAAGGCCCTGACGCCCACCAGTCGTCTCGGGGGTCACATGGTCGCGGGCCACGTGGACGGCGTCGGTCGGGTCCTGGAGCGCCGCCCCGAGGCGCGCTCGGTGCGCTTCGTGATCGAGGCCCCCCGGGAGCTCGCCCGTTACATTGCCGAGAAGGGATCGATCGCGGTCGACGGGGTCAGCCTGACCGTGAACCGCGTCGAAGGCGCCCGATTCGATCTCAACATCGTTCCCCACACGCTCCAGGGGACCACGATCGACCAGTACCAGCCGGGGCGCCCGGTGAACCTCGAGGTCGACGTGATCGCCCGCCACCTGGAGCGCCTCCTCCTGGGAGACGCCGCCGCGGAGTCCGCGGGCGGCGTGACCCTGGAACTGCTGGCCCGCCACGGCTTCGTGAAGTAGACGCGGCGCCGCCGACAGCACACCCGAGCACGGATCCGCAAACCATGGATTTCAACACCATCGAAGACATCATCGAAGACATCCGCGCCGGCCGCATGGTGCTCATCATGGACGACGAGGACCGGGAGAACGAGGGCGACCTGATCATGGCGGCCTCCCTCGTCCGGCCCGAGGACATCAACTTCATGGCCCGGCACGGGCGCGGGCTCATCTGCCTCACGCTCACCCGCGAGCGCTGCGAGCAACTGCGGCTCCCGCTGATGGTGCGCGAGACCTCGGACGCGCACCGCACGAACTTCACCGTCACCATCGAGGCGGCCCGCGGCGTGACCACCGGCATCTCGGCGGCCGACCGGGCGACGACCGTTCGCGCGGCGGTGGCCCCGGACGCCCGCCCGAGCGACCTGGTCCATCCCGGCCACGTCTTCCCCATCATGGCCCAGCCGGGCGGGGTCCTGACCCGCGCGGGGCACACCGAGGCGGGCTGCGACCTGACGCGTCTCGCCGGGCTCGAGCCGGCGGCGGTGATCGTGGAGGTCATGAAGGAAGACGGGACGATGGCGCGCCGGGCCGACCTGGAGGAGTTCGCCCGCGTGCACGGGATCAAGATCGGGACCATCGCCGACCTGATCCGCTACCGGATGATGAACGAGAAGACCGTCCAGCGCGTGGCCGAGTGCGACATGCCGACGAAGTTCGGCCGCTACCGCCTGGTGGCCTATCGCGAGACGGGGACCGGCGTGGCGCACTTCGCCCTCGCCATGGGACAGGTCTCGCCCAAGGAGCCGGCCCTGGTGCGCGTGCACATCCAGGACAGCCTCTGCGACCTGTTCGACAGCCAGCGCGAGGAGTGCGGCTGGCCGCTGAGCGACGTGATGCACCACATCTCCGAGGCCGGCTCCGGCATCGTGGTGATCCTGCGCCAGCACGAGGATTCCGAGGACCTGCTGCAGCGGGTGCTCCATTACCGGGACCGGGACCACGGCGAGGAGACCGCGCGCCGCGAGCCGGGAGAGAATCTCCGGACCTACGGTGTCGGGGCCCAGATCCTGCTGGACCTGGGCGTGCGGCAGATGCGGGTTCTGTCCGCCCCGAAGAAGATGCACGCCATCTCGGGCTTCGGTCTGGAGGTGGTGGGGTACGTGACCGGTCAACCTGAGTGAGGCGGGAGGGAGGACGATGACGGACGTGACCATGCTGGAAGGCGAATTCCGCGCGGAGGGTGCGCGCTTCGCGGTCGTCGTGAGCCGGTTCAACAGCTTCGTGGTGGAGAACCTGCTCACCGGCGCCATGGACGCCCTCACCCGCCACGGGGTCGCCCGCTCCGACATCACCGTCGTGCGCGTGCCGGGAGCGTGGGAGATCCCCCTCACGGCCCAGCGCCTGGCGGCGACCCGGCGCTTCGACGCCATCGTGGCCGTCGGGGCGGTCATCCGCGGGGGCACGCCGCACTTCGAGTACGTGGCGGGTGAGACGGTCAAGGGGCTCGCCCAGGTCACCCTGGCCCACGGCGTCCCGATCGGGTTCGGCGTGCTCACGGTGGACAGCATCGAGCAGGCCATCGAGCGCGCGGGCACCAAGGCCGGCAACAAGGGTGCCGAGGCCGCGCTCTCCGCGATGGAGATGGTGAGCCTCCTGCGCAAGATCGCCCCATGACGTCTCCCGCCGGGCGCGGCCACCAGGCCCGCCGACACGCCCGGCGCGCGGCGCTCCAGGCGGTCTACCAGTGGCAGATGACGGCCCAGGAGCCGGCGGACATCGAGCGCCAGTTCCGGGAAGAGCAGGACATGGCTCGGGTGGACACCGAGTACTTTCACGAGCTCGTTCACGGGGTGCCGGCCCGCGTCGGCGAGCTGGATGCCTACCTCGCCCCTCTCCTCGACCGTCCGCTCGCCCAGGTCGACCCCGTGGAACGGGCGATCCTGCGACTCGCGGCCTACGAGCTGGCGCAACGCCCCGAGGTGCCCTATCGCGTGGTCCTCAACGAGGCGGTGGACATCGCACGCCTCTTCGGCGCCGAGCAGGGTCACCGCTACGTCAACGCGACCCTCGACCGGCTGGCACGTCACCTGCGCCCGCTCGAGGCCGGAGGTCCCCTGCCGGAGTGACCCGGCCCCGGGGACCTGGCGCGCGAAAGGGGACGGAGGCGGGTGCCGGCCGGAAGGCGCCCCGCCCCTGGGGGACCATCCGCCTGCCCCCGGGTGCCGCGCTGGTCGTCGCCGTGGACACGCTGGTGGCGGGCGTCCACTTTCCCCTCGACACCGCCCCGGCCGCCGTCGGCCACAAGGCCCTCGCCGTGAACCTGAGTGATCTGGCCGCGATGGGTGCGGGCCCCCTGGCCTGCAGCGTCGCGCTGAGCCTACCGGCGCCGGCCCGGCGGTCTTCGGGAGGAGCCGTGGCTGCCGGCGACACGGCGCCCCGCGGGTCCGAGGGACTTCCGCCCGGCGTTTCCTCCGCCCGGTGGCTCGAGGAATTCCGGGGGGGGCTGCAAGGGCTGGCGGACCGCTACGGGGTACGCCAGGTCGCCGAACATCGCGTCGAGGGCCCTGTGCGGGTCACCGTGGAGGTCTACGGCCAGGTGTCGGCCGACGCAGCCATCCTGCGCCGGGGCGCGCAGGCGGGAGACGATGTGTACGTGTCCGGCACCGTGGGCGACGCGGCCTTTGCCCTCGAGGTCCTCTCGGGCCGACACCCGCACGCCCCCGCAGTCCTCGCGCGGGTGCGGGACCGGCTGGACCGCCCGGAGCCGCGTGTCGCGTTGGGCCTGGCACTGCGTGGGCTGGCGAGCGCGGCGATCGACGTCTCCGACGGGCTGGCCGCAGACCTGGGGCACGTGCTGGCCGCGAGCGGGGTGGGGGCCGAGATCGAGGCCGCCCGCCTGCCGCTCTCCGAAACCCTCCGCGCGGCGCTGGACCCCGTGAGCGGCTGGCGGTTGGCACTGGGGGGCGGCGACGACTACGAACTGCTCTTCACGGCACCCGCGGGGCGCGGGGATGAGGTCGCCCGGGCGGCACGAGAGGCCGGCGTGCCGGTGACGCGGATCGGCCGTATCGTCGTCACGCCCGGCCTTGCCTGTCACGGCCCGGACGGCGCACCGCTGGCCGTGCCCCACGGTTACGAGCACTTCAAACCCGGACCGGCTTCACCCCGTCGGGAGTGAGCCGGACCTCGAGCTTTCGATCCACAGGCCGCTACAGACGGATAGACCAGGAACGACGGGGACCACGGCTCGTGCCTCCCGGGGAAGCGCGGCGAGAAACCGGGGCGCTTTCGTACTACACTCTTGCGCGCACTGGCTGAGGTTTCCGTGAGCCATCGGGGGGTGGATCACGAATGGTGGATAACCGGCTTCTCCGCACCGCCGCGCTGACCGGTTTCGGCTGCGCCGTGGCCCTTTTTCTCTTCTCGTCCCCGGCTCGGGCCGACATCTACCGTTACGTGGACCCGCGCGGCACGGTCCACTTCACGGACAAGCCGTCGCACCCGGGGTACAAGCTCTTCATGCGATCGGAGGCACAGCCCGCCGCGCCCACGGGGCTGGCGGAGGCGCGCGCGGCCCTGCGGGCCCGCCCGGCGAGCAAGCGCTCGTCCGGCTCCAGGGAATTCTCGCCGCTCGTGCACGAGGCCTCCGAGCGCTGGGGCGTGAGCCCTGCACTGGTCCACGCCGTGATCACCGCGGAGTCCAACTACGACCCGGAGGCCCTGTCGCGGGCTGGGGCCATGGGCCTCATGCAGCTCATGCCCGGGACCGCACGGCGCTTCGGGGTGGCAGACCCCTGGGACCCGGAACAGAACGTCCACGGCGGTGTGCGCTACCTGCGCGAACTGCTGGACCGTTTCCAGAACCTGAAGCTCGCCCTCGCCGCCTACAACGCCGGGGAGGGTGCGGTGGAACAGCACGGAAACCAGGTCCCTCCCTACCAGGAGACCCAGACCTACGTGCAGCGCGTCATGGGGCTCTTCTTTCGCAATCTCGATCGAGACGGCTGACGCGCCCCTCGGCGCGCCAGCCGCGCCCATCCCGGGTCCCTGGCCTGGGCTCCGCCCCCGACACGAGGCCGGAACGCGATACCCCGCGCTCCCGTCCTTGACAGCGTGCAAGCATTCCCTTACACAGCCCTGTAGAAATTTATTAAAAGTTAATTTGGGCCCGGGCGCCCGGCCCGAGGCCACGGGGGCGTAGACCATGGGGACGCAGGAGTCCGAAACGGAGTCCTTGCCATTGCCGGCTCTGGACGTCGGGAGAGGGCTCGACATGGAGGAATGGGAGCTCCACCGCACGGCGCACGCCGTCAAGGCCATGGCGCACCCCCTGCGCCTGCGGCTCCTCTGCCTCATTGGCACCGGCGAGGTCTCGGTGCAGGACCTCACGAACCGGGTGGACCAGACGTCCCAGAGCAACGTCTCCCAGCATCTGGCGCAAATGCTGGAACGGGGGGTGCTCGGAAACCGCAAACGGGGCAACCAGGTGCTGTACCGCATTCGCGACCGGCGCGTCCTGTCGTTGATGGTCGCGATGCGCTCGGTCTTCTGTCACGAGAGCCACTGAGCCCCCAACGCGCGCGACGGCATCGGGCCCGCGTAGCCGCGTGTCCCTCAGCGAATTTGCCCTGATCGAGCGGTACTTCGACCGGTCCCGGCGGCGGGCGGACGTGCGCGTCGGGATCGGGGACGATGCCGCGGTCCTGACGCTTCCTCCCGGCACCGAGGCGGTGGTCGCGGGGGCGAGCCGGTCGGTCGAGACTCAGGACTCCGGGCTGCCGCCCGCCTCCGAGTGGGCCCACGGGGTGCTCGAGGAGGTCCTCGCCGGGCTCGCGGCAGCCGGCGGGACACCCGCGTGGCTCACGCTGGCGATCACCCTCCCAACCCCGGACGTGGCCTGGGTCGAGGCCTTCAGCGGAACCCTCCTCGAGCTCGCGGCACAGGCCGGGCTCGAGCTGGTGGGCGGAGACACCACCGCCGGCCCCGCGTCCGTCACGGTACACGTCCAGGGCTGGGTCCCGCGGCGTGACGGCGCTTCCCGCGAGCGCCGCCCACGAGCGACGGAGGGCTCGGCCCCGGCCCCGGCACCCGCGCCACGCACCGAGGGGGAGCTCCTGAAGCGGGCCGAGGGGCTGGCCGGTCTGCGGCTCGAGGAGCTCGGCCGGGCATTCGGGCTCGAGGCACCCCCGGACCTGCGCCGCGCCAAGGGCTGGGCGGGGCAGCTGGTCGAGGCCTGGCTCGGCGCGGACGCGGGCTCCCTCGCCGAGCCCGATTTCCGGGCCCTGGGGATCGAATTGAAGACGCTGCCCGTGGGACGGGACGGCGGACCGCTCGAGTCCACCTACGTCTGCACCGTCCCTCTCGAGGGCGCGTGTGCCGAGACGTGGAAGGCCAGCTGGGTCCGGCGCAAGCTGGCCCGGGTGCTCTGGGTGCCCATCGAGGCCGACCGCGGGATCCCCGTGGGGGCGCGCCGAATCGGCAGCCCCCTCCTCTGGTCCCTGGAGCCGGACCTGGAGGAAACGCTGCGCGCCGACTGGGAAGAGCTGATGGAGATGGTCTGTCTCGGTCGTCTCGGCGAGCTGTCCGCACGAACCGGTACTTTCCTGCAAGTGCGTCCCAAGGCCGCGAGCTCGCGCACCCTCTGTCGAGGCGTCGGCGAGGACGGGGCCCCTGTCTGGACGAACCCGCGCGGTTTCTATCTGAGAACCGCCTTCACGCGAGAGGTCCTGCGCCGGCACTACGCCCGGCCCCGTTGAGCCCCCCGCCGCCCGGCCACCCTGCGCCCCTCCCTCCCCCGCCCCGCCAAGCTTCGCCCCGGCGGGGCCGGCGTCCGACTCCGGGCCCCGTGGTACATTGAGGGCCACGCGATTGCGGCAGACCAGACCATGACCGCCCCAGGTCCCCTTCCTCCCGAGCGGCTTCACCGCCGC
The DNA here is from genome assembly GCA_937867305.1 of uncultured Ectothiorhodospiraceae bacterium. Classification (GTDB taxonomy): domain Bacteria; phylum Pseudomonadota; class Gammaproteobacteria; order JAABTG01; family JAABTG01; genus JAGNLM01. Next base: position 109,453 of record CALMKJ010000025.1, on the reverse strand, counting down.
TGCGACCCCGAATCCCTGCCGTTCGAGTCCACCGACGAGCTGCCGGACCCGGAGTCGGTCGTGGGTCAGAAGCGCGCCATGGACGCCTTGCGCTTCGGCACCGGGATCCGGCAGCCCGGCTTCAACCTGTTCGTGCTGGGGCCACCGGGCCTGGGCAAGCACGAGGTCGTCCGCCGGGTCCTCGAAGAGCGCGCCCGCACGGCGCCGGTGCCCTCCGACTGGTGCTACGTGCACAACTTCGAGCAACCCCACCGGCCCGTCGCCCTGCGCCTGCCCCCGGGGCGGGGGGCGGCCCTGCGCCAGGACATGGTGCAACTGCTCGAGGACCTGCGCAGCGCGGTCCCTTCCGCCTTCGAGAGCGACCCGTATCGGACGCGGGTACAGGAGATCGAGGAAGAGCTCAAGGAGCGGCAGAGCCAGGCCTTCAGCGAGCTCGGGCACGAGGCGAGCCAACAGGGCATCGCCCTCATCCACACCCCGACGGGCTTCGCCTTCGGTCCCGTGAGGGACGGGGAGGTGCTCTCACCCGCCGAGTTCGAGAAACTGCCGAAGGACGAACAGGGTCGGGTCGAGCAGGCGGTGGCGGCGCTGCAGGAGAAGCTCAAGCGCCTGCTCGCGCGGCTGCCCGGTTGGCAGAAGGAGACCCGGTCCAAGCTGAAGGAGCTCAATCGGGAGGTGGCCCGCTTCGCCGTCGGCCACCTCATCGACGAGCTGCGCAAGGCCTACGCGGAGCTGCCCCAGGTCCTCGCCTATCTCGACGCCGTGGGGCAGGACGTCGTCGAGAACGTGGACGATTTTCGCAAGTCGGACGAGGAGCGCCCGGCGTTTCTCGTCTTCGGCGGCGGCGGGGGCCCCTCCTTCCGGCGCTACCGGGTGAATCTCCTCGTGGACCACGGCCGCAGCCCCGGGGCTCCCGTGGTCGTGGAGGACAATCCCATCTACCAGAACCTGATCGGACGCGCCGAGCACGTCGCGCAGATGGGAACCCTCGCCACGGACTTCACGCTGGTCAAGCCCGGGGCACTGCACTGGGCCAACGGCGGGTATCTGGTGCTGGACGCGCGCAAGGTGCTGATGGCCCCCTACGCATGGGAGGGGCTGAAGCGCGCGCTGTCCGCGCGCAGCATCCGGATCGAGTCCCTCGGCGAGGTCCTGAGCCTCATCAGCACGGTGTCGATCGAGCCCGAGCCCATCCCCCTCGACGCGAAGGTGGTGCTGGTGGGGGACCGCGCCCTCTTCTATGCGCTGCAATACCTCGACCCCGAGCTCGCAGAGCTCTTCAAGGTCGTCGCGGATTTCGACGAGGAGACCGAGCGCACGGACGACACCCAGCTCGAGTACGCGCGACTGCTCGCCTCGGTGGCCCGGCACGAGGGCCTGCGGCCTCTCGGGCGCGAGGCCGTGGCCCGGGTCCTCGAGGAGAGCGGGCGGCTGGCGGCGGACAGCGAGAGGTTCACGACCGCCCTGCAACGGGTCGCCGACCTGTTGCGGGAGGCGGACTACTGGGCCGGGGAGGCCGGCCGCGACCGGGTCCGCGCCGACGATGTGCAGCGCGCGGTGGACGCCCGGGAGCACCGATCGAGCCGGGTGCGGGAAAGGGTTCAGGACGACATCCGGCGGGGGACTCTCGTCATCGACACGCGGGGCAGCGCCGTTGCCCAGGTGAACGGCCTCTCGGTCATCCAGCTGGGCGACTACGCCTTTGGCCAGCCCTCCCGGATCACCGCCACCGCCCGGCTCGGCGACGGGAAGGTCGTCGACATCGAGCGTGAGGTCGAGCTGGGCGGGGCCATCCACTCCAAAGGGGTGCTCATCCTCTCCCACTTCCTCGCTCACCGCTTCGGGCGCAACCAGCCGCTGTCCTTTTCCGCGAGCCTCGCCTTCGAGCAGTCCTACGCCATGGTGGAGGGCGACAGCGCCTCGCTCGCCGAGGCGTGCGCGCTTCTCTCGGCTCTCGCGGGCCTCCCGGTCCGCCAGTCCCTCGCGGTGACGGGGTCGGTGAACCAGCGCGGCGACGTGCAGGCCGTCGGCAGCGTCAACGAGAAGATCGAAGGCTTCTTCGAGGTCTGCCGCCTGCAGGGCCTCGACTCCCGGCAGGGAGTCCTGGTCCCGGCCGCCAACGTCAAGCACCTGATGCTGCGGCGCAACGTCGTGGAGGCGGCCGCGGCCGGCCAATTCTCCGTGTACCCGGTGAGTACCGTGGACGAGGCGGTCGAGCTCCTGACCGGCCTGCCCGCGGGCGAGCCCGACGGCGATGGCCTCTACCCGCCGGACACGGTGAACGGGCGGGTGCAGGGCAGGCTGGCGGAGCTCACGGTGCTCGCCCAGACCTACGCCACGGCGCTGCGGGGCGTTTCCGAGGAAGATGAGCCCGACTGAGCGGGGCCTTGCACGGATCCTGGTGGCACTGGACGCCTCGGCCAGCGGCCGCGCGGCCCTGGCCGGTGCCGCGGCCCTGGCGGCCGAGCTTCAGGCCGAGCTGCTCGGTCTCTTCGTCGAGGACGCCAACCTGCTGCGGCTCGCCTCCCTCCCCTTCAGCGCGCGGAGCGCCTGGGGGCCTGCGGCCGAGGAGGCCCGCAACGAGGAGACGATGGCACGGGCCCTGCGCGCGGAGGCGGCCCTCTTGCGCGAGCTCCTCGCCCGGGAGGCCGAGCGCCTGCACCTGAGGTGGTCGTTCCGGGTGACGCGCGGGACCGTCGCCCGGGAGCTCGTCGAGGCCGCGGAGCGTGTCGACCTGGTGGTCATGGGCTCGGCGGGGCGCAACCCCGCGGTCGGGGGCAACCTCGGGTCCACGGCCCGCGCCGTGGCGCAGCTCTCGCCGAGCAGCGTGGCCTTCCTCAGGCCCGGCACCGTCCCGGGCCGCCCCGTCGCCGTCCTCTGCGATGGCTCCGGGGCCGCCCTGCGGGCCCTGGCGTTGGCCGGCCGGCTCGCGCGCGAGGACGGGCGCAACCTCGTCGCCCTGGTGCCCTCCAGGCCCCGGGGGCGAGCACCGGGCCTCACTTCGGAGGTCGAGACGAGCCTGCGCACCCAGGGCCTGCAGGCGAGAGTCCACGAGGTCCCCTCGGAAAGCCCCGGGGCCCTCGCCGCGGAGGTCCGTGCCGCGGGCGGCCGCCTGCTGGTTCTGCCGGCCGGTCACCCGCTCTGCGAGGCAACCGCCTTCGCCGCGCTGCTCGAGCGCGTCGGGTGCCCGGTCATCATCGCGCGCTGACGGGGACTCAGTGGCCCCCGGTCAGGGGCACGAACGCCACCGGGAGCACCTCGGTCTCCGACACGAGCCCCCCCTCCTCCTTCTGGAGCAGCAGGAGGCGCTGGGGCAGATAGGGCTCGCCCACCGGGATCACGAGGCGGGCCCCGGGCTTCAACTGCTCCACCAGGGCGGGAGGAACGGCCCGCGCAGCCGCAGTCACCAGGATCCCGTCGTAGGGCGAGTGCTCCACCCACCCGTGGTAGCCGTCGCCGACCTGCGTCTCGACATTGTGGTAACCGAGCGCCGCCAGCCGCTCCGAGGCCCGCACCGCCAGGGCCTCGATGATCTCGACCGAATACACCCGCGACACCACGCGCGAGAGGACCGCCGCCTGGTATCCGGAGCCCGTGCCGACCTCGAGGACCCTGTCCCCCGGCTCGGGGTCCAGCAGGTCGGTCATCAGCCCGACGATGAACGGCTGGGAGATCGTCTGCCCGTGCCCGATGGGCAGGGGACCGTCGTCGTAGGCGTGCCGGCGCATCCCCTCGTCCACGAAGGCGTGCCTCGGGACACAGCGGAGCGCGTCGAGGACCCGGTCCGAGATCCGGGCCCGCCCGGTGAGGCCGTGCGTCAGCTCGACCTCACGCTCGATGTCGCGGAGCATGCGCTCCGCCTCGGTCTCGCGGCTAGACGGGTGCGTGGCGTGCCACCTCCTCGCGTTTCTGCTCCCGGCGCACCAGCTTCACCAGGTCGGAGAGCTCACCCACGATGAACTGGAGCAGGTCGTCCATGGTCAGGATCCCCACCAGCTCGCCGTGGCGACTTACGATGGGCAGCCTGCGCACCCCCACGGCGCGCATGCGCATGATGGTCTCCCAGATCCCGTCTTCCTCGCGGGCCGTCAGCAGCTCCGCGCCCATCACGTCCCCCACGATCACGGTCTCCGCCGGGACCTCCTGGGCGAGGATCTCGATGGCCAGGTCCCGGTCCGTGACGACCCCGACGGGTTGCAGGGGCTGAACGCCGTCGGCGACGACGACGACACAGCCGACGTGGAACTGGCGCATGAGCTTCGCAGCCCGCACGACCGGCGCGCTCTTCTCGATGGTCACGACTTCCCGGTTGCAGATCTCGCCGACCGACATGGTGCTCTCCTCCGTCTTGGTTAGTGCGCCCCAGCCATACCGCTGCCTCTGCAGCCCTGGAACTGGTCGCCGATGTCCGTGCAGGACCGTCTCTCGCGGCGCACGGCCCGCGGCCCCTGAACGTGCGTTGTATTCTAACTGCCGGGGTCCTTGCGCGGCGACCGCGTCGCGGTCATGGGCGGTCGAGATCAGGGGGACGATGGACGCCACCCGACCGGGAAGCACTTGGGAGCACTTCCCCCACCAGGCCGACATCGGGGTCCGCGGCCGTGGACCGACGCCCGCCGAGGCCTTCGTGCAGGGTGCCCTGGCCCTGACGGCGGTCATCGTGCCCCCCGCGGAGGTGGCGGCGAAGCATCCCGTCGAGGTCGCCTGCGAGGCGCCCGACCTGGAGTTGCTCTTCGCCGATTGGCTGAACGCCCTCGTCTTCGAGATGGCGACCCGCCAGATGCTGTTCGGGCGCTTCGAGGTCCGCATCGAAGGGACCCGGCTGCAGGCCACCGCCTGGGGCGAGCCCGTCGACCGGGACCGCCACCGTCCGGCCGTGGAGGTGAAGGGCGCCACGTACACCGCGCTGCGGGTCGCCCGGGAGCCCGACGGGGCCTGGGTGGCCCAGGCGGTCGTGGACGTCTGAGAGCCCGCGGTATCCTACCCTTACGGGAACCCCCACCACCCCGGACAGCGCCGCCGCCCCGAGCGACCCATGGACACCTCCCGCCTCACCCGTGTCAGCGAGATCGAGTGGCGCATCGCCCCGCGGGGCGCGATGCGCGTGCCGGGCGTCCTCTATGCCAGCGAGGCGCTCCTGCGCGACATGGACGAAAAGGTCGTCGAGCAGGTCTGCAACGTCGCGAGCCTGCCCGGGATCGTCCAGGCGTCCTACGCGATGCCCGACGCCCACTGGGGCTACGGGTTTCCCATCGGTGGCGTGGCCGCGTTCGACCCGGCCGAAGGCGGGGTCGTCTCGGCCGGCGGTGTCGGCTTCGACATCTCCTGCGGGGTCCGCTCGCTCCACACGGGGCTCACCCGCGAGGACGTGGAGCCGCTGAAGCGCGAGCTCGCCGATGACCTGTACGCCTTCATCCCCGCCGGACTCGGCAGCACCGGGGCGGTCCGCCTCGATGCCCGGCAGATGGACGCCATGCTCGCGGGCGGCGCCCGGTGGGCCGTCGAGCAGGGTTGGGGCCGGCACGAGGACCTGGAGCGCATCGAGGAGCACGGTCGGATGCGCGGAGCCCGCCCGGACCAGGTCTCCGAGCAGGCGAAGAAGCGTCAACGGGCGGAGATGGGCACGCTCGGGTCCGGCAATCACTACGCCGAGGTCCAGGAGGTGGTCGAGGTCTACGACCAGCAGACCGCGGCCGCCTTCGGTCTGCGCCCGGGGGACATCCTCGTGAGCATCCACTGCGGGTCCCGGGGCCTCGGACACCAGATCGGCACGGATTTTCTCAAGCGCATGACCGTCGAGGCACCCCGGCACGGGCTCTCGCTGCCCGACCGGGAGCTGGCCTGTGCACCCATCGATTCGGAGCTCGGCCAGTCCTACCTCGGAGCCATGCGCGCCGGCATCAACTGCGCACTCGCCAATCGCGAGGTCCTGACCCACCTGACCCGGCTCGCGTTCGCCCAGCGCTTCCCCCGCGCAGACCTCAGGCTTCTCTACGACGTCTCGCACAACACCTGCAAGGTCGAAGAGCACGAGGTCGAGGGACGCAGGCGGCAGCTCTTCGTGCACCGCAAGGGCGCCACCCGCGCGTACGGCCCCGGCCACCCGGAGCTGCCCACGGCCCTGCGCGACGCCGGACAGCCGGTCCTCGTCGGCGGCACCATGGGCACGTCCTCCTACGTGCTGGTGGGCACCACCGAGGGCGAGCGGCGTTCCTTCAGCTCCGCCTGCCACGGCGCGGGGCGCGCGATGAGCCGCCACCAGGCCACCCGGCAGTGGCAGGGGCGGGACGTCGTGGAGCGCCTCGCCCGCGACGGGGTCGTCGTGCGGAGTCCGTCCCTGCGCGGGATCGCCGAGGAGGCGCCGGGCGCGTACAAGGACGTCTCCGCAGTGGTGGACGCGTCGGAGTCCGCGGGCCTCGCCCGCAAGGTGGCCCGGCTGAGGCCGCTCGTCTGCGTCAAGGGATAGGGTATAGTCACCGTCGGACCCGCGATTGTGGCGAACCACGTGCATCCCCAGGGAAACCCTCCCGCGAACACCGGCCCCGGCCCGGCCTGACCGGACGTGCTCGCGAAGCTCGTCGTCCTGCTGGGCCTGGTGGTGGGTGTCCTGCTCGCCCTGCGCTGGTTCACCCACACCCCACCCCGCCAGGTGACGCGTCTTCTGCGACGGATCGCAATGGGCGTCCTGGTGGGCGGCGCCGTCCTCCTGGCGGCCACCGGGCGCCTGAACTGGGTATTCGCCGCGCTGGCCGCCGCCGTGCCGCTGGTGCAGCGCCTGGCCTCCCTCCTCCAGATCGCCCCGCTCCTGCAACGCCTGATGGCGACGTGGAAGGGCCAGGCGGACCCCCAGGGGACCGCGAGCGGTGACCAGGGGCCCACGGCCCGCACCCAGGGGCCCATGACCCGTGCGCAGGCCTACGAAATCCTCGGGCTGAAGCCCGACGCGACCGTCGAGGAGATTCGCGAGGCTCACCGGCGGCTGATGCAGAAGGTGCACCCCGACCGGGGTGGCTCGGACTACGTGGCCGCCCTGATCAACCGGGCCAAGGACCTGCTGCTGAAGGGCTGAACCTCAGCCGAGCTGTTCGCGGGTCGCCAGGAATCGCACGTCCGGCCACCGCTCCCGGGTCAGGTTCAGGTTGACCTGGGTCGGCGCCAGATAGACCAGCTCGCCGGCATGGTCCGTGCCCAGGTTCCCTGCATTGCGGTCGCGAAACTCCTCGAGCTTGCGCCTGTCGTCGCAGACGACCCAGCGGGCGGTCGCGACCGGGACCGGCTCGAAGGCACAGTCCACCCGGTACTCGTCGCGCAGGCGATAGGCGACCACGTCGAACTGCAGGATCCCCACCGCGCCCAGCACCACGTCATTGCCCACGAGGGGCCGGAAGACCTGGGTGGCTCCCTCCTCGCAGAGCTGATCCAGGCCCTTCTGAAGGGCCTTCGCCTTGAGGGGATCGCGCAGTCGGACCCGGCGGAAGATCTCGGGGGCGAAATTCGGGATACCGGTGAACTTCAGGGGCTCGCCTTCGGTGAAGGTGTCGCCGATCCGGATCGTCCCGTGGTTGTGCAGACCGATGATGTCCCCGGGATACGCCTCTTCCAGGTGCGCCCGGTCGGAGGCGAGGAAGGTCAGGGCGTCGGAGACCCGGACCTCTTTGCCGGCGCGCACGTGGAAGAGCCTCATCCCCTTGCGGTAGACGCCCGAGCACACTCGCAGGAAGGCGATGCGGTCCCGGTGCGCCGGGTCCATGTTCGCCTGGATCTTGAAGACGAAGCCGCTGAAGACCTCTTCCTCCGGTCGGACCTCCCGGGTCTCGGTCGCGTACGGCTGCGGGGGGGGGGCCCACTCCACGAAGGCGTCCATCAGCTCGTCGACCCCGAAATTGTTCAACGCGGTACCGAAGAACACGGGGGTCAGGGCGCCCGATCGATAGGCCGCGAGGTCGAAGGGGTGGCTCGCGCCCCGCACGAGCTCCATCTGCTCGCGCAGCTCCGCGGCGTAGGGCCCGAGGGCCTCGTCGAGCAGCGGGTTGTCGATGCCGTGCAGCACCCCGCCCCCGCTCCAGCGGTGGTCAGCATTCGGGGCGTAGAGGTGAACGGTGTCGTTCAGGATGTGATAGATGCCCCGCAGCTCGCGGCCCATGCCGATGGGCCAGGTGACGGGCGCCCCGCGGATGCGCAGCACCCGCTCGATCTCGTCGAGGAGCTCCAGCGGCTCGCGCCCGTCCCGGTCCAGCTTGTTCACGAAGGTCACGATCGGAGTGTCCCGCAGCCGGCAGACCTCCATCAGCTTGACGGTACGCTCCTCGACGCCCTTGGCCGCGTCGATGACCATCAGCGCGGCGTCGACGGCGGTCAGCGTGCGGTAGGTGTCCTCCGAGAAGTCCGCGTGACCCGGGGTGTCCAGGAGGTTCACCACCCGCCCCCGGTACGGGAACTGCATCACCGAGGAGGTGATGGAGATCCCCCGCTCCTTTTCCATCTGCATCCAGTCCGAGGTGGCGTGACGCGCAGCCTTGCGCGCCTTTACCGTCCCGGCCATCTGGATCGCGCCCCCGAACAGCAGGAGCTGCTCGGTCAGGGTCGTCTTGCCGGCGTCGGGGTGAGAGACGATGGCGAAGGTGCGGCGGCGGGAGGTTTCGTCGATGTGGGTGGACACGGGGGGTCAGAGAGACGAAGCCCCGCACGGGGCGGGGCTTCGCGTCGAAGTGGCTCGACGTTACGTCAGGCGGGGGTGACCTGCCGGGCCTGAAGGCCCTTGGGTCCCTTCTCCACCTCGAAGTTGACCCGCTGCCCCTCGGCCAGAGAACGGAAGCCGGAGCCCGCGATCGCGCTGTAGTGCACGAACACGTCCTCGCCGCCGTCAGCAGGCGCGATGAAGCCGAAACCCTTGGCGTCGTTAAACCACTTCACTGTTCCAGTACGCATAAGTAACTGCCTTTCCTCAAAGAATCATTCAGAGTGTGCCTTGCTTGCAGGCTCTCGGCGGGGATGTCACGGGGTAGGCCCAGCGGGATTTTCCGAAACGACCGACGGGACGTAACTGCAGGCCCCCTTATGAAAGCACACTTTCCGCCTGATTGCCATGCCTGCCGATCGCCGCCGGGGGCACCAGCGTCCTCGCCAGGCGTCCGCACTGTCTATAATGCGCCCGAACGATGCGCCCGAATCCCGCCGCGCGCCCCCGAAGGAAACGACCCGACCCATGCCACCCCGCAGCAAATCGCTTCGCAGTAGCCACCCCGTGCCCGGCCTCACCGAGCTGCCGGCCCTCGGCCTCGACGCCGCGAGCCTCTCCCTCGACTTCCGCCGGTACTTCAGCCACACGCTGGGCAGGGACCGGCACTGCCGCTCGGTGCACTACCCCTTCGAGGCGATCGCCATGGCCATCCGCGACCGCCTGATGCAGCGCTGGAAGGGCACCTTCGAGGCCTACTACGCAGAGGACTCGCGGCGGGTGCACTACCTGTCGCTCGAGTTCCTGATGGGCCGCAGCCTGAGCAACGCGATGTTGAGCCTGGGCATCACCGACGCCGTGCACCGCGCGCTCTACGACCTCGGCATCTCGCTCGAGGAGCTCGTGGACGCCGAGCACGACGCAGGGCTCGGCAACGGCGGCCTCGGGCGACTGGCGGCCTGCTTCCTCGACAGCTGCGCGGCGCTCCAGCTGCCCGTGACGGGCTACGGCATCCGCTACGAGTACGGGATGTTCCGCCAGCGGATCGAAAACGGCTTCCAGCTCGAGGAGCCCGACCACTGGCTGCGCGACGGCAACCCCTGGGAGCTGGAGCGCCCCGAGTACACCCGCCGGGTCCAGTACGGCGGACGCACGGAGACCTACCACGACGAGGGGGGCGAGTGGCGCGTGCGCTGGGTCGACAGCCAGGACGTTCTCGCCGTGCCCTACGACATCCCCATCCCCGGGTACCGCAACGGCACGGTGAACACGCTGCGACTCTGGAAGGCGGCGGCAACCGACGAGTTCAACCTCGGCGAGTTCAACGCCGGGAGCTATCCGGAGTCGGTCGCGGCGAAGAACGCCGCGGAGCACATCACGATGGTGCTCTATCCGAACGACGCCAGCGAGAACGGCAAGGAGCTGCGGCTGCGCCAGCAGTACTTCCTCGCCTCGGCCACGCTGCAGGACGTGATCCGCCAGTGGCAGCGCTTTCACGGCAAGGACTTCAGCGACTTCGCGGAAAAGAATTGCTTTCAGCTGAACGACACCCACCCCGCGATCGCGGTCGCCGAGCTGATGCGCCTGCTGATGGACGTCTACGACATGGGCTGGAGCGAGGCGTGGGGCATCACCAGCCGGACCATGGCCTACACCAACCACACGCTGCTGCCCGAGGCCCTCGAGCGCTGGCCCGTGCGCCTGTTCCAGCACCTTCTGCCCCGCCTTCTCGAGATCATCTACGAGATCAACGCCCGGTTCCTGGCCCAGGTCGCCCAGCGCTGGCCCGAGGACCCCGCCCGGCTGCGGCGCATGTCGATCATCGAGGAGACCGGTGACCCGCAGGTGCGCATGGCTTATCTGGCCATCGTGGGAAGCCACTCCGTCAACGGGGTCGCCGAGCTGCACTCACGCCTGCTGCGCGAAGGGCTGTTCCGGGACTTCCACGAGCTGTGGCCGGCGAAGTTCAATAACAAGACCAACGGGGTCACGCAGCGCCGCTGGCTGGCAGCCGCCAATCCCGGCCTGGCCAGGCTGGTCAGCGAGGCGATCGGCGATGGCTGGGTGACCGACCTGAGCCAGCTCGCGCGCCTGGCACCGCTCGCCGGAGACGCCGTCTTCCGCGACCGCTGGGTGAAGGTCCGGGAGGCGAACAAACAACGGCTTGCCGAATTCGTCCGGCATGAGAGTGGCGTGTCGGTCGACCCGGCCGCCCTGTTCGACGTCCAGGTCAAGCGGGTCCACGAATACAAACGCCAGCTCCTGAACGTCCTGCACCTGATCCACCTCTACCTGCGGGTCAAGGACGGCGAGACCGGCGACTGGACGCCGCGTACGGTGATCTTCGGGGGCAAGGCCGCCCCCGGCTACGCGATGGCGAAGCTCATCGTCAAGCTCATCAACAACGTCGCCCGGGTGCTGAACGACGACCCGGCGGTCGCCCCGTTCCTGCGCGCGGCGTTCCTGCCGGACTACCGCGTGTCGGGCATGGAGGTGATTGCCCCGGGCACCGACCTCTCGGAGCAGATCTCCACCGCCGGCAAGGAGGCGTCGGGGACCGGGAACATGAAGTTCATGATGAACGGGGCGGTCACCATCGGCACCCTGGACGGCGCCAACATCGAGATCCGCGAAGCGGTCGGAGACCGGAACTTCTTTCTCTTCGGGCTCACCGCCGAGGAAGTCGAGTCCCTGCGGGGACGCTACGACCCGGAGGGCATCGTCGCGGGCGACCCGGCCCTGCGCCGGGTGCTGGACCTGGTGCGGTCGGGACACTTCAACCGGTTCGAGCCCGGCCTCTTCGACCCCATCGTCGCCGCCGTCACCAGCCCCCACGACCCCTGGATGGTCGCCGCCGACTTCCGCGCGTACGCCGAGGCACATCAGCGGGCGTCGGAGGCCTACCGCGACCGCGGGCGTTGGACGCGGATGAGCGTTGCCAATACGGCGGCCAGCGGGCGGTTCTCCTCCGACCGCACCATCGCCGAATACGCGAGCGACATCTGGGGGGTCGAGCCGGTGGCCCCGCTCCCGCTCGCCTGAAGGGGGCCGAGAGGGAGATCTGCGCGCGGACAGCGCGAGGAGAGAGGGAACACGCATGGCGGAACTGCGGCGCATGGCCTACCTTTCGGTCACGGCCGCGCTCGTGACCATGGGCCTGAAGTTTCTCGCCTACTGGCTCACCGACTCGGTCAGCCTCTTCTCCGACGCCGCCGAGTCCTCGGTCAACCTCCTGGCCGGCCTCATCGCGCTCGCCGCGGTCACCATCGCCCATCGGCCTGCGGACGACGACCACGCCTACGGGCACTACAAGGCCGAGTACTTCTCGAGCGGCGCGGAGGGCACCCTCATCCTGGTGGCGGCCGCCACGATCGTCTATGCGGCGGTCGGCCGCTTCCTGGCCCCCAGCCCCCTCACCGACCTCGGCCCCGGCCTGCTGGTGGCCGCCGCCGCGGCCGGGGTCAACTGGGTCGTCGCCACGGTCATGCTCCGGGTCGGGCAGCAGTACGACAGCATCACCATCGAGGCCGACGCCCACCACCTGATGACGGACGTCTGGACGTCCGGAGGGGTCATCGCAGGGCTCCTGGTCGTGATGTTCTTCCCCGAATGGGCCGTGCTCGACCCGCTCATCGCGTGCGTCGTCGCCGTCCGCATCGTGTACACGGGGGTAGACCTGGTGACCCGGTCCGTCCACGGGCTGATGGACCTCTCCCTGCCCGCCGGGGAGCGGGCCCGGATCGAAGAGGCCCTGCGAGAGGCCTGCGGCCCGGACGCGTCCTGGCACAACCTGCGAACCCGCAAGTCGGGCTCCCGCCGGTTCATCGACCTGCACCTCACGGTTCCGGGGGCCACGACGGTTCAGGCAGCCCACGACCTCTGCAACACCATCGAGGCCGCCATCGGGGCACGCCTGCCCAACGCGCACGCCACGATCCACGTCGAGCCCGAGGAGGACGAAAGCTCCTGGGACGCTCCGCCGGGCGGCCCGGGGTCCGGCGCGAATCACGCCGTTGACAGGGTGCCCGCAGCGCCGGAACATTGAGCGGCGCGGACCCGCCGGGGAGACTCCGACGGGCGGGGTGGCGGGTCCCGTAACTCACCCCGGGGGACTCTTTCCATGCCGAGCCTTTCGCGCGCCCAGGCCGCCGCCGGGCTCTTGCTGTGCGTGTCTCTCGCGAGCGCTGCCGAGCCCAGGACCCTCAGCGTCTACAACTCCCCGGACTACGTCGCCGAAGACACGGTCGAGAACTTCACGCACGCGACGGGCATCCACGTCACCTACGACGTCTACGATGCCTACGAGACCTTCGACAGGAAGCTCCTGGCGGGCGGGAGCGGCTACGACGTGGTCTTCTCCCCCGCCCAGCCCTTCGCCCAGCAGCACGTCGCGCGCGGCGTGTACCGTCCCGTCGATCGGGCGAAGCTCCCCCGCTTCAAGAACCTCGACCCCGCCATCCTGAAGGCCCTGGAGAAGGTCGACCCGGGCAACCGGCACCTGGTCCCCTACATGTGGGGGACCACGGGAATCGGCTACAACGCGGCGAAGGTGCGGGAGGTGCTGGGCGACGCAGCCCCCGTCGACAGCCTGCGCATGCTGTTCGACCCGGAGGTCGTCTCCAGACTCGCCCGTTGTGGCGTCACCGTCCTGGACGACGAGGGGCAGGGCCTCGGCGCCGCGCTCCTCTATCTCGGGAAGGACCCCAACACCACGAACGAAAAGGACATCGAGGCAGCGGCCGAGGTCGTCGCCCAGGCGCGGCCGCACGTACGATACTTCCACTCCTCCCGGTACATCGACGACCTCGCCGATGGGAGCGTCTGCGTCTCCCTGGGGCACTCCGGCGACGTCCTGCGGGCCCGCGACCGCGCCGAGGAGGCGGACAACGGCGTGGAGGTCAGCTTCAGCATCCCGAAGGAGGGCGCGCTGCTCTGGGTCGACGTCATGGCGATCCCGAAGGACGCCCCGCGCCCGGACAACGCGCACGCGTTCATCGACTTCCTGCTCCGCCCCGACATCATCGCGGACGTCAGCAATTTCATTTCGTACGCCAACGCCAACCAGGCCGCCACGAAGCTCGTGGACGAGGAGATCCGGGAGGACCCGGGGATCTATCCGCCCCGGGAACTTCGGGCCCGCCTGGTGACGACGGAATCGCCGCCGGCGGAGACCCAGCGCCTGCGCACGCGCGCCTGGACCCGGGCCACGACCGGCCGTTGACCACTCCCCCCCGGGTGGGTGGACTCCCCGCAGGGCCTGGATTCACGCTACGCTTCCGGTCATGCGGCTGCGCACCCAGATCCTGATCTTCCTGCTGCTGTTCGGCCTGGCACCGCTGCTGCTCGCGTTCGCCATCAACATTCCCCTGGTCTTCAACAGCCTGGAGCTGTTCTATCACAAGGCCCACCTGCAGAACCTGCGGGCCGACTTCCGCGACCTCGACCAGCACATCGCCAGCCGCGTCGAGATGGTGCGCCTGCTCGCCAAGCTCCCGGACGGCGAGCAGCTCATCGCCGACCCCTCGCGCATCGACCCGGGCGTTCGCCAGAGGATCGAGCAGCGCTTCGTCGACTCGGTCAACCGCATCCTCTACGACCAGCGTGACATCGTGCAGGTCCTGTTCATGGACCGGGAGGGAAAGCCCGGCTACTGGCTCGAGCGCAACCCCGCCACGCGCCGGCTGGAGCCCGAGCCCACGCTGCTCGACCTGCCCCAGACCACCTTCTTCGAGGCCGGTCTGCGCCTGGAGGCCGGCGGCGTCCTCATCAGCCCCATCAGCGTGAACCCGGAGGCCGGGGCCCGCGACCCGACCCGATTCATGGTCCTGCGGCTCATCAGTCCGCTCGCCGGCCTGCAGGCCGGGGCCCAGGGCACCCCTGCCCTCCCGCCCGGAGTCGCGGTGATCGACATCGACGTGGGAGGGCTCGCCGAGGCCTACCCGAAGACCTACTGGGTGCTGAGCGACGGCAGCTTTCTGCGGTATGGCGGGACCGCGGGCCCCCAGTCGGCGGCCTTCACGGAGTTCCCGGGCCTGGAGGAGATCTTCCGCAAGGGCGAGCTCGCGCTCTGGAAAGGGGCCGGAAACGAGCAGGTCATCTGGGTTCCCCTGCTCTCGACCGAGCGCTCGGGCCCCCTGTGGGTGGGGCGCCAGGTCGACGCCTCGCCACTCGCCCAGTTCCGGGACGCGCTCCAGGTGCGCGTCGGCGCCATCGTGCTGCCCTTCATCGCGCTCATCCTGCTGCTCGCCCGGTGGTTCGCCGGGCGCGCGGAACGCTATGGCCGGGAACTGACCGACGGCATCGCCGGCGTGCTCCAGACCGGAGAGCCCGTGCGCTTCGCCCCCCAGGGCCCCCAGGAGCTGCAGGCGCTCGCCGCCAACCTGACCCGCCTCGCCGAGACCCACGCCGCGAACAGCGAGGCCCTGCGGCAACATGCCAGGGAGCTCGAGGAGTCGAACCGCTACAAGTCGGAGTTCCTGGCGAACGTCAGCCACGAGCTGCGCACGCCCCTCAACTCCATCCTGCTCCTCTCGAAGCTCCTCGCCGAGAGCTGCGGGCAGGACCTGTCGGCGGAGCAGGGCCGCCAGGCGAGGGTCATCCACGACGCGGGCCAGGACCTCTCGGGCCTGATCGACAACATCCTCGACCTGGCGCGGATCGAGGCTCGACGGGCGACCGTGAACCTCGAGGAGACCCACCTGCCCACCCTGCTGGAGAGCCTCCTCGACCTGGTGCGCCCCCAGACCGACGCGAAGGGCCTGAGCCTGCGGCTCGAGGTCGACCCCGAGGCCCCCACCACCGTGGTCACGGACTCTGACAAGCTCCGGCAGATCATCAAGAACTTCCTCGGCAACGCCGTGAAGTTCACCGACCACGGCGGCATCCGTGTGGCTCTCACCGCCAGCACCGCAGACGATGCGGCGGCGCGTCCGGCCCGGATCGAGGTTACCGACACCGGCATCGGCATCCCGGAGGACAAGCACGAGGTCATCTTCGAGGCCTTCAAGCAGGCCGATGGGTCCACCAGCCGCCGTTACGGCGGCAGCGGTCTCGGTCTCGCCATCAGCCGCGGGCTCGCGGACCTGCTGGGGGCGCGGATCACGCTGCAGAGCGAGGTGGGCAAGGGCTCCCGCTTCTGCCTCTGCCTGCCCCTGGAGCCCGAGCGAAGCGGACTGGACGTGGAGCCGACCCCGCCGCGCGTGAGGGGTGCGCCCAACCGGGTCGTTGCCCTGCCGAGCGCAGACTTCGGCGGTCGAAGGGTACTGCTGGTGGACGACGACGTGCGTGACCTGCTCGCCATCACGCCCCTGCTGGAGCGCTGGAAGCTGACGGTGCTGGCCGCGGGCGACGGTCAGGAGGCCATGGAGGTCCTGCGCGACGAGCCGGTGGACGTGGTGCTCATGGACATCATGCTGCCCGGCCGGGACGGCAATGATATGATTAAGCAAATCAAGGCCGACACCCGTTTTCGAGAATTACCCGTCGTGGCGCTGACCGCCAGAACCGACCCCGACGCCCGGGCCCGGACCCTGGCCGCGGGGGCGAGCGAGCTCCTGGGCAAGCCGGTGGATCCCCAGGAGCTCCGGGACGCACTCGCGCGCGCGCTGCCCACGGAACCCGCACATCAGCCCCGGGAGCCCGCGTGAACCGCTACGCCGGATTCAAGGTCCTCATCGTCGACGACAACGCGAACAATCTGTTCGCGCTGCGCACACTCATCCAGAAACACATGGACGTCACCGTGCTCGAGGCGAGCTCGGGCAAGGACGCGATCGACATCGCCGTGCGCGAGCCGGACATCGACTTGATCATCCTCGACATCCAGATGCCGGAGATGGACGGGTTCCAGACGGCCTCGATGCTGAAGATCCGCAGGAAGACCCGCGAGATCCCCATCATCTTCCTCACCGCGGCGTTCAAGACCGACGAGTTCCAGAAGCGGGGCTACGCCCTCGGGGCGGCCGACTACCTCTTGAAGCCCATCGACGACAACCTGCTCCTCAACAAGATCAGCACCTATTTTCGCGTGATCCAGAAGGAGCGCGACCTCAATCGGGTGCTGGAGGCGAAGGTTGCCGAACGTACGCGCGAGCTCGATCAGGCCCGCCAGTACCTGCAGAACATCATCAACACGATGGGCGAGGCGCTCCTGGTGCTCTCGCCCGACGGCTGCATCAAGTGGGTCAACCCGGCCGCCTGTCGCATGCTCGGCTACAGCGAGCCGCAACTGGTCGGGATGTCGATCGGCGACGTGTTCGAGGAGGCGGACCAGGAACAGGCGGGCGCCTTCATGGGGACGTGGCTCGAGGCGCTCATCCGGACGGGCGCGCTGAGCGCCATCGACGCGCGATTCATCGCCAGCGACCGCCGGAGGGTCCCCATCCTGTTTTCGCGGACCGCCATCACGGACAGCGAAGGCAACATGACGGACATCATCTGCGTGGCGAAGGACATGACCGGATACGTGCGGGAACTCGATGAAGGAGACCAGGCGGCAATGACCAGCGAGATCGCCCAGACGGAGCGCGTATGAGCAAGCCCTTACTCGAGCCCTCCCCTCCCAGTGAGGACACCGTCCTCACCGCGAATGCCCTCAAGGCCATGGCGCACCCGTTGCGCTGGAAGATCATCTGCACCCTGGGCGATCGCGAGCTGTCGGTGGGAGAAATCGTCGAAAGGGCCGGAACGACCCAGAGCAACATCTCCCAGCACCTCGAGCAACTGCGGGACAAGCACATCGTTCTCGCGCGCAAGGAGGCGAACAAGGTCTTCTACCGCATCCGGAACGACCAGCTCCTGATGCTCATCAACACCATGCGTGACGTGCTCTGCCCGGCCAACCTGGACCAGGGGCGCCATCCGTGATGGCGGTCGCGCGTCTGCGCAAACTGACGACCCGAGGAGGACCACTCATGCTGAGGCGTGCAATCGCTCTCGTTCTCGCCGGGCTGGTGACGGTCGCCGTCACGGGCTGCAACACCATGGCAGGGCTCGGGAGGGACATCGAGAAAGGCGGCCAGGTCATCCAGGAAAAGAGCTCCCGGTGACAGGCTGACCGATCGATGACCCGCATCCTGATCTACGACACCACCCTGCGCGATGGCACCCAACGCGCGGACGTTTCCCTGTCCTGCGACGACAAGCTGGCCGTCGCACGCCGCCTCGACCAGTTCGGCGTGCACTACATCGAAGGCGGCTGGCCCGGCTCGAACCCGAAGGACGCCGAGTTCTTCTCGCGGTTGGGCGAGCTCGGGCTGACCCAGGCCCGCGTGGCAGCGTTCGGGAGCACCCGCCGCAAGGGCATCCGCTGCGCCGAAGACGCCAACCTCAAGGCCCTCCTCGACGCCGGAACGCCCGTGGTCACGCTGGTCGGAAAGAGCTGGGACTTCCAGGTGAACGAGGTGCTGGAGACGACGCACGAAGAGAACCTCGCGATGATCGGCGAGAGCGTCGCCCACATGAAGGGCTTCGGCAAGGAGGTCATGTTCGACGCCGAGCACTTCTTCGACGGCTACAAGGCCAATCCGGAATACGCCCTGCGGACCCTCGCCGCGGCGGCGGAGGCGGGCGCGGACTTCCTGGTGCTCTGCGACACCAACGGGGGCAGCCTGCCGTGGGAGGTCGAGGACATCGTCCGCGCGGTGCGCGAGCGCTTCGACACGCCGCTCGCCATCCACGTGCACAACGACGGCGGGTGCGCGGTCGCGAATTCGCTCGCGGCGGTGCGCGCCGGCTGTGTGCAGGTGCAGGGCACGATCAACGGCTACGGGGAGCGCGTCGGCAACGCCGATCTCTCCGCCATCATTCCCGACCTGCAGCTCAAGATGGGCCTCGAGGTGATGAGCCCGGAACAGCTGCGCGGGCTAACGCGTTTGTCCCGCTACGTGGCGGAGGTCGCCAACCTCAAGCACGACGATCACGCCCCCTACGTGGGGGAGAGCGCCTTCGCCCACAAGGGCGGCATCCACGTGGCGGCCGTCCTGAAGCGTGTCGAAAGCTATCAGCACGTGGACCCCGCCCTGGTGGGCAACGAGCCCCGGGCGGTCGTCTCCGAACTCTCCGGCCGCGGCAATCTGCTCTACCAGGCGCGCGCCCACGGGCTGCAGGTCAATCGCGAGGATGCCCAGCGCGTGCTGCACCAGATCAAGGAACTGGAGCACCGCGGCTTCACCTTCGAGGCGGCGGAGGCATCGGTCGACCTGATGCTCTACCGCACCCGCCAGGAGTACCGGGCACCCTTCGAGCTGGTCGACTTCATGGTGGTGACCGAGCACCGCCTCGGGCGCGGACTCCTCGCCGAGGCGACCGTGAAGGTTCGCATCGGCGACCGGGTCAAGCTCACGGCCGCCGAAGGCAGCGGGCCGGTGGACGCGCTCGGCAGCGCCTTGCACGACGCCCTGTCGGACGTCTACCCCGAACTGCGGGACGTCCGCCTGACCGACTACAAGGTCCGCATCCTCAACAGCGACCGCGGCACCGCCGCGACGGTGCGGGTGCTGATCGACTTCCAGAGCGGCGAGGACACCTGGACCACGGTCGGGGCGAGCCCGAACATCATCGAGGCGAGTTGGCAGGCGCTCTCGGACAGCATGGAGTACGCCCTCTTCGCCTCACGGGGCGTCTTCGGCAACGGCTCGCCCCTGTCCTTGCAGACCGAACCGGCCTGACGGCCGTGCTCCCCGTGAGCCTCGGGGAGCCGGAGACCGCGGCCGGTCCGTCTCGCCTGCGTGCGCCTCCCTTTCGTAGTCCAAGGCACGGAGCCCTGAAGTGACCCACGACCTGCTCCGGGACATGATGGTGCTCCTGACCCTGTCCCTGCCCACCGCATGGGCGGTGCGTCGGTTGCATCTGCCGCCACTGCTCGGGTACCTGATCGTCGGCCTCGTCGCCGGGCCTCACGCCCTCGGCTGGATCCCGGCGAGCGACGTGATCGCCTTCATGGCGGAGGTCGGCGTGGTGTTCCTGCTCTTCACGATCGGCCTCGAGATCTCGATTCCCCGTCTGCTGACCCTGCGGCGCGAGGTCTTCGGGCTCGGAACCGCACAGGTGCTCCTGTCCACCACCCTGTTCGGTGTGGCCTCCTGGCTCCTGGGACTCCCCTGGGAGGGTGCGTTGGTGGTGGGCGGCGCGCTCGCCATGTCGTCCACCGCACTCGTCGTCCGCCAGTTGCGGGACCAGCTCGAGATGCAGTCCCGCCACGGGCGGGTCGCCCTGGCGGTACTCCTGTCCCAGGACCTGGCGGCAGTGCCGTTTCTCGTGGCGATTCCGCTGCTCGCCGGCGGGACGGCCGACTCGTTGGCGGGGGTCCTGGGGATCGCCTTGCTGAAGGGGGTGGCCGCCCTGGTGGTGATGTGGGCCCTCGGACGATGGATGCTGCGGCCGCTGCTCCACGCCGTCGCCAGCGCACACTCGGCCGAGATCTTCACCCTGGCCGTGGTCCTGCTGGCGCTCGCCGCCGCCTGGGGCACCGGCCTGGCCGGCCTCTCCCTCGCCCTCGGCGCCTTCCTCGCCGGGATGATGCTGGGCGAGACCGAGTACCGTCATCAGGTGGAGGCGGACATCCGGCCCTTCCGGGACGTACTGCTCGCCATCTTCTTCATCACCGTAGGGGCCCAGCTCAACCCCGTGGCGCTGCCCGGGGTCTGGAAGGCCACCGCCGTGATCCTCTTCGGCCTGGTCGTGGGCAAGGGCCTCCTGATCGCCCTGCTCACGCGCCTTGTCGGCTACGAGCCCGGGGTCGCCCTGCGCACGGGGGTGGTGCTCGCTCAGGGAGGAGAATTCGGGTTTGCCCTGCTCACGCTCGCCGTCGGCCAGCAGGTGCTCTCCGCCGAACAGACCCAGCCCGTGCTGGCCGCGATGCTGTTCAGCATGCTGCTCGCCCCGTTCCTCATCCGGCAGAACGGCCCCCTTGCCGATCGATTCTGCGCCGTCTCCTACCTGCAGGGCCGGGCAGTCACCTCACGACAGATCACCGAGGCCCTGCGGGACGTGAGCGGGCACGTGGTGATCTGCGGGTTCGGACGCATCGGCCAGAACCTGGCGGCCTTCCTGCGCCAGGAGGACATCCCGTACGTGGGTCTCGACCTCGACGCGACGCTGATTCGCGAGGCCTGGGAGGCCGGCGAGCAGGTCTTCTTCGGTGACAGCACGCACCGGGAAGTCCTGGAGGCCGCAGGCATCTCCCGAGCCCGAGCCGTGGTCGTCACGTTCGACGACGCCCAGACCTCCACCCGCATCATCCACGCCTGCCGGGCGCTGCAGCCCAGTCTGCCGGTCGTGGTGCGCACCCACGACGACTCCCACATGGAGGAGCTCGAGCTGGCAGGTGCGTCCGTGGTGGTGCCGGAGTCGGTCGAGGCAAGCATGATGCTGGCCACCCATCTCCTGCAGAGGCTCGGTGTCGCGCCGGAGGAGGTCCTGCGTCTGGTGGAGGCCGCCCGCCACGACCACTACCGGCGCCTGCGGGGGGTGTTCCACGGAGACGAGCCGCGCAGCGTCGAGCACCCCGACCCCCACCAGTTGCACACTGTCGTGATTCCGGCCGAGAGCCCCGCCGTCGGGCGCACCCTGGCGGATTTTGGCGTTCCGGGAGGCCCGGTCACCGTGTTCGCCGTGCGCCGGGGCGACATCCGCGGCGAAGAGCCCAGTCCCGGGATGACCCTTCGCGCTGGAGACGCGGTGGTCCTGCAGGGCCCGGCCGAGGACCTCGCCCAGGCCGAGCAACGGCTGGTGCACGGATGAGGGTCCTGCGCCCCGGGCGGCGCGCATGACCCCCGCGGGTGACCTGCTCCCCGTCGGCAGCCTCGCCGAGCTGCACGCGCTCCTCGCGGCGCAACCGGCCGTGCTCGTCTACTTCAGCACCCCGGACTGCCGGGTCTGCCAGGCGCTGCGCCCCAAGGTCGCCGAGCTGCTGGCGCGGGATTTCCCCCGCCTCTCCGGCCTTTACGTCGACTGCGCCGCCCTGCCGGACGCGGCAGGGCAATACCAGGTGTTCTCGGTCCCGACGATGATCGGGTTCTTCGAGGGTCGTGAGTGGCGGCGCTGGGGACGCAGCGTCGGGCTCGAAGAGATCCGCTCGGGGCTGGACCGGCCCTACGGCCTGATCTTCGCGGAGCGTTGACACAAGCCCTCCGGTCCCGGCGGGCCCTGCCGATAACCTGCGTATCCACGCAGGAGGTAGCGGCATGAGAACGCGAGGCATCGGCGCAACGGTCAGATTCGCCCTGGGCGGCCTCGGCACCGGAATCCTCAGCGCAGGCCTATGGGGACTCGGGGGCACCGGGGACGACCTCGCCCGGGTGGTCTGCAGCGATACCCACTGTACGGACGTCGGAGGCCTCTACCAGGCGGCAGTGCTGGTGGGAACGCTGCTCCTGGGGGTCACCCTCCTCGCCGGAGACCACCGGGAGCACGCACCCCGGACTCGAAGGGTCCGCACCCCCCTCGCGAGGCATACGGCCGCAACGGCGCGCCGAGTCTGACCCGCGCAAGCCCCTTCGAGCCTCGGCGTCAGCGGTAGAGGAGCACGGCCTCGCGCTCCTCGAGCCAGGAGGCCTCGTCGGCCCGCGCCAGGGCCTCCAGGTCGCCCGGGGAGCTGGCCGGGTCCTCCACCCATTCCCGCAGGGTCTCGCCGCCGTTGATCACGTCGATGGCGAGGCGCTCGTACTCGTACTCGTAGGCAAACCGGCGCCAGAGCTCCCGGTCGCCCCGCAGGGCTCGAACCGCCTTCAGCGCCAGGGCCACCAAACGCCACGGCCGGAAGTCCCCGGGCACGTAGGCGCCGTCGTCCACGTGGATCTGGACACCGGCGCACAGCCTGCCGGAGTGCTTGTGGAAGGTCGGCTCGAACCAGCATTCGCGCAGCCGGCAGCCCCGCAGCCACTGGGGGGCCAGGGCGTGCATCGCGCCGATCAGCTGGCGCGGGACGAGGTCCGGTGCCCCCAGGAGTTCCAGCGGGCGTGTCGTGCCCCTCCCCTCCGAGAGGGTCGTCCCCTCCAGGAGGACGGTCCCCGGGTAGCAGCGCGCCATCCAGAGGTTGGGGGCGTTGGGGCTCGGGTTGACCCAGACCCTCTCCCCCAGGGGCCAGCCGAAGCCGGGGCCCCCGCCGGGGTCCCACCCCTCCAGGGTCACGACCTCGTACTCCACGTCCAGTCCCAGCTCGGCGACGAGCCAACGCCCCAGCTCTCCCAGGGTCAGGCCGTGGCGCATGGGCAGCGCCCCGGCGCCGACGAAGCTCTCCCACCCGGGGCGCAGGCGCAACCCTTCGACCCGGCGCCCCACCGGATTCGGCCGGTCCAGGACCCAAACGGCCTTTCCGTGCCGGGCAGCGGCCTCGAGCACGTAACGCAGGGTGGTGACGAAGGTGTAGACGCGGCAGCCCAGGTCCTGGAGGTCCACCAGGAGCACGTCGAATGCGTCCATCATCTCGGGCGTGGGGCGCCGCACCTCGCCGTAGAGGCTGAACACGGGCACGCCGTGCACGGGGTCGGTGAAGTCCGGGGACTCCACCATGTTGTCCTGCTTGTCGCCGCGCAGGCCGTGCTGCGGACCGAAGGCGACAGTGACGCGCAGGTCGCCCAGCGCGGCGAGGGCGTCGAAGGAGTGCCGCAGGTCCCGCGTGACCGAGGCCGGGTGGGCGAGCAGGGCAACCCGGCGATTCGCGAGCGGAGCGCGCAGCGCCGGCTCCTCCAGCAGACGGTCGATGCCGAACCTCATCCTCCCCTCCCTGCCCCGGGACCCGTGGCGGGTACGGGCTGGCCGACGTCCAGTGCCAGCGCGAAGGCCTCCATCCGGTGAAAGTCCGGTCTCCCGGGCGGGTGGCGCAGCGCCCAGTGGGACAGTCGCCCCGCGGCGTCCTCCGTCACCGCGGAAAGGCCCACCCGCAGGGACGAGGCCCCCGCCAGCAGGGGCAGCCGGCCGAGGTCCAGGGAGACCGCCAGCTCGAGGCACCCCGGCACCGTGGAAGTCTCGAGCCCCGGGGCCAGGGGCGGCCCCGCCGGACCACGCTCGCGATAGCTCAGGAACGGGTACTCGGCCCATTCCCCCGAAGGCGAGAGATTGACCTCGTGGTACGCGGCAGACCCCGCGGGCGCCAGGAAGACCTCGAAGCAGGTGTGTTCCCAGAGGCGGTCGCCCCGCCGCGCGAGACCGGGCGGGGGCAGGCGCAGCCCTTCCAGGGCTCCCTCGAGCCGGAACACCAGACCGAGCCGGCGCCCGCCTTGCACGAGCACCCGGGCCCGCAGCCCCTGCACCGGGCCGGGGGGGCTGTCCGGGTGCTCCAGCAGCACGACCTCCGTCCCCTCGCCTCCCAAGCTGTCCCCCACGGTCGCTGCCGCCGCACCGGACCGCGGCGCGGTGATGTCGCAGGATAACCCAGGGACCCCCGGCAAGGCAGCCGATTCCGGCGCTTGCGGGCCCGCAAGCCCTTCACTACACTCGTGCCGGGCAGGGAGAACGAATCGGAAACCCGTCATGCTCGACGCCTTGTTGGAAGAGCCGGCGGACCCCGAGGACGAAGGCCCGCTCCCGGCAGGCGACGTGGACTCCCTGGTCGCCGGGCTCAAGCGCCGCTACCGGGCCCGAATCACGGGCGAGCAGGTGCAGCCCGAAGCAGCCGGGCGTTACGCGGACCTGCCTCCGGAGCTGGAGCCACGCCTTGCAGCGGCCCTGAGGGAGCGTGGCGTCAGTCGGCTCTACAGTCACCAGCGCGAGGCGTGGGACCACGTGCGGGCCGGCCACCACACGGTGGTCGTCACACCCACCGCTTCGGGCAAGACCCTCTGCTACAACCTCCCGGCCCTGCACGCCGCCCTCACCGAGGGCGCGAAGGCTCTGTACCTGTTCCCCACCAAGGCCCTCTCCCAGGATCAGGTCGCCGAGCTGACCGAGCTGAGTCGGGCCGGCGGGCTCGGCGTGCGCGCCTTCACCTTCGACGGGGACACGCCGGGCGACGCGCGCAAGGCCGTGCGCACGCGCGGCGACGTGGTCGTCACCAACCCCGACATGCTGCACCAGGGGATCCTCCCCCACCATACCAAGTGGGCGCAGTTCTTCGAGCAGCTGCGTTACGTGGTGGTCGACGAGCTGCACACCTACCGGGGGGTGTTCGGCGCCCACGTGGCGAACGTGCTGCGCCGGCTCACCCGGGTCTGCCGGTTCTACGGCAGTGAGCCGATCTTCGTGCTGACCTCCGCGACCATCGCGAACCCCCAGGAGCTCGCCGAGCGCCTCGTCGGGGCCGCGGTGGCGAGCGTCACCGAGAGCGGCGCGCCCCGGGGGCGCCGGCACGTGCTGCTGTGGAATCCCCCGGTGGTGAACCCCGACCTGGGGATCCGCGCCTCGGCCCGCTCCCAGACCGCGCGCATCGCACGCATGGCCGTGAAATCCGGGCTCAAGACCATCGTCTTCGCCCAGACGCGCCTGATGGTGGAGGTGCTGACCAAGTACCTGAAGGACACCTTCGACCGCGACCCCCGCCGCCCCCCGCGGGTGCGCGCCTATCGCGGGGGCTACCTGCCCACCGAACGGCGGGCGACGGAGAAGGACCTGCGGGCGGGCACGGTCGACTGCGTGGTCGCTACCTCGGCGCTGGAGCTCGGGGTGGACATCGGCGCGCTCGACGTCTGCGTCCTGAACGGGTATCCGGGGACGATCGCCGGCACCTGGCAGCGCCTGGGGCGGGCCGGGCGCCGCAACCGTCCGTCGCTCGGGGTGCTCGTCGCTTCGAGCCAGCCCCTGGACCAGTTCCTGGTGCGCGAGCCCGAGTTCCTCCTCGGCGCATCCCCCGAGCACGCCCGCATCGACCCCGACCAACTGCTCATCCTGCTCGACCACGTGCGCTGCGCGGCCTTCGAGCTGCCGTTCGCCGACGGGGAGGCCTTCGGGGGCCGGGACGTGGGCGCGCTGCTCGCGTACCTCGCCGAACAGCAGGTGCTGCATCACGAAGGGGGGCGCTGGCACTGGATGGCCGACAGCTATCCTGCCAACGCCGTCAGCCTGCGCTCGGTGGCCGAGGGCAATTTCGTGGTCGTCGACGTGACCGACGGGGGCAAGAAGGTCATCGCGGAGGTCGACTACTCGGGGGCCGCGATGACGCTCTACGAGGGCGCGATCTACATGGTCCAGGCCCAGCCCTGGCAGGTCGAGCGGCTCGACTGGGTGGGTCGCAAGGCCTTCGTGCGCAGGACCGAGGCCGACTATTACACCGACGCGATCGACTACACCCGGCTCAAGGTCCTGGAGGAGTTCGAGGGCCACCCCGGCACCCGGGCCCGGACGGCCCACGGAGAGGTCCATCTGGTGCGGCGGGTCGCCGGCTACAAGAAGATCCGCTACTACACCCATGAGAACGTCGGGTACGGCAACGTCAACCTGCCGGACCAGGAGCTGCACACGACCGCGGTCTGGTGGACCGTCTCACCCGACGCCCTGGAGGTGGCCTTCCCCTCGCGCCAGCAGGCCCTGGACGGGTTCCTCGGCGCGGCCCACGCCATGCACTTCGTGGCCGCCGTCCTGAGCATGTCCGAGCCGAGGGACCTGGGGCGCGCCGTCGGGGACAGCGAGTCCACGTGGTTCGCGACGGTGGGCACGGGCGGCCGGGGGGAGCTGCGGGCCTTCGCGACGGGCGACCCGACCGCTCAGGGAGAGGTCCCGGCGGCACCCTTCCGCCCCACCGTGTTCCTGTACGACAACTACCCCGGCGGGATCGGCCTGTCCGCCCCGCTCTTCCAACAGGCCGGGGAAATCGTGAATCGCGCCCGGTCGCTGGTCGCGGGATGTCCCTGCCGGTCCGGCTGCCCCGCTTGCGTCGGACCGATCCTCGCCACGGACGAGAGCCGGGGCTTCTCCCCCAAGGCGACCGCGTTGACGGTGCTCGACCTGCTCGCGAGCGAGGGACCCCCGGCGTGAGCGGGCTCCGCGACCGGCTCGGCAACCTGCGCCGTCAGGCCGGGGGCGCGCCCGGACCCTCTGCGATGCCCACCGGGGAAACCGGGCAGGGCCGGTCCCCGTCCGGCGCGGACGCGCCGCCAGCGCCCCGGTCGGACCCTCTGCCCCAGGGGATCGAGCGCCTCCTCGCCGTGCGGGGCGCCGGCGCGCGCCCCCCCCGCGGAGGACCGAGCGATGCCGAGCTCGCCGAACGGCTGGGCGGTCAACTGGCCGAGGACGGCCTCGTCTCCGTGGAGCACCGCGTGCCGCTACCCGCGCGGCACGGCCACTGGAGCGTCGGCGGGGAGACGTCCAAGCACCTCTGCGCCCTGGACCTGCCGGGAGCCGAGCCGCTGTTCGTCGACACCGAGACCACGGGGCTCGCCGGTGGAACCGGCACCACGGCCTTCCTGGTGGGCCTCGCGAGGCTCACGAACGACGCACTGGTCGTCCGTCAGTACCTGATCACACGCTTCGGCGGCGAGCCCGCCCTGCTGCGCGCAGTAGCCGATTTCGCCGCCACGGCCCGCACGCTGGTGAGCTTCAACGGCAAGTGCTTCGACCTGCCCCTTCTCGCCACGCGCTACCGTCTCGCAGGCCTGCCGGACCCCTTCCGGGGCTGGCCCCACGCGGACCTGCTGCCCCCGGTCCGCCGGGCCTTCGGGCGCGAGTGGTCGGATTGCCGGCTGGGGACCGCGGAGCGCCGTTTGCTTGGCTTCGCCCGGCCCGCGGACCTGCCGAGCGCCGAGGTGCCCGCGGTCTGGCTGCACTGGCTGCGCCACCGCGACGTGGGACGCCTGCCGGCCGTCCTCGAGCACAACCGCTGGGACCTGGTCTCCCTGGTCGCCCTGGTCCCGGCGCTGTCCGCCGCCTATGCCGCGCCGCGGGCGCACGGGGCCAACCCCCTCGGGGTAGCGCGCCACCGCCACGCCCGGGAGGGCCTGGCGTCCGCCCGCGACCTGCTGGCTTCCGACCGGGAGCGGCTCGACGCGCAGGGGCTGCTGGAGCTTGCCCGTCTCGACCGCCGCCAGGGGGACCTGCAGGGAGCCGTCGAGATCTGGCGTGAGTTGGCCGCGCAGGGCAACCCCCGGGCCATCGAGGCCCTGGCCAAGCACGCCGAGCACGCCGAGCGTGACCTCGAGGGGGCGCGCGTGCTCACCGAGCGGCTCGTCGCCCTGGAGCCGGAGAGCCCCGATCACCGGCACAGGCTCGAGCGCCTGGCCGGGCGCGCCGCGACACCGCGAAGAAGGACCGGGCTTCAGACCCTGCGGGCGACCATGAGGAACACGGGGTAGCGACGGTCCTCCCCCGCGATCTCCCTGCGCATCTCGAAGACCGTGTCGAAGCTCACGTCCGCGAAGCCGGCCCGGGCGGCGCGCCGGGCGAGCTCCCCGCGCTCGAAGCCGCGGTGGACCTCGACCTCCGGGCCGTGAAAGGTGCCGTCCTCGGCGTCCAGGTCGGCGACGCAGAGGAACCCTCCCGGTCGGAGCGCCCCGTGAAATGCGCGGAGCGTGGCGTCGGTGTCGGGGATGTGGTGCAGGGTCATGGAGGTGTAGACGAGCGTGTAGCGTTCCTCGGGCGGCAGGTCGACCAGCTGCTCGCCCTCGAGCACCGTCATGTTCCTCGTGCCCTGAAGGGCGATCTTCTCCCGCAGGACTTCGAGCATTCCGGCAGAGCTGTCCTGGAGCGTGATGTGCCCCACGTGGTCCTTCAGGGCGAAGCTCAGCAGTCCCGTCCCGCAGCCGAAGTCGAGGGCCCGCGTGGAGGGGCCGAGCGGCACGCGGGCGCGGATGCCATCCGCCACGCGGAGCGCTCGCTCCAGGAAGACGGGGTTGGAGTCCCACTGCCGCGCCCTGCTGTCAAAGTCGACCATCCGGGACCTCCCATCTTCCTTCCGCCCCGACTCAGCGCCCCGCCGCAACGGCACCGGCGCGCACAGCCATCAACTCGCGCCAGCCACGCCGCCCGGGCGGGCCGGCCTCGTCACAGGAGACCGGCGGGGGCGCGGTCCGCCGCGGGGCAGCCACCCGCTCCCGGATCTCCTGGCGCAAGGCGACGGGGCGCCGCGTGTCCCGGTCGAGGAAGCAACCGGACTGCAGCGCCTCGGCGACGACAAGCCCGCCCGAACTGAACTCCGCCGACAGGGTCCAGCGGGAGAATCCCGCGCGACTCACCCAGAGGCTTCCCCGGAGGGCCTGGCCGAGGCTGACCGGGGCGCGGTAGTGCACCGAGGTACGGGCCACCACCGGGACACCTCCCCCGTCCACCTGCCACTGCAGCGGCGGGTGGCTCGCCAGCATCTGCAACCGCAAGTCCTCGAGCCATCGGAGGTACGTGATGTGGCTCACGACCCCCGAAAAGTCGACGTCGTAGGTCTTGACGGTCAGCGGAATGTGGACCTCGAAGGCCCGGGCATCCTTGCGCGCAGTCTCCATCGTCGCCCCCTCCAGTGGGCTCGCTTCCCGCGGGGCGTCCCGCCCCACGCCACCATCATAGCCCCGGCCCGGCCGCGAAGACACGCCGCCAGTGCAACCTGCGGGCCCCGCTCGGCATCCCTCATGATGTTGTGCTAGATTTTTCTGCGATAACTACATGTAGAACTTGCCTCGGGAGCCTGCTCTCGAGAGAAACGTCAGTCTCGGGAGACCTGGCCCTGGCCGCCTTCTCCGTGCATCTCTCGGTCGGTCTCGCCGCGAGCGGCCTGGCCGCGACCACCGCCCTGGTGGGGGGGCTCGCCACGCCCGGGGAGACCCTCGCCTACCTGGCACTCGGGACACTCGGCTCGCTCCTGCCGGACCTGGACGCGGACGGGTCGGCGCCCGTGCGCGCGAGCTTCACGCTGGCCGCCGCGGCACTCGCCTTCCTGGCCATGTTCCTGCTGGCGGAGCGTTTCCCGACGGTCGCCGAACTGGTGCTTCTCTGGGTCGCCGCGTTCCTGTTCGCGCGCTGGGCCCTCTTCGCCCTGCTGACCCGGGTGACGGTGCACCGGGGGATGCTGCACTCGGTCCCGGCCGCCGTCTTCTTCGGCCTCGCCGCAGCCGCAGCCGCGCACCGGGGCGCCGGGACACCCGCCGTTGCAGCCTGGACGGCCGGGGCCTTCGTCACACTCGGTTACCTGGTCCACCTGCTGCTCGACGAGGTCTACAGCGTCAATCTCTTCGGGGCCCGCACCCGCCGCTCCCTCGGGAGCGCGCTCAAGCTCTGGTCGCGCCGGGGACCGGCCGCGACGCTCGCCGCCTATCTGGCCGCCGTTTCGGCCTTCCTCGTCGCACCGCCGTCCGGGCCACTCCTCGAAGCCGTCAGCGACCCGGGCGGGCGCGGGGAGGTGTGGCAGCGCATCTGGCCCCGCGAAGGGTGGTTTCGTGCGGCACCCTGCCCTCCACCCTGCCGCGCTCAGCGAACCAGGGCGGAAAGGATGACGTCCATGTGGGCAAGGGGCAGCGAGAAGTGACCCTCGCCGGGCAGGAAGCGGGCGCGGCAGTTCTTGAGCCGTGAGGCGACGTACCGCCCCATCTCGGGCGGGACGACGGCGTCGGCCTCCCCGTGCCAGAGGTCGACAGGTACCTGGACGCCGTCCAGCGGAAAATCCCACGGCCTCGCCAGCAGCGCCAGGTCCTCCGCCAGGGCGGCCCCACCGTTACGGGCACCCTCGCGGAACGCCGCGAGCAGCAATGAGCGAACCTCCGGGCGCTGGAGTACCTCGCGGTCGGCAGCCGAGTAGCGTCTGACCCAGAGCTCGTAGCCCCTCTCGCCGACCGAGCGCACCCCGAGCGCAAAGAGCGCGAGGAGCCACCGGGAGACCGGACTGAAACCCGCCGCGACACGCAGACCCCACCGGGCGTACCAGTGCATCTGCGCCCCCCGCCCCATCGACTCCGGGGGCCCGAGCCCGCAGACGATGGCCACCCGCGACACGCGCTCCGGCAGTTCGCAGCCGCAGGCCGCGGCGTAGGGGCCACCCGCGGACACCCCGATCACTGCGAACCGCTCCAGGCCGAGGGCGTCGGCCACCGCCTCGACGTCGCGCGGCCACTCGCGGATCCGGCGGCCCGACGCGGGCGTGGATTGGCCATAGCCCGGGCGGTCCACTCCGATCAGGTGCACCTCCAACCGGCTGGCCAACTCGTCCGCCACTCGGGGCTCGAGCCGAGAGCCCGGGAACCCGTGGCAGTAGACCACCGGCCGGCCGCGCGGGTCACCGAACTCCGCCCAGGCGAGGGTACGCCCATCCGGCAGGGCGACCCGCCCCTCCGTCACGCCAGTCTCCACGGCGATGCCCCTCCCCACCACGGGTTACGGACTCCTTTGGGCCAGGAACCTCGCCCCACCGGCCCGCAAACGTCACCGGCCAATCTTCTCCCTTCGGCATCGTTTCGGGCAACGCCGGCGCGCAGCGTCCGGTTGCCCGGCAGGACCGGATTCTACGCGTGCTGGTGGGGGCCACGGACCGTCCCGGGCCGTTTTCAGGTACCATTGGGGACACGCGGGGTGTCCCGCGGCAGACTGTCTCGCCAGGAGGAAGTGATGCACTCACCCGTTTCGGGCGGCTGGGACCGCCTCGCGCGCCACGCCCTCGCTGCGGCGCTCACGCTGCCGCTGCTCGCAACGGCCGCTCACGCCAAGGACGAGCCCAAGAAGCCCACCCAGAAGAACTTCCAGGACTGGACGCTGGTCTGCCAGAAGCCCGAGAAGGCGGACAAGGACGTGTGCGTGCTCGTTCAGACGCTGGTCAGCAAGGACAAGGAGTCCGACAAGGAGCGGCCCCTGATGAGGGTGGAGACGGTCATCACCAACACCGGCGAGTCCGGGATGATCTTCGCCCTGCCTCTGGGGTTCTTCCTGCCCCAGGGCCTCAGCCTCCAGGTGGACGAAGGCGAAGCCAAGCGCTTCCCGGTGGAGGTGTGCGTGCCGGACGGCTGCCGCGCCGCGCTCGCCACCAACGACGACCTTCTGAAGGCCCTGCGCAGCGGCAGCCAGGCGAAGCTCACCTTCTACGCGAATCCCCAGAAGCCCGTGACCTTCCCGGTCTCGCTGAAGGGATTCAGCGCCGGATACAAGGCGCTGCAGGACGCCCGCAAGTAGGCGTCCGACAGGCACACTTCATCCGTGTCCCGGAGGGGCCGCTGCCGGCCCCTCCGATTCACCGGCCGGCCGGGAACGCCCCGGGCGAGGGCCGCACTTCCACTTCCTCCAGGTCTCGGCAGGCGCCATGGTGCCGGTCCTTCGCTGGACACGGCCGCCGGGTCAGTGTCTCATAGGCTCGAGCGTCAAGCCGCGCAGCGGCGTGGTTACCGACAGGGGAGGCAGCACCATGAACAGCACGAGGAAGACATCCGGGGCGAAGCCGGCTGGTGGAAAGGGCGCGGCGCCGAAGACCACCCGGGCAAAGGCGGCGACCCCTGCCCCCAGCCTCGCACCGACGCCCGAGGAGCGCTGGAAGATGATCTCGGACGCGGCCTACTACATCGCCGAGAAACGCGGGTTCCTCGGCGGAGACCCGGCCCAGGATTGGCTCGAGGCCGAGCGCCAGATCGACGAGCGCATGAAGAAGGACTGAAGCGGCCGGGTCACGTCTCCCGGGGCACGCCATTGAAGTACGCGGAAAGAGACGGGAGATCCACCCCGCTCAACTGAAGATCGACGGCGGCGTCCAGCTCCATCTCCTGCGGGAGATGGAGCGGCGCCTCGAAGGCGAGCTCCGGCAGGACCACGGTCCCTCGGCCCCCGCGCGACTCGACGAGAACGCCGGTGCCGCGCCACCCGGGCTGCCGGCTCAGGTGCACGAGGGTCCAGTGCCGGTTGGAGGCTCGCTCGGCCTGGCGCAGGCTGCCGGTCAGTGCATCGGCAGCCCCGATCCGCTCCAGGATCTCCTCCTGCCCCAGCAGCGGTTGACCGGTGACCCAGGCCCGCAATTGCTGGTGGGCAACCAGATCCAGATACCGGCGCAGGGGGCTCGTCACCTGGGAATAGACCGCGAGCCCCAGCCCCGCGTGCCGGTCCGGGGCGGTACGCATCTGGGTACGCTTGAGGAGGCGCCGGTACGCGAAGCTGGCGGCGAGCCCCTCGGGGGCGGGTACGGCTTCGTCCGGGCCCGACTGGGTCGCGAACGGGAAGGCGAGACCCTGCTCCAGCGCCAGCCGGCCGGCGGCCTCGCCGGCCATGAGCATGACCTCCGCGACCAGGTCGCGGCTGCGCAGTCGGGGTATGGGCTTGACGGTAACCGCGCCGCCTTCGGCGCGCACCTTCGCCTCGGGCAACACGATCGGAGCCGCCCCGGCCGCGCGCCGCCGGGCCTGGAACCGCAGGGCAGCGGCGTAGAGGGTGCGAAAGGGCTCCTCCTGCAGACGCCCTTCCGCCTCCGCGTACGACAACCGGCTCACCCGCACCCAGCTTCGCACCACTTCGAGTCCCGTCGGTGTCCCGTCTCCTGCCAGGTGGAACCCGAGGGAGAGCGCTGGGGAGACCGGCTGCAGACCGAGCCCCAGGCGCTCGGTGACGGCCCAGGGCAGCATCGGGACGGTCCGCTCCGGCAGGTACAGGTTGGCCGCCCGTCCCCGGGCCTCCAGGTCCAGCGGGCTGTCCGGCGAGACCAGCGCCGCGACGTCGGCGACGTGCACCCAGACGCGGTCCCCATCCAGGCTGAGGGCATCGTCGGGGTCCCGGCTGTCCTCGTCGTCGATCGCGTAGGCGGCGAGCCTCGTCAGGTCGACCCGGGCCTCATCGGGCAGAGCGGGCGCCTCCTGGATTGGAGGCTCGAGCGATAGCGCATGTCGCCGGGGGTACGGATTGACGGTCTCGTCCCAGTGCCCGACGCGCAGCAGAAACCGGTGGGCCGATTCGGCCGACTCCTCCTTGCCGAGTTCCTGCAGTACGCGGCTGTGCTCGGCCCGCCCCTCCGCGAGCCGCTCCACGTCGGCGAGGAAGCGGGCGTCCCCGGGCTCCTTGCCCCCTCCCGAACGAGCCCGCGCGAAGAAGTCCGCCCGGGCCCGCTCCTCCGCGAGGCGGGCCTCCCGCCGCGTCCGCTCGGCCTCCACGGTCTCGCGGCTGCGGGCTTCGATGGCGTCGGGGGCGCCGGAGAACAACAGCCCGTCTCCGACCAGGGACCACGCAGCCCACGCGGTCTGCGGCGTGTAACCCCCGAAAACGAGCTCGGCGAGCTCGGCGAGATGGGTCGTCTCGCCCGCCAGGAGCTCCCATGCGGCGTCCACCTCCCCTTCGAGGGGCTGGAGGTCCGCGAGCGAGCGCAGCGGCCCGGGGTGCAGGAGGGTCACGTCCTTCGGGCGCACCCGCTGCGACTCTCCCCCCGGGAGGGAGATCTCGATCTTCTCGGCGAGCGCTGCCACCCGCGCCGGGCGGGACTTGTACAGGACCAGGCTTCCTTCGCGCAGGCCTGCAGGGAAGGCGTGGGACATGGGCGGACCAGAGCGGGGATGCCGGCCCGCTTGATACCCGTGGCGAGGCAGCCAGGTCAAGCGCCCCGCAGGGCGGGGAACCGTGCGCAGGACCGGCACCGGCGGTATGCTTGGGCCGACATGCGCGACGCGACCGAAGACACCCGACGGCCCCGGCGGACTTCACCCCTCCGGCAGCCCCCCCGGCAGGTCACACTGCTCCTGATGCTCGCACTGCCGCTGCTTGCGGGAGGCCCGGCGCTCGCCGCCTGCGACAGCCCCCCGGGACCCGGTGTCATCTGGACCGGCTGCGACAAGCGGAACGCCGAGCTCACCGGGCTCGACCTGCGCGGGGCGGTGCTGCTGCGCACCGACCTCTCGGGCGCCGATCTGACGGGCACTCGACTGAGCGGCGCGGACCTGACGCTCACCACGCTCCGAGGGGCGACGCTGCGGGACGTCAAGGCCGGGGATGCACGCTTCGTCAGTGCGGACCTTTCCGGTGCCCAGCTGCAGGGAGCGGTCCTCGACGGGGCGAGCCTCGACAGGGCCAAGCTGACGGGAGCCAACCTGACCGGGGCCAGCCTGCGCGGAGCAGGGCTCTACCAGGCCGAGGCGGCCGGGGCTGACCTCGGCGACACCCAGATGCCCAGGGCCAACCTGCTCCAGGCCCGTCTGCGGGGGGCCCGGCTCACGCACGCCAACCTCGAGGGGGCGAACTGCAAGCGGGTCTCCCTCGAAGAGGCCACACTCACCGGCGCCGTGCTGCGGCACGCCAACCTGGAAGAGGCGCAACTGCTCTCCGCCGACCTCACCGGTGCGGACCTGAGCGACGCGGTGCTGGTGAAGGCGGACCTGAGCGACGCGCGCCTCGAGGGCGCCGTCCTCGACCGCGCCCGCTGGGTCGACCGCCGGCGCTGCGCTGCCGGGTCCCTCGGGGCCTGCCGGTAAGCACAGGCCCTGGACCCAGGTCGCCTGACGCACCACCCGCCGCCGGAGACCCCATGCCGCGAGCCCGGGACCACACCCTGCGCAGCCTGGGCGCCGGGATCCTGGCGGCATGGCTCACGGCACCCGCGGCGGCGCATGGTCCGGTCAACGTCTTCCTGATGGTGAGCGACGGCCAGGGCTTTCACGCCGTGGGGGCCACCACCCTCTACAGGGGAGCGCCGCCCGTCTACCAGGACTTCCCCGTCAAGGTCGCCGTGCAGACCCATTCCGCCAGCCAGCCCGCGGGCTACGACCCCGGGCGCATGTGGTCGGACTTCGGCTGGGCCCTCCGGGGCGCCACCGACTCCGCGGCAGCGGCGACCGCCATGGTCAGCGGCATCAAGGTCCGGGACGGACAGCTCAACCGGTCGCCGGACGGTCGACCGCTCAGGACCTTCTTCGAGGACGCTTCGCGGCTCGGCATGGCCACGGGGGCCATCTCCTCGGTGCCCTTCGCCCACGCCACGCCGGCGGCCGCGTATGCCCATTCGATGTCCCGCAACGACTACCCCGCGATCGCCCGGGAAGGGATCCTGGGGGACTGGCTCGACGTCCTGATCGGCGCAGGCCACCCCGGGCACGACGTCAATGGCGAGCCCCGGCAGCCGGAGCCCGGCCATTACGACCACGTCGGCGGATTCTCCACCTGGCAGGCCCTGCAGACCGCCGGCGGTGAGGGGTGGTCCCTGGTCGAGGCGCGCGAGGACTTCGAGGCCATCGCTGGCGGCCGCGTGCCGGCCCCCACCAGGCTGCTCGGCGTCGCCCGCGCCGGTACCACCCTTCAGGCGGACCGGCGCCGCGGCGCCGACCCCAACCGCCCCTCGGGCGTTGCCCCCAACCCCGGGGTGCCCTCGCTGGCCACCCTGGTGCAGGCAGGGATCCGCGTGCTCGAGCGCGGCGCCAGCGGCTTCGCCCTGCTCGTCGAGGGAGGCGCCGTCGACTGGGCCGCCCACGCGCACGACCTGCCGCGTCTCATCGAGGAGCAGGCCGAATTCGACGCCGCCGTGCAGGCCGTGGTGGACTGGATCGAGGCCCCGGACAACCCGGCTGGCGGTTGGCATCGCAACCTCGTGATCGTGACCGGAGACCACGAGACGGGGCACCTCTGGGGACCCGGCACCTACAGCGACCACAACCGCAACGGCGTGTACGATCCCGCCGGCCCGGACGTCTTCCACGGCTATCGTCCCCTCGAGGACCGGGGGCCCGGCCACGTCCCGGGCCACCAGTTCGCCTCCCGGGGGCACACCGGGGCCCTGGTCCCCCTGTTCGCCAGGGGCCTGGGCAGCGAGCGCTTCTCCGCCCTCGTGCTCGCACGCGACGCCCGGGCAGTGGACGCCTACGGGCCAACCGCCCGTGGGTTCGCCGGGGACTACGTGGACAACACGGCGGTCTACCGGGTCATGACGCAGGCGATTTCCCTGGGTGACGCCTCGCCCGGGGCCCGACCTCATCTCCCGGCGTTCCGTGCGATACTTCCCGTACCACCAGGGTAGGGATTGCGGCTGCCCTGGGCCATTCGCGGAAAGAGACCCCGTGACCGACA
The DNA here is from genome assembly GCA_937867305.1 of uncultured Ectothiorhodospiraceae bacterium. Lineage (GTDB taxonomy): Bacteria > Pseudomonadota > Gammaproteobacteria > JAABTG01 > JAABTG01 > JAGNLM01. The sequence goes on along the minus strand of CALMKJ010000025.1, from coordinate 72,924 downwards.
GCAACCCATCCGAAACCACGGCAATTGCCGCACGAGCGACGACCCCGGTCGCGGCACCGGCCCCCCAGACGGCGGGAGCGAACCTGGACGACGATCTGGCGCGCCTCCTGGAGGCCCGGCACCACGACCCCTTCCGTGTCCTCGGGCGCCGGGTGGAGAACGGTGAAGCGCTGGTGCGGGCCTACATCCCCCACGCCGCGGAGGTGACCATCGCGGAAGGCCTGCTCCCCATGCAGCGGGTACCGGACACGGACGTCTTCGAGTGGCGCGGCGAGGCGAAGCGCGTCCCCGATCACTACCGCCTCGCCTGGCGCGACACGGACCACCGGGAGCACGTCGCCCACGACCCCTACACCTACGGTCCGCAACTCTCCGACTTCGACCTGCACCTCTTCGGGGAGGGCAAGCACTGGCACGCCTACCGGTTCCTCGGCGCCCACGAGCACGAGGTCGACGGCGTCACCGGGGTGCTGTTCGCCGTCTGGGCGCCGAACGCCGAGCGCGTGAGCGTCGTCGGTGACTTCAACCAGTGGGACGGCCGGCGCCACCCCATGCGGCTGCGCGAGGGCAAGGGCGTGTGGGAGTTGTTCCTGCCCGACCTCGCGGCAGGCGTCGTCTACAAGTACGAGATCCGGACCCGCGTCACCCGTGAGGTGTTCCTGAAGAGCGACCCCTACGGGCAACGCTTCGAGCTGCGCCCGAACACCGCCTCCGTCGTCGCCGGCCCATCGGCCCATGTGTGGCAGGACCGGCCGTGGCTCGAGCAGCGCGCGCGCCGCGACTGGCTACACGCGCCCATGTCGGTGTACGAGGTGCACCTGGGGTCATGGCAGCGGGGCGTCGAGGGGGAATTCCTCGACTACCGGGAGTACGCGACCCGGCTCGTCGAGTACGTTCGGGAGATGGGCTTCAATTACATCGAGCTCCTGCCCATCACCGAACACCCGTTCGATCTCTCCTGGGGCTACCAGACCACGGGGTACTACGCTGCCACGTCACGCTTCGGGGCGCCCGACGATCTCCGCTTCTTCATCGATCACTGCCACCGCAACGGCATCGGCGTGATCCTCGACTGGGTGCCTGCGCATTTCCCGAAGGACGCCCACGGCCTCGCGCGCTTCGACGGCACCGCGCTCTACGAGCACGCCGACCCCCGCAAAGGCGAGCACCTCGACTGGTCCACGCTCATCTTCAATTACGGGCGCCACGAGGTGAAGAATTTCCTGCTTTCGAGCGCCCTGTTCTGGCTCGAGGAGTTCCACGTCGACGGCCTGCGGGTCGACGCCGTGGCTTCGATGCTCTACCTCGACTACTCGCGCTCGGAGTGGGTTCCGAACGAGCAAGGGGGCCGCGAGAACCTCGAGGCGATCGAGTTCCTGCGCGAAATGAACACCGTCACCCACGCCCAGGTCCCGGGGTGCCTGCTGATCGCGGAAGAGTCCACGGCCTGGCCCCAGGTGACCCGTCCCGTCCACCTGGGCGGCCTCGGCTTCGACCTGAAATGGAACATGGGGTGGATGAACGACACCCTGCGCTATTTCGCGAAGGACCCCATCTACCGCAAGTACCACCACGACATGCTGACGTTCAGCATGCTGTACGCCTTCACCGAGAACTTCATGCTGCCCTTCTCCCACGACGAGGTCGTGCACGGCAAGGGCTCGATGCTCACCAAGATGCCCGGCGACGAGTGGCAGCGCTTTGCCAACCTGCGTCTCGTCTACACGTACATGTTCACCCACCCCGGCAAGAAGCTGCTCTTCATGGGCACCGAGTTCGGCCAGGGCACGGAGTGGAACAGCGCCAGCGTGCTCGACTGGTGGATGTTGCAGTATCCATACCACGCGGGCGTCCAGCGGCTCGTGAAGGACCTCAATCGCCTGTATCAGTCCCGGCCGGAGCTCCACGCGCACGAATTCGAATGGGAAGGCTTCGAGTGGCTCGACTGCAACGACGCGCAGCGGTCGGTACTGAGCTTCCTGCGCAAGTCCGGGGAGGACTTCGCGGTCGTGGTGATCAACTTCACACCGATCCCGCACCACGGCTACCGGATCGGCGTGCCCAGCGAGGGGGTCTACGAGGAGGTGTTCAACTCCGACTCCCAATACTACGCCGGGAGCAACACGGGCAACGGAATGACGCGGCTCCAGGCGGAGCCCCGGCAGTGGCTGGGCCGTGACTGGTCCCTCAGCGTCACCGTCCCGCCCCTGGGCGGCATCGTCCTGCTGCCCGCCGGCCGGGATGGGTACGGCGGCGGGGGTACGCCCTCGTGAGCGGTCAGGCAGCCGAGGCGCAGGCGCTGCGAATCCGGCGCGGTTACACGCTGGGCGAAGAGATTGCGAACGGCGCCACCCACGGCATCGGGGTCGGGCTCGCGGTCGCCGCCCTGGTCATCCTCACCGTGTTCGCCGTCCTGGCGAACGACGGGCACAAGCTCGCCAGCGCCATCGTGCTCGGCGTTTCCCTGATCCTCGCCTACACGACGTCGACGCTCTACCACAGCATCCCCCACCCCGGGGCCAAGCACGTCTTCAAGGTCCTGGACCACTGCAGCATCTACCTGCTGATCGCCGGGACCTACACCCCGTTCTGCCTGGTGACGCTGCGCGATGCGAACGGCTGGTGGCTGTTCGGGATCGTCTGGGGATTCGCCGTGGTTGGCATCGCGATGGAGGCGTTCTGGACCTATCGCCCTCGCTGGCTCTCGGCCCTCGTGTACCTGGCGATGGGGTGGCTCATCGTGGTGTCGTTCGGACCGCTGTCGGAGCGGCTCGAGGCCGGCGGGCTCTGGCTTCTCGTGGCCGGCGGCCTCGCCTACACCGTCGGCGTCGTGTTCTACGTGCTCGAGAGAATCAAGTACATGCACGCCGTCTGGCACCTGTGGGTGCTCGCCGGGAGCGTCTTTCACTTCATGGCGGTGCTGCTGTACGTGATTCGCTGACGGGCCTGGATCGCGTGGAGATCTTCAGATGCAGCGCCGCCTTGGCCAGGAGGTGGGCACTGACGGGCGCGGTAACGAAGAGGAAGACGCTCAGCAGAAGCTCGTGAAGGCTCAGGCCATCTCCACGGACACCGAAGTGGACCGCCGAGCCCAGCATCATCGCCCCGACGCCGAGGGTCGTGGCCTTGGTGGGGGCGTGCAGGCGCATGAAGAAGTCCGGCAACCGCGCAAGGCCGATCGAGCCCACCAGGGCGAAGCCGGCCCCCGCCAACAGCAGCACCGATACCAGAACCTCCACTCCCCACATCGCCGATTCCATCCCCCGGTCCCCCCGCGTACTGGATCTGCCTGCGACCCGATCCTCTCTCCCCCTACTCGATGATGTCGCCGCGCAGCAGGAACTTCGAGAACGCCAGGGTCCCGACGAAGCCCATCATCGCGATGACGAGCGCGGCCTCGAAGTTGACCGCCCGGTCCAGGTGCACGTCGAGCAACAGGATCAGCCCAATGGCATTGACGTACAGGGTGTCGAGGGCCAGTACCCGGTCGGGGAGCTCGGGACCGCGCACGAGCCGCCAGAGATTGAGCAGGAGGGCAACCCCCAGCATACCGAAGGACAACGCCACCGCTAGATCGAGCATTCCAGGATCTCCTTCAGGGGCGCCTCGTAGCGCTCCTTGAGCTCCGCCACGAGGGCGGGACCGTCGGCGACATCCAGCCCGTGCACCAGGATCTTCCGCCGGTCTGCGCTGACCCTGGCGGACACGGTGCCCGGCGCCAGCGAGATGATGCTGGCCAGGGTCGCGATGGCGAGCTCGTCGGTCAGGTCGAGAGGGACCTCGACGAAGGCCGGCCGCAGCCTCTCGGGGGCCCCCAGGATCAGCGCCGCGACCCTGAAATTCGCCCGCACGATGTCCGCCAGCACGAGCCCCGCGAAACCCACCAGGCGCCGCACCCGGCAGGTCCGCCGGTGGGGGGGCCAGAAGGGCTCCACCCACCAGGAAATGACCACGGCGAACGACCCGCCCAGCACGATCTGGCCAGGGGAGGTGCTGTTGACGAGAAGCAACCACAGCACCAGCAAGGTGCTCGAGAGGACAGGCCTGAAGTGCCACCGGCTCACCGGAGCCTCTCCCCGGACCGCGGCCCGAGCACCGCGTCCACGAAACCCGCCGGCTCGGCCAGTTGCGCTGCTGTCGCCCGGGTGAGCTCCGCGACCGGGCCCGCCAGCACCACGAACAGGAGGGCACCGGAGGCCAGGGCCACCACGGGAGCAAGCGCACCGGGGCGCTCGCGGGCCACCGCCTCCTGCTCAGGGGGCTCGCTCCGGCGCCAGAACAGGGTGCTGCCGGCGCGACCGAGCGCGACCAGGCTGAGGATCCCCGCCCCCAACACCACCGTGAACAGCCACGGGGCCCGGGGGGAGGACACCGCTGCCTGCAGGAGGAGCAGCTTGCCGAGGAATCCCCCCAACGGCGGCAGCCCGGCCATCCCCACCGCCAGCAAGAGGAAGAGGACACCGGGGACGAGCGGCCGAGGGAATGGCGCGCCCGGGACCAGCGAGTCGGACGCATGCCCCCGGCGCCGGCCGATGACGTCGGCCAGCAGGAAGAGGCCCCCGGTCACCAGGGTGCTGTGCACCAGGTAGAAGAGGCTCGCCGCCAGCGCAGCTCCGCTGCCGAGGGCAACCCCCGCGAGCAGGGTGCCCACCGACACCACCACGAGATACGCGACGAGTCGGCGCAGGCTCCTGCTGCCGAGCGCACCGATGGCACCCACCACGACCGTCGCCAGGGCAAGCGGCCAGAGCCAGGCCTCCCCCAGGCCCGCAAGGCTGCCCGCCGCGCTGCCGAACACCAGGTTGAACACCCGGACGATGGCGTACACACCCACCTTGGTCATGATCGCGAACAGGGCGGCGACGGGCGCCGCCGCACCGGCGTAGGTGGCCGGCAACCACAGGTGGAACGGCAGCAGCGCGGCCTTCAACCCGAAGACCACCAGCAGGAGCAGACCGCCCGCCCGCGCGAGGCCCACGTCTTCCGGGGGCAGGGCGGCGACCCGTACCGCCAGCTCCGCCAGATTCAGGGTTCCCGCAACGCCGTAGAGCACCCCCGCGGCGATGAGGAAGAGGCTCGATCCCACCAGGTTGAGGACCACGTAGTGGACCGCGGCGCGAGTCCGGACCCGCCCTCCCCCGTGGAGCAGGAGCGTGTAGGAGGCGATGAGGAGGACCTCGAAGAACACGAACAGGTTGAACAGGTCACCGGTGAGGAAAGCCCCTTCGACCCCGAACAACTGGAACTGAAAGAGGGCGTGGAAGTGGCGTCCCTCGGTGTCCGTGCCCCGGCTGGCGTGCAGCAGGGCGAAAAGGGCCAGGACGGAGGTGAGCGCGACCAGCGTCGCGCTCAGACGATCGGCCACCAGGACGATTGCGAAGGGACTGGGCCAGTCCCCCAGGGCGTAGACCCCGTAGCCTCCGTCGAGCGTCGTGCCGAGAAGCAGGAGGGAGAGCGGCACCAGTGCGGCGGCGGCGGTCAGGCCCACCGCCCGCTGCCAGGCCAGCGGCCATCCGGCCCCGAGCAGCAGGACCACGCCCGCGAAGAGCGGCAGCAGGACGGGGTAGATCACCAGGTGGCTCACGGCCGCTCCCTCTCCCGCCCCCGGCAGCGGCGCCCGTCCACATGGTCCCCGCCGAGGTCCGCGAGCGCCCGCAGGGCGAGGACCACCACGAACGCCGTCATGGCGAAACCGATGACGATCGCCGTCAGGACCAGGGCCTGCGGCAGGGGATCGACATAGCCGGGCGCGGCGGCGTCGATGAGGGGCGGGGCACCGGTGGAGAGCCGGCCCATCGCGAACAACAGGACGTTCACGGCGTACGAAAGCAGGGTGAGGCCGAGCACCACCGGATAGGTGCGGGCCCGCAGCAGGAGGTAGACGCCGCACGCGGCGAGGACACCGGCAACGAGCGCGACCAGGGCCTCCATCAACCCTCCCCCTCCGCAGCGCGGCCGAGGACTGCGACCCTGCCCAGACGGGCCAGGATCAGGACCGTCGCCCCCACCACGGTCAGGTAGACACCCAGGTCGAAGACCATGGCGCTCGCGAGCGGGACCTCCCCCACGAGGGGCAGGTGGAGGTAACCGTGCGCCGAGGTGAGGAACGGCCGCCCGAAGGCCCAGCTCGCCAGTCCCGTCAGGGCTGCGACCGACACGCCCCAGCCGATGAGCGCCGCGCCGTCGCCCCGCAGGCGCTCCCGGGTCCAGGCCACTCCGCTCGCCAGGAACTGCAGGACGATGGCGGCGGCCGTGACCAGGCCCGCGATGAACCCCCCGCCCGGCTCGTTGTGGCCTCGGAGCAGGAGGAACAGGGACACCATGAGAGCCATCGGCAGGAGGACCCGCGACAGGATCGCCGCGACCAGTGGGTAAGGGTCCCGGTCCCAGGCACGGCCGGCCGCGTCGCGCGCCGGCGGCCTCAGCACGAGGCGCTCGAGCAGGGCGTACACACCGAGTGCAGCCACCCCGAGCACGGTGATCTCCCCCAGCGTGTCGAACCCGCGGAAATCCACCAGGATGACGTTGACCACGTTCGTTCCGCCGCCCCCCGGGACGCTCTGGTCCACATAGAAGCCGGACAGGGTCTCGGAGGGACGGGTCAGCACCGCCCACGTCAGCGACCCGACCCCCCCGCCCACCCCCGCGGCAACGAGCAGGTCACGGACCCGCCGCAGGCGCGAGGACTCGCGCGGCGTGGACGACGGCAGGAAGTACAGGGCCAGCAGGAGGAGCACGGTCGTCACGACCTCCACCGAGAGCTGCGTCAGCGCCAGGTCGGGGCCGGAAAACCGGGCGAACCCCAGCGCGACCAGGAGCCCCACGACGCTCAGGTGCACGAGGGCCACGAGACGCTCCCGGTGGCGCACCACGGTCACGACGGCCGCCACGATGATCGCGAGCGCACCGATACCCGTCACCGGGTCCACCGGTGCGACACGCAGCGGACCCGCCAGCGGACCACCGTCCGCGCCCAGGGCCGTGGCGACCGCGACGACCGCGCCTGCGAGGAGCCACGCCAGGTAGCCCTGCAGGGACCCGTTCTCGAGGGCCGCGGTGAGGCGGCGCGCCTGCCAGGCGGCGAGACGCACGGAGCGTTCGAACCACGCCCGGGCGTCGACGCGCGGGAACAGGGTGTCGTGGAGCCGGAAGAGATGGCGACGAGCGGCGTAGACGGCGATGCCCCCGACGAGCGCCGCCACGCTCATGGCGAACGGTACGGAGAGCCCGTGCCAGACCTGCAGGCTGTACTCCGGCAGGGGCGCCCCCACCGAGGCGGTCGCGGCCACGGCCAGCAGGGGTGCCACCGTGCCCGCAGGGAACACCCCCACCAGGAGGCAGGTGGCCACCAGGACCTCCACCGGCACCTTCATGTACGCGGGCGGCTCGTGGGGAACCCTCGGCAGGTCCACAGGCTCGCCATTGAAGAACACGTCGTGAACGAACCGGGCCGAATAGGCGACGGCGAACACCCCGGCCAGGAGCGCGGCCCCCGGCAACAGCCAGTCCACCGCCGGGTGCGCCTCGAGGACCAGGATCTCGGTGAAGAACATCTCCTTGCTGAGGAACCCGTTCAGCAGCGGCACACCGGCCATCGCCGCCGCGGCGACCGTGGCCAGGCTGGCCGTGTGGGGCATGTACCTCCACAGGCCGTTCAGCCTGCGCATGTCGCGGGTGCCGGTCTCGTGGTCGATGATGCCCGCCGCCATGAAGAGCGAGGCCTTGAACGTGGCGTGGTTCAGGACGTGGAACACCCCGGCCACGGCCCCCAGGGGGGTCCCCATGCCGAACAACAGGGTGATGAGCCCCAGGTGGCTGATGGTCGAGTAGGCCAGCAGGCCCTTCACGTCGTGCTGGAAGAGCGAGGTGTAGGCTCCAAAGAGCAGGGTCGCGAGACCGGTGCCGGCCACGAGGAACAGCCAGAGGTCGGTGCCCGAGAGGACCGGGAACAGGCGCGCGAGCAGGAACACCCCGGCCTTGACCATCGTGGCCGAATGCAGGTACGCGCTGACCGGGGTCGGCGCCGCCATGGCCTGGGGCAGCCAGAAATGGAAAGGAAACTGCGCGGACTTGGTGAAGGCACCGAGCAGGATCAGCACCAACGCCGCGGGATAGAGCGGGTGGGTCCTCACGGCGTCGCCGGAAGCGAGCACCTCGCTGAGGGAGTAGCTCCCCGTCATCTCCCCGAGCAGAAGGAAGCCGGCGAGTAGCGCCAGGCCTCCACCCCCGGTGACGATCAACGCCATCCGCGCGCCCTGGCGGGCGTCGTCCCGGTGATGCCAGAAGCCGATGAGGAGGAAAGAGCTCAGGCTCGTCAGCTCCCAGAAGACCAGGAGCAGGAGCAGGTTGTCCGCGAGCACGACGCCCAGCATGGCCCCCATGAACAGCGAGAGCTGGGCGTAGAAGCGGCCCATGGGCTCGTCCTCGGCCAGGTAGTAGCGGGCGTACAGCACCACCAGCAGGCCGATCCCGGGAATGAGCAGGGCGAAGAGCAGCGCAAGCCCGTCCATGCGCAGGGCCACTTCGAGTCCGAGGGCCGGGAGCCACGGCCAGGCGGCGGCCGGCGCCTGGCCGTCGAACACCCCGGGTCCGGCGCTCGCGGTCAGCCCCAACGCCGTGGCGGCGAGACCCGCGGCCGTCCAGGCACTCGCGTCACGCCCCCAGCGTCCCGCGAGCGCCGGGAGCCACGCCCCGAGGAGGGGGATGAGGACGATGAGCAGCAACCTCATCGACGGCCCTCGCGGGGGACGCTGCGCGCTGACACGCCAGGCCCCGCGCTCAGGTGGACGAGTTGCCCTGGGCCAGGCCTTGCCCGAGGCGAACCACCAGGTAGAGCACACCCAGCAGCAGCGCGGCCCCGACCCACGCCAGGTAGTCCAGGGGCGCCGGGGCGACCTCCTGCACGGGCAGCGAGATCAGTTTCCGCACGATCACGACCAGGGCCACCTCGACGAAGGTGTCCACCGTCAGCGGGTTCCCGCGCAGGTAGCGGATCTCGGCCGAGATGAGCGCCGAGACCGTCCACAACAGCAGCAGGGTGCCCAGGGCGTGCAGAAAACCCTGGGCCAGACTGGCGGCGCGGAACGCGCGCTCCACGTCCACGACGAACAGCCAGGTGAACATCACCACCGCGCCGGCCAGACCCAGCCCGATGAACAGGTGGGCCAGGCCGTTCAGCCGGACCATGGTGGTCATGGTCAGCCGGTGCAGTGGGCCCCAGAGCTCCGAGTCGGACATGGTCTTCTGCTGCACGTCGCTCCCCTCCCCCGCCGGTTCCCCTGGATGAGCCGTCCCGGGATTCTAGCAAGCCCAGCCGGCCTGGGGACCAGGCGGTACGGCTGCGGGTCCGCGCCGTGGGGCTGCTAGAATCGAAGGGTCCTCCCTCGACCGCCATGAATCCGCGCGACCTCAGACACTCGACCGCGGCGACCGGGTCTCGCCACTCCGGGCGCACCGCGCGCTGCGGCTTCGCCGGCGAGACCGGCCTCACCCCCCAACTCCAGCGAGAGCCCCAATACCTTCAGGGAGAGCCCCAACCATGAATCAGGAAAAGGTCGCCTTCGGCTTCTTCGTCATCCTGGCCCTGTCATTGAATTTCGGGTTCGTGATGGGCGATATCGACAACCCCGCCCACCACAACGTCTACGAGCTCTTCGCGGCGATCGTCGTGAGCCTGATCGCCACCGTACTGAAGTTCGGGGACCGCACGCAGGTGGGGGCCGTGATGCTGGCGACCAGCCTCGTGGCCGACCTCGGCCTGGTGGCGGCGGCCATTGCCTGGGGCTATTCGGTAAACGTCGCGGCCGACGCCGCCGCGCCGGAAGCCGTCGCGAGCGTGGTCGCCCTCGCCGGGGGGGCCGTGATCGCCAACGTCATCTCGGTCGTGCTGCTGATCATCGAGACGGTGATGCTGCGGCGCTGAGGGGGTTGGTACCGTGACCCGTGTAACTGCGTTGGTCCTGCGGCGTCTGCGGGCGCCGCTGCTGGCGCTCATCGTCACCTGCGCAATCGCGATACTGGGCTTCGTCCTGATCCCCGGTCTGGACGACAAGGGAAATCCGTGGCGCATGGATTTCCTCTCCGCCTTCTACGTCGTCACCTACACCGCGACCACCATCGGCTTTGGCGAGCTGCCGTACCTCTTCACGCCGGGACAGCGGATGTGGATGACCTTTTCCGTGTACATCACGGTCATCACCTGGTTCTACGCCCTCGGCAGCATCGTCGCACTGATGCAGGACCCCGCGTTGCAGCGCGCCTTCCGCGAGACGAGGTTCACACGCGCAGTGCGCCGGCTGCGCGAGCCGTTCTATCTCGTCTGCGGCTACGGCGACACCGGCAGCCTGCTGGTGCGCAGCCTGGTGGAGCGCGGGCTGCGCGCCGTCGTGATCGACGTGGACCCCGATCGCATCAGCGCGCTGCGGGTCGACGAGCTCGGCGTCGACGTACCTGCCCTGGCCGCCGACGCGGGCGTGCCGCGCCACCTCGTGGAGGGCGGGCTGCGCCACGCACACTGCGCCGCGGTCCTCGCCCTCACCAACCGCGACCGGGTCAACCTGACGGTCGCCATCACGGCGAAGCTGATGGCCCCGAAGACCCCGGTGATCTGCCGCGCCGAATCGCCAGACACCGCAGCCAACATGGCCTCCTTCGGCACCAACTTCATCGTCAATCCCTTCGAGGCCTTCGCCGAGCGACTGGCGATGGCGCTCTACTCGCCGGAGACCCACGTGCTCTTCGAGTGGCTCACCGGCGTCCCCCGCTCGCACCTCGAGCCGGTCATCTACCCACCCCACGGGACCTGGATCCTCTGTGGCTACGGGCGATTCGGAAAGGCGTTGCGCCACCGCCTGGAGGGCGAAGGGGTCACCACGCGCATCGTCGAGGCCGAGCCCGAGAAGACCGGTTGCGGGGACTGCGTGCGCGGGCGCGGTACCGAGGCCGGCACGCTGCTCGAGGCGGGCGTGAGAGAGGCCGCGGGAATCGTGGCGGGGACGGACGACGATGCCGACAACCTGTCGATCCTGATGACGGCGCAGGCCCTGAACCCGAAGCTGTTCCTGGTCGCACGCCAGAATCGCCGGGCCAACGACGGGGTGTTCCAGGCGGCGCGCACGGACCTGGTCATGCAGCGTGGGCTCATCATGGGCCACGAAGTCCTGGCCCTCGTCACGACGCCGCTGCTATCCCGTTTCCTGGTGCTCGCCCGCAGCCAGCCGCGGGCGTGGGCCGAAGCCCTGGTGGAACGTCTCGCCAGTCTGATCGGGTCCGTGGTGCCGGACATCTGGTCGGTCCGCGTCGCGGACGAGACCAGCCCCGCCCTCATGGCGGCCCTTCGTCAGGGCAAGGACCTGCGCCTGGCACACCTGCTGCGCGACCCCAGGGACCGGGGCCAGGAGCTGGCGGCCGTCCCGCTGATGCTGAGTCAGGACGGGGCCCTCGAGCTCGTGCCCGACCCGCAGACGAGACTTCACGAGGGACAGGAGGTTCTGTTCGCTGGCGGATGGGGCGTCCCGGACCGGATGAGCTGGACTTGCACCTATTGCACCAGCCTCGCCTACGTGATGACAGGCGAGCAGCTGGCTTGCGGGCACCTGTGGCGCCGGGTCAGAGGTCTGGGCGAGCGGCAGCGCTGCTAGCCCCATCGAGGAGAGAGGAGACACTTCATGAGACTTGCGATGCTCGGCCTCGGCCGGATGGGCGGCAACATGGCGCGGCGTCTGCTCCGCGGCGGAATCGAGGTGGTTGGCCACAACCGCTCCGCCGCGGTGGTGGACGAGCTCGCGCGCGAAGAGGGCCTGATCCCGGCCCTCTCCCCTGCGGACGCCGTGTCCAGGCTCGCCAGCCCGCGGGTCGTGTGGCTGATGCTGCCGGCAGGCCGCGTCACGGAGGAACACGTGGAGACGCTCGTGGACCTGCTGGACCCGGGCGACATCCTCGTGGACGGCGGCAACTCCAACTATCACGACACCCAACGCCGCGCCGCACGCGTCGCTGGCCACGGTCTGCGCTACGTCGACGCCGGCACCTCCGGGGGAGTCTGGGGGCTGGAGAACGGCTACAGCCTGATGGTGGGGGGGGACCCCGAGGCGGTCGCCGTCCTGGAGCCCGCCTTGAAGGTCCTGGCGCCGGCGCCCGACCGCGGGTGGGCCCGGGTGGGTCCGGTCGGGGCGGGCCACTTCACCAAGATGGTCCACAACGGGATCGAGTACGGCATGATGCAGGCCATGGCGGAGGGTTTCGCGCTGCTGAAGGGCAAGACGGAGTTCGGGATCGACCTCGCCCGCGTCGCCGAGGTGTGGCAGCACGGGTCGGTGGTGCGGAGCTGGCTCCTGGACCTCACGGCCGATGTGCTCTCCGAGGACCCGTCCCTGGAGGGCGTCGCGCCCGTCGTGGCGGACTCCGGCGAGGGGCGGTGGACCGCCGTGGAGTCCATCGACCAGGGCACCCCCACCCCGGTCATCAACCTCGCGCTCGCCATGCGCTTCGCGAGCCAGGGTCGGGGCGACTACGCCAACCGCCTGCTGGCCATGATGCGCAACGCCTTCGGCGGGCACGCGGTGGAAAAGAAATAGGCCATGGACGAACCCTTCACGCTCATCATCTTCGGCGCGGCCGGCAATCTGGCCCGCAACAAACTGCTGCCCGCGCTGTACCACCTGGAGGCCGTGGGCAAGCTCACCGAGGGCTCGGTGATCGTGGCCTTCGGCCGGCGCCCCTGGGACACCGAGCGATGGGCCGCCGAGGTCGAGCAGGCACTCGTGCCGCGGGTGCGCGACGGCCTGGACCCGGCGGTGCTCGAGCGCTTCCGGCAGCGGCTGCGCTACTTCCGGGGGGACCTGAGGGATGAACAGTCGTTCCGGGACCTGGCGCGGGCGCTCACCGAAAAACCGGGACTGCCCGACAACGTGGTCTTCTATCTCTCCATCCCGCCCGCGGAGTACGGGCCGACCGCTCGGGCGCTCGCCGGGGTGGGCCTGAACCGGGAGGACGGCGGCTGGCGCCGCCTGGTGGTCGAGAAGCCGTTCGGGTACGACCTGGAGAGCGCGCAGGCGCTGGACCGGGCCCTGCAGCGGGACTTCGCCGAGCATCAGATCTATCGGATCGACCACTACCTCGGGAAAGAAACCGTCCAGAACGTCCTCGTGTTCCGCTTCGCGAATCTCATGCTGGAGCCGCTCTGGAACCGCAACTACATCGACCACGTCCAGATCACCCACGCCGAACAGCGCGGCATCGAAGACCGCGCCGGCTTCTACGACGGCACGGGTGCCCTGCGCGACATGATCCAGAGCCACCTGCTGCAGCTGCTGACCCTGGTCGCCATGGAGCCCCCGGCGTCCCTGGAGGCGGAGAGCCTGCGGGACGAGAAGGTGAAGGTCCTGCGCTCCATCCGGCCCATCGCCGCGGGCTCGGTCCACGCCCACGCCTTCCGGGCCCAGTACGGGCGCGGGCTGATCGACGGGGAGAAGGTCCGCGGCTACCTCGAAGAGCCCGGTGTCCCGGGTGACAGCGCGACCGAGACCTACGCCGCAGCCCGGATCTACATCGACAACTGGCGTTGGCGCGGGGTGCCGTTCTACCTGCGCACGGGCAAGCGCATGGCCAGGAACATCTCCATGATCGCCATCCGCTTCCGCCACCCGCCGCAGCAACTCTTCCGGGAGACCCCGATCGAGGAGCTCACCCCGAACTGGCTGCTCGTGGGGATCCAACCCGAGCAATGCCTGCGAGCCGAGATCCAGGTCAAACAGGCGGGCCTCGAGATGCGCACCCGCACCACCCAGCTGGACACGGGTTCCTGCGCCGTCGGGGACTACCGGCTGGAGGCCTACGAGACGCTGCTACTGGATATCCTCCACGGCGACCGTTCCCTGTTCCTGCGCTACGACGAGGTGCAGGGTGCCTGGAAGGTGGTCGACCCGATCCTCAAGGTCTGGTCCGTGGAGCGCGAGTTCATCCAGACCTACCCCGCCGGCAGCTGGGGCCCGCGCGAGGCGAGCCGCCTCTTCGAAAAGGAGGGGCAGTCGTGGCGCGGCTCGCTCCGGGTCTCCGGGGAGGGTCACTCCGAGTAGGGGAACTTGACGTGCCCGTAGCGGAGCACCAGCACCCCCAGCGCGAGCAGCACGATCGTGCCGCCGACGGCCAGCAGGCCCCACGGGCCCATGGTCTTCGCGTCGAGGATCAGGTATCGGGCCAGGGCGACGATCGCGATGTAGATGGGGAACCGGACCGGCAGGCGGTGGGACTCGAAGTAGATCGCCACCATCGCGATGACCTCGAGATAAATGAAGAGGATCAGGATGTCGGCGAGGGTTACGGTGCGCGCGGACACCATCTTCGCCACCTCTTCGCCGACCGCCACCAGTGTGGCGACGACGATGAGGGCGAGCCCCAGCTGCTCGACGAGCTGGAGTATGTAGACTCGCGTTCCCTTGCCCGTTCCCGTCATGGCTTGCCCCTCTCCAGGCCTCTCCCGTCCCGCTGCACAGCGTCCGCCGCGCACACGTTAGATCCGATTCGCGCTACAGTCCATCCGAACATTGGAGGTCGAGCCATGCACATGCCTGCACGTCGTTGCCTCGCGATCCTCCCCCTCACGCTCGCGCTCGGGCTGGGCCTCCCGGCACAAGCCGCGGAGGTCGAGCTGCCCCACGCCGGGCTCACCCTCAACGGGAATCTCGAGCTCGCCGACGGCCGCACCGTCCCCGACGGAGTGGTCCTCATCACCCACGGCACGCTCGCCCACGGGCGCATGGAGATCACCCGGTCCCTGCAGGACCTGCTCCGGGAGCGGGGCGTCAGCAGCCTCGCCATCACCCTTTCGCTGGGGGTCGACAGACGCGCGGGCAACTACGACTGCTCCGTCCCCCACACTCACCGCCACGCCGACGCGGTGAGCGAGATCGCGGCCTGGGTCGGCTGGCTGAAGGCCAAGGGGGCCACGAGCGTCACCGTGCTCGGCCACTCCCGCGGTGGCAACCAGACGGCCTGGTACGCGGCCGAGCACCGTGACCCGGTGGTGAACAAGGTGGTCCTGATCGCGCCCATGACCCAGGACACAGCCGCCACCGCCGCCGGTTACCAGAGGGCCTTCAAGAAGGACGTCGGCCCGCTGGTCGAGGCGGCACGCAAGCTCGCCGCCTCCGACCCCAAGGCGATGATGAAGCCGGTGGACATCCTGTACTGCGCAGGCACCGCGGCCACCGCGGAGAGCTTCCTCTCCTATCACGCCCACGACCCCCACTTCGACACTCCGGCGCTGGTCGCGAAAACGGACGTTCCGGTGCTCGTCCTGGTGGGGGGCGCGGACGACGTCTTACCCGGCCTCGAACAGGCCTTCCGACCCCTGCTCGCCCCGGGTCGGGTGGAGGTGGCCGTGGTCGACGGTGCCGACCATTTCTTCCGGGATCTGTACGCGGAGGAAGTCGCAGACGCCGTGGCAGCCTTCCTCGGCAAGCCCTGAAGGCCGGGGCTGTCCTTCACCGCACCTTGGAAACGGGGTCGTTGCCCCTATATTTCCTCTCATAGAGGGTCATGCCCGCCCCGGAGCGCGGGCAAACGGAGGGCGACATGAACAAGCCGAGCGGAGTGGACGTAACCAGGAAAGAAGAGGCGAAGGAAGAGAAAAAGGAGGAGAAGAAGGGCGTTGCGGCTCCGGTGAGGCCGCGCAGGGCCGTCAAGGCCCTGAGTCCGTTCGAAGACATGGATCGCCTGTTCGAGCACATGCTCCGGGGCGCGGGCCCCTGGTGGGGGCACCCGTTGCGGACGGGGTGGCCGTGGGCCGGAGAGGCGGAGCGACAGTTGGACTACCGCGTGCCCCGGGTGGACGTGGTGGAGCGGGACGACGCGGTGGTCGTCCGGGCTGAGCTGCCCGGCGTCGACAAGAAGGACCTGGACGTCACCATGACGGAAGGGACCCTGACCATCAAGGCGGCGACCCGCAAGGAGACGAAGGAAGACCGGGGCGACTACCATCGGAGTGAGATCGTGCAGGGGGAATTCCTGCGCACGGTCCCCCTTCCCGTCGAGGTCGACGCCGACAAGGCTCAGGCCTCCTTCAAGGACGGGCTGCTGGAGCTGACGTTGCCCAAGGCGCAGGTCGCCCGGCGGCGGAACATCAAGGTCGAATGACCACCCCTCCCCGGCCCACCGCGTCCCGGTTCGGTGGCGGGGAGACATCAAGGGAGACACCACTCGGGCGGGAGATGGACGTACCCGCCCGAGGACCTCTCGAGGGTCGCGGAATTACCGACCCTTGCGGGTGACGCTGGCCGGGACGGTCAGCGTGCCGCGCGGAAGAGCAGGAGCCCGCCCCCGTCGTCCTGGAGCGCGAGATGGTCGCGCCGGCGCTCGAAACGGTACACGCGGGTGGAACCTTCTTGAGGCACGTACAGGGCCAGGCGGTCTTGCTGGACGAGGAACGTCCCCGTCAGCTGGCCGCGGCCCTGGGCGGACAGGCGGAACCTCTCGCCGCGAAACTCCAGGGTGTCTCCGGACTCCCCGATCCAGCGTCCCTCGAGCGGCCCCGGCGCCCGACCTGCCGTGGGCACCCCTGCGGCTGGCGGGCCACCCCGGAGGGGTGCGGCACCGGTCCAGGGGTCTGGTGCCCACGAGCCCGCAGGAGCCGGGTAGGGCGAGAGGCTCCCCCCTCCCAGGTTGAAGTCGGTGCCACCGGTGAACGCGCTCCACAGCTTCATCATCGTGACCATGCCCTGCAGCATGGCCGCCATTTCCTGCGGACCGAGCCCGGTGGCGGGGGCCGAGCCCACGGGCACGAGGAGCAGGAGCAAGCTGAGCAGCCACGCACCCGACCGCCCGCCCCAGCGATCCGTTCCCTGTCTCACTCTCAGGACCCCGCCTCCTCGGGCAAACCACTCGGGAGGGCAAGGCGAGGCAAGACAAGCTCCGCGACCGTCCCTCCCCCATCCCTCGAACCCAGCGTCAGCCGCCAGCCATTCGCCTCCGACAGTTGGCGGGCGATCGCAAGGCCGAGCCCGCTCCCCCCGGTGTCGGTACTGCGCGACCGTTCGAGCCGGTGAAACGGCCGGAAGACCGCTTCGCGCTCCTCCTCCGGGATTCCGGGTCCCCGATCCAGGACCCGCACGACAACCCCGTCGGTGCCGCACTCCAACTCCACCGTGACCATGAGCCCCCTGCCGTAACGCAGGGCGTTCCCCATCAGATTGTCGAGAACCCGCCGGAGCGCCGTGACGTTCACGTTCTGGCGGCAGGGTGGCCCGGGAGTCCAGCGTACAGCGCCTCCGACCCGCCGCGCTCCCTCCACCACCGCCTGCACCACCTCGTTCAGGTCCACGACCTCGCGCTTGCCCGCCGCAAGGTCGTGCGCCAGCTCGAGCGCGACGCCGATCAGGCGGTTCATCTCCTCCAGGTCCCTGGTCATCCCCTGCACGAGGTCCGAATCCACCTCCTCGGGCAACATCTCGATGGCGACGCGAAGGCGCGCGAGCGGGGTGCGCAGGTCGTGACTGATCCCCGCCAGCAGGGTCGTGCGGTTGGCGAGCAGTTCGCGCACCTGGAGGGTCATCCGGTTGAACTGCCGGATCAGCGTCACCAGCTCCGTCGGTCCCTGCTCGGGCAGCCGCTCGGGCTCCAGCCCTTTTCCGAGACTCTCCACGGCTGCCGAGAGCCGCTCCAGGGGCCGGCTGATCCGGCTGGCAAGGGTCATCGCCGTCACCAGCACGAGACCGGCGCTCGCGGCGAGCACGCTGATCAGTGCGGTCGGGACGTGCGTCCCGGTCCGGTTCTCGGGAAACCCCACCCGAACACCACCCGCGGGCTCATTCATCTCTAGCCAGTACCAGCGCCGCCCGTCCTGGGCGGTGCTCATCCGCAAGGCCGTGGGCGCCCGGGTACGGGCCTGCACGGCCGCCTCCACGAGGGCCGGAAAGGGCCGGTAAGCCGGGCGCTCGAGCAGAGGGACGGATGCGTCCGAAACCGCCACGTCGTGGCCCCTCAGGACCTCGGCCGCGTAGTGCTCCCGGTCCGCCGGCGGCAGCGACGACCAGGCGCGCCCGGTCAGCAGCAGGAAGGTGGCGAGGTCCTCCGCAGCCTGCCGAGCGACGGGCACCTGGACGTAATGGACGACCGCGGCGAATGCGAAGAACGCGAAATAGAGAAACGCGACCATCAGAGCGACCGCGGTCTTGCCGAACAGGGTCCCGGGCACCCACCTCACCGGGCGTCACCGTCCGGCGCGAACAGATACCCCTGCCCCCACACGGTGCGTATGTAGCGGGGCTCCCGGCTGTCCTCCTCGACCTTGCTGCGCAGGCGGGCCACCCTCACGTCCACGCTGCGGTCGAAGGGGTCTCGCTCGTACCCCTTGAGCAGGTCCACCAGGGTGTCCCGGCTCAGAACCCGGTTGGGGCGCTCCACGAAGATGCGCAGCAGCGCATACTCGCCCGTCGTCAGGTCAACGGACTCTCCGTCCCGGGTCAGGCGCTGGGCCGCCGTGTCGAGCCGGAAAGGACCGAAACGGAACTCCTCCCCGGACGTCCCCGCGTCCGCCGGGGGACAGGCTTTTGTCCTGCGCCGCAGCACCGCCCGGATACGGGCGAGCAACTCCCGGGGGTTGAAGGGCTTGGCGAGGTAATCGTCGGCGCCGACCTCCAGGCCCACGATCCGGTCGAGGTCCTCGCCCCGGGCCGAGAGAATGACGATGGGCACGTCGCTGCCCGCCCGCAGCCGCCGGGCCAGCGAGAGGCCGTCTTCCCCGGGCAGCATCAGGTCGAGGATCACGAGGTCGGCCGATTCCCGCCCGAGCCAGGCATCCATGGCCGCCCCGTCGGGGACCGCCGTGACCACGAATCCCTCCTTGGTCAGGTACTTCGTCAGGAGGGCGCGCAGACCGGCATCGTCGTCCACGACGAGGAGACGGGCGCTCTCGCTCTCCACGGTTTCTTTCCCCCTGCCGACGGCGGACCTGGCTTGATATGGAAGCGAAACACTTCGTCACAACTCTGCTCCAACGGGAAATCCTTCTGCAACACCTGCGCGGGAGACTTGTACCCGTG
This sequence comes from uncultured Ectothiorhodospiraceae bacterium, assembly GCA_937867305.1. GTDB lineage: Bacteria > Pseudomonadota > Gammaproteobacteria > JAABTG01 > JAABTG01 > JAGNLM01. Next base: position 53,887 of record CALMKJ010000025.1, on the reverse strand, counting down.
GCAGGAAACGGCATCGCCAGACCACCCGGTCAGCGGCCGCCCGCCACCCCGCTTCGGCGACGATGCGGGCAAACGTGGCGACCCGTTCGGCCGAGCCGCTTGCGGGCGGCCCCGGTCCCCGGGAAGCCGGAGAACGAGGAGGTAGCCATGCACATCGACAACCTGACCCTTGCGGGCATCCTCACCCTGGTAGTGATCATGGCAACCGTGCTGCGGCTTTCCCTGCGCGCCCGGACGACTCACTGCCTCTGACCTGGCGACACCTCGGGGACTCACGGCGATGCGGCGCCCCCCCACTCGCGGGCGCGAGGGGGGGAGGCACGCGCCGCCGGGGCCCCCGTCAATCCGGGGCGGTGACCACCGGCAGTGGGGACGGAATCTCCGGCGCGGGCGGCACTGCCACCTCGACCCTCTCCGGGGCCGGGGCTGTGGTGGCCTGGGCAGGCGAGCCCTCCAGGGAGGGCGGCGGCGGCCCGTCCCCGCGCCCTGGCGCCCACCAGGCGGCCGGGTCCTCCCGAGCCCAGGAAGGCTGTGGGGCGGAGGGGTACACGGGATATCCACCCCCCCAACCGCCGGGCTCGGCCCAACCGGGGGCATACGCCGCCTCGGGCGCTCCTCGCCAGGCGGGATAGGGGGCAGACGGCGCAGCCGGCCAGCCCCGCCCAGGCTCCGGCCGCGAGCCATAGGCCGGGAACGCTGCTCCGGGGTCGTCGAGCGGATAGCCGCCGCCCGCCCTCGGCATCATGGGTAGCCCCACTCCCCCGTGCCGGCCGGGCGCACGCCAGTCCGTGGCCGCCCCGCGCCCCCCCACACCCGTCCCGTCCACCGAGGAGGCGCGCCAGACCAGGTGGGCGAGCCCGAACCCGAACCCGACCGCCGCCCCGACGACCGCGAGTGTCCAGCGGGTACCCCGTTCCATGTCTCCTCCGCGCGGCCGCGGCCGCGGAGCGTGCGCTGAACCTCAGTTGACGAGGGTCGGTCTTGCCTGCAGGAGGCGCGCGACCGCGGTGCGATCGAGAGGCTTGGAGAACCAGAACCCCTGGGCCTCGGGGCACTCCATGGCCAGCAGCCAGCGATATTGCTCGGGCGTCTCCACGCCTTCGGCGATGACGTTCATGTTGAGCATCTTGCCCAACGCGACGATGGCCCTCACGAGCTCGGTCCCCTCCTCCTCCTGGCGCATTCCGCTCACGAAGGAACGATCGATCTTGAGCGAGTCGTAGGAGAAGCGCTGCAGGTAGGTCAGGGAAGAATACCCCGTACCGAAGTCATCGATGTGCAGCTTCACGCCGGCAGCCCGCAGCCGCGTCAGCTCGGCTACCGCGGCGTCCCGGTGGTCCATGATCGCGCTCTCGGTGATCTCGAGCCGCAGGCTCTCGGGCGGCAGCCGCGACTCCTCCAGGATCGCCAGCAAGCGGCCGGACATGTTGGGTGCGAGGAACAACTTGCCGGAGATGTTCACACTGATGGACAGGGGCGGGTCGAGCGGAAACATCTGCTGCCATTCGTGCGTCTGGCGGCAGGCCGTGCGCAGCACCCACCAACCGATGGGAACCACCAGCCCGGTCTCCTCCGCGGCGGGAATGAACTGGTCGGGGAGCACCAGCCCACGCTCCGGGTGGCGCCAGCGCACCAGCGCCTCGAACCCCAGGATGCGACCATCGTCGACCGCCACGATCGGCTGATAGTGCACCATGAATTCCTCGCGCTCGACGGCCCGGCGCAGGTCGGTCTCGAGCTTGAGCAGCGCCACGGCGCTCTCGTACATGTTGCTGTCGAACACCTCACAGCACCCCGCGCTCCCCTGCTTCGCGCGGTACATGGCGAGGTCGGCGTCCCGCAGGAGCTCCTCCGGCCGCTCGTACTTCTCCGAGACCATCGCGACGCCGATGCTCGCGGAGGTGAAGACCTCCTGGTCTCCGATGACGAACACCTGCCCGAGCAGTTCGTGGATGCGCTCGGCGACGTGGGTCGCCCCGGCGACGCCCGCGATGTCCGTGAGGATCACCCCGAACTCGTCCCCGCCGAGCCGCGCCACGGTGTCCCCGGGACGCAGGAAGCGCTCGAGGCGCCTGGCGACCTCCACCAGCAACTGGTCGCCCACGCTGTGCCCCAGGCTGTCGTTGATGTTCTTGAACCGATCCAGGTCGAAGAACAGCACCCCGAAGACCCTCTCGGGGTCGCGGCGGTGCTGGCGCAAGGTCTGCTCGAGCCGGTCCAGGAACAGCGCACGGTTGGCGAGCCCGGTCAGGGCGTCGTGGAACGCATCGTGGAGCAACTGCTCTTCGGCCAGCTTGCGTGCCGTGATGTCCGACAGCGAGCCGGCGAGCCGATAGGCGACGCCCGCGGCGTCGCGCACCGCAAGGCCGCGGGTCAGCACCCAACGGACCTCACCGGTGCGGTTGAGCACCCGATGCTCGCACTCGAAATGGGGCGTCCGGCCCTCCAGGTGCTCGGACAGTGCGGCGCGCAGCCGCTCCAGGTCCTCCGGGTGGACCCGGTCGAGCCACTCGTTCACCCGGTCCCCCACCTCGGCCTCGCCATACCCGAGGATGGCCTTCCAGCGGGGCGAGAAATAGACGGTGTCGCGCGAGAGGTTCCAATCCCACAACCCGTCGTTGGCGCCGTTCACTGCGAGGGCGTAGCGCTCCTCGCTTGCGCGCAGCGCCTCTTCGGCCCGCTGACGCTCCACCGAGTACCGGATGGCGCGAGCCAGGGTCCGCTCGTTCACTTCACGCTTGATCAAGTAGTCCTGGGCGCCCATGCGCACCGCGCGCGCCGCAACGGACTCGTTCTGGACGTTCGTGAGGATGATGAAGGGAGTCGCGGGGGCAATCGGATGCAGCTCCTCGAAGCCCGAGAGCCCCACGCTGTCCGGCAGATTCAGGTCGAGAAGGACCAGGTCCACGCCACCGGCACGCAGGTGAGGGACTGCCAGGGCCAGCCGCTGGACGTGGGTGACGGTGAACGAGCCCGCACCCTCCCGCCCGAGCATGTCCCGAACCAGGTCCGCCTCTGCCGCGCTGTCTTCCACCAGCAGAACCCGGATCGCACTCCCGGGGGCGTTGGGGCGCTCGGTCGTCATGAGGGGTCCGCTTCCTCTTTGCCTGGAGCGGGCACCTGCTTGGGAATCGTGAAGAAGAACGTGGCCCCCTCCCCCGGGGTGGAGTGCACCCAGATCTCCCCGCCGTGGCGCTCGACGATCCGCTTGCACAGGGCGAGACCGACCCCCGTGCCCGGGTACTCCTCTGCGGTGTGCAGGCGCTGAAACATCCCGAAGATCCGCTGCTGAAACTTGGGGTCGATCCCGATGCCGTTGTCCTTGACCGCGAAGCGCCAGTCGGACTCCCGCTCCCGCGCCCCGACGATGACCCTCGGTGCCTCGGTCCCCCGGAATTTTAATGCGTTTCCGACCAGATTCTGAAACAGCTGCACGACCTGCCGATACTCCCCCGGCAGGACCGGGAGGGTCGTGTGACGGACGTCGGCACCCGTCTCCTCGATTCGGGCACGCAGGTTCTCCAGCGCCTCCTCCAGCGCCCGGTTGAAGTCGACCGGCGCCAGGGCTCGGCCCTCCCGCCCGGCCCGGGCGTACTCGAGGATCCCGTCGAGCATCGCCTGCATGCGGTCGGAGCTGCCCACCAGGTTGCCGAGGAAGCGCTCCCCTTCGGCGTCCAGCCGCTTTGCATAGCGCTCCGCCAGGATGTGGGCATGGCGTGAGAGCACGTGCAACGGCTCCTGAAGGTCGTGGGACACGGCGTAGGCCAACTGCTCCAGCTCGGCCCGGGAGGAGTCCCACCCAGCCTCCCCCGTCCCAGCGGAGCGCGCGGACTCCGCACGCGCCGACGTGACGTCCTGAACGGCGCCGTCCAGCCGCAGCAAGGTACCGTCCTGCTCCCGCACACCCCAGACATCCACCCCGACCCAGCGCACGTCACCGGTCTGCGTCGCGAGGCGGACCTCGGGCTCGTGGACCCCCCGGCGCAGGTCCTCGGGCAGGCTCGGGGCGAGGTCGGGCAGCGCGCCACTCAGGACCTCGCGCAGGGACCTCCCCAGCAGGGGGGTGCCGGGCGCCATCCCGAGGACCCGGGCGAACGACGGATTGGCCCGGGTGAGCACGCCGTTCGGAGTGGCCGAGAACAGACCGATCGGCGCGTCCTCCACCAGGCGCCGGAAGACCTGTTCCGCATCGTCGCCACTGCGCCGGGCCTCCGCCCGCGCCCAGGCCTCGCGCAGCGCCACGGGCAGTTCCAGATAGCCCGCGCTGTCGCGGCGCACGTACCGGTCGACGCCCATCTCGGACAATCGCGCAGCCACGTGCTCCGCAGGCGGGAGGTCGAAGACCACGGAGACCACGCCGGGGTGCCGCCTGCGAACCGCCGCGAGGACCCTCGGTCCTTCGGCCCACGAAAAACCCAGGGCCGTCACCAATGCCGAAGGGGCCGGGCCCGCCAGTGCCTCGCCGAAGGCGATGGGGTCCGCGACCTCCTCGACCCGGTCTTCCGGAAAGGCCTGGCGGAGCACAAGCACCGCCAGCGACCGGTCGGCGGACGCCTCGAGGGCGACCAGGATGAGGCGCGGCTCAGCCATGGCCCTGGAACACCCGCCCGGAAATCCCCGGACCGCAATGCGGGCGCAGCCCTGCCGCCTCGGCCGTCCTGAGCCGGGAGTGGGGATGAGCTGAGCGGGCGAGTTCTGTCATGGGGGCGAGTGCCGATGGAGTGGGCTGTCCCGGCCGGCGCCCGGGCGCCATCGGAGACGGGAACCCATTTTGCACCGGCCCGCAGCCCTCTGCAGATTCCACACCAGTCTCCTGAAAGACCCTTCCCTATCAATGTCTTGTACGATCTTCTCAAGACCGTAAATCGATCTTGTCAAGCGGACCGACACGGCACGGGGCCCGTGTGGTGACACGGATCACGCCGGGTCTGCCGAACCGTAGGCGGCTCTCGCCCGAAAGCTCTTTCATTCAGTGGGTTAGGGAATATCCCGGGAGGCCGGGGCAGTGTAGCCGCCCTCGACACGGTGGACAGCCCAGCTCGGGGGAGGTGCGCTTGCCCGCTTCGACCCTGCTAGGGTGCAGGGGTTCCCCCCTGGCCCGTCTCCTCGCCCTGCCGGCCGGTGAGGCACCGCTCGCGCACACTGCACTCGAATTCCGCGATGACCTGCGCCCCGAACAGCAGGATGATCGCTGCCACCTCGAAGCTGAGGAGGGCGACCACCGACGTGGCGAGCGACCCGTACACCACGTTCACCAGAGAGAGGTTCGAGAAATACCAGACGAGCACGTGGCGGGTGATCTCCCAGAGCACGGCCGCGGTAGTGCCCCCGACGAGGGCGTGGCGAAACGCCGTCCGCCCCACTGGCATGATCACGTAGAGTGCCGTGAGCATCAGGATGAGCCCGACCATTCCCAGCAGATACAGGACACGCGCCGCGCTGCCCTGGAGCGACCAGTGCTGGCCGAACAAGACCAGTTCCCGCCCTTCCAGGGTCTGCAGGGCCCCGGCGATCAAAGAGACCAGCAAAACCCCCACCGCCAGGAGCAGGATGAACAGATAGGGGATGATGGCCGAGACCAGGAAGTGTCTGCTCCGAACCCCTTCCCGGTGCATGAAGATGACGCTCATCGCGCTCTCCATCACGCTGAAGGCGACGGAACTGAAGAACAGCAGGACCACGATCCCGACCGTGCCAACCACGTGCCGGTTGGCGATGAAGGCGCGCACCTGCTCCGTCACGGCCCCTGCCGAACCGGGCGCCATGAGCTCCATGTAGCGCCCCATGGTCGCGAGCAGCGTCTGCTCCTCGACGAAATGCGAGAGCCCGACGAGCAGCAGCGCAAACAGGGGAACGATGGAGAGCAGGGTGTAGTAGGCGACGGCCCCGGAGAGCAGCAGCCCCTGGTTGCGCTTGAAGCCGAGCAGCGCCCGCAGCAGGAACGCCCCGGGCCTCCTGAGGACGAAGAGGGTGCAATCCCGGGACGTCACCATGCGCAGAGGGGCCTGCAGGGGCCCTGAACCCAGTGGGGACCGCGAACCGGAGGGGGCGTCATATCCCGTACACCATGCAGCGGGATTTTACGCCTTGCCCTGCCGAGGGGACCAACCCTCACATCGTCACTGGATTGCGCTAAACGGTATTCGGTCCCTCTCCTAGCCGGCCGCCTGGCGGCGCACCGGGCTGCCGGCGACCGATGCCGCCGACTGGGGCCCGAGGAGGCGGCGCAGCTCCCCGACGCGCGCGCCCGCATACCCCAGCAGGCTTTCCACCTCATTCTCCTCGAGACCGACCGCCAGAGTGGCCGGCACGCTCGCCCAGGGCAGCGACGCCCAGGGGTGGTCCGTGCCGCGGTAGGTGAGCAGGCTGGCCACCTGAACGAGGTCCACGTAGTCCGCGAGGCCAGGGCTCTCGCGGGTCGCGTCCTCGTGCTCCACGACGACCGCGACGAGCTCGGGCGGGAAACGCCACTGGGCGACGACCGCCGCTCCCACCTCGCGCTGGACCTGCCCGAGCAGCTCACGCACCCGGGCACGGTCGGCCAGGACTTCCGGGGTACGCTCCGCTCGTACGATCACGGGAAGCGCCCCGATGCGGTGAACGAGCCCCGCGAGCATCGCGACCTCGGCCTCGAGGTGACCAAGCCGGCGGGCCATCACCTCCGAAAGGCTGGCCACCATGGTGCTCTGCTGCCAGAGCTCCACCAGGTGCGGTCTGGCCGCGGGATGCGCACGCACGTCGTAGAGCTTGGAGACCGCGAGGGTCGTGATCAGGTGCTTGATGACCTTGTGGCCGAGCCGCACGATGGCCCGGCGAAGGTCCGCCACGGGCCGCATCCCGGGGAAGTAGGCGCTGTTCGCGAGGCGCAGGAAGCGGGCGCTCAGCGCCGGGTCCTTCCCCACCAGCGCCGCGATTGCCTCACCACTGGAGCTCGGGTCGTCGAGGAGCCTGGCCACCTGGAAGGTGATCTCCGGGAGCGACGGGAGCACGAGCCGGCCCGCTGCGAGGTCTGAGCGAATCCCGAGGATTACCGACTGGACCAACGCATCCATGGCGCGACGTGGCGAGTGGTCGAATACCCCCGTGCTATCGGCAGGGCCGGCAAAGCTTTGAGCGCCGCCTGCCGGCCGGGACTGCCGCTGCTAGAATCCGGGCAGCCACGCCGGGGATCCGTCCCATGAACCATCCAGCTCGAGCGGTTTCCATCGCCCACCTCATGGAGCAGTCCGGCGTCGGTTTCGGCACCAGCGGGGCACGCGGCCTGGTGAGCGCGATGACCGACGAGGTCTGCTACCTGTACACCCGCGCCTTCCTGCAACAGCTCGGAGGGTCCGGGGGCGCGATGGACCGCGTCGCCGTGGCCGGGGACCTGCGACCGAGCACGGGGCGAATCATGGCGGCCGTCGTCCAGGCCATCCGCGACGCGGGCATGAGCCCCGTGCACTGCGGGCGCATTCCCTCCCCTGCACTCGCCTGGTACGGACTGCGACAAGGGGTCCCGTCGGTGATGGTGACCGGTAGCCACATCCCGGACGACCGCAACGGGATCAAGTTCAACCGCGCCGACGGCGAGATCTCCAAGGCCGACGAGCAGGGGATCCGGGGCCAGAGAGTCGAGGTGCCGGAGGGGCGTTTCGACCCTGCCGGGGCGCTCACGGGGGCCCCTGCCGCAATCCCGCCCGTGGAGGAAGGCGCCCGGCGAGCCTACGTCGGGCGGTATCTCGGCTTCTTTCCCCCCGGTTGCCTCGAAGGGCTGCGCGTCGGTGTCTACGAGCACTCCTCGGTGGGTCGGGACCTGCTCGGCGAAGTCCTGGCCGCACTCGGGGCAGAGGCGGTACCCCTCGGCCGCTCCGAAACCTTCGTCCCGGTGGACACCGAGGCGGTGCGCGCCGAGGACGTGGAGCTCGCACTCCGCTGGGCCCGGGAGGCCCGCCTGGACGCCATCGTCTCCACCGATGGTGACGCAGACCGCCCCCTCCTCGCCGACGAACGGGGACACTGGCTGCGGGGCGACGTCGCGGGGGTCCTCTGCGCGGAGTATCTGGGCGCCAGGGTGGTGGTGACACCCGTCAGCAGCAATACGGTCGCCGAGCGTTGCGGGCGCTTCCGTCGGGTGCTCCGGACCCGGATCGGGTCACCCTACGTCGTCGAGGCCATGCTCCGCGCCGTCGACGAGGGCGAGGACCGGGTCGTGGGCTACGAGGCCAACGGGGGATTCCTGACGGCAAGCCCGTTCGAGGCCGACGGTCGGCGCCTCGAACCCCTGCCGACGCGCGATGCCCTGGTCGTCGTCCTCGCCCTGCTGCACTCGAGCCGGCTGCGCGCGGTGCCCGTGTCCGCCCTCGCGGACTCCCTGCCCCCGCGTTTCACCGCCAGCGACCGGTTGAAGGACTTCCCCACCGAACTGAGCCGCCAGCGATTGGGTGCGCTTCAGACCGGGAACACCGCCCGCGACCACGCCGCGATCGAGCGCGCCTTCCGGGGGCTGTTCGGGCCCGTGGCGGCCGTGGACGCCACGGACGGCCTGCGGGTCAACTTTGCCAGCGGCGAGGTGGCACACCTGCGCCCCTCCGGGAACGCGCCGGAATTGCGCTGCTACAACGAGGCGGACAGCGAAGAGAGGGCCCGCGAGATGAATCGGGCCTGCCTCGAGATCCTGGAGGGCTGGCGCCCGCCCGCGGGGGGCTAACCGAACGCCTCCACGAAGGCCCGCACGAAGTCGTCGAAGCGCTCTTCGGGCAGGTCGTTGATGCCCGCAGCCCCCTGACGTCCCCCCCCGGTCGGGAACCGCCGGCAAAGGGCGTCGGCACCCACGCTGTGGGAGAGCGGGGCACGAACGCTCACGACTGCACCCCCTTCCGGGCGTCTCGTCACCAGCGCGTGGGCGCGCCCGGGCGCCCCACGCGCCAGGTCGTTCGCGTAGACCCCGCTCACCCGCCGTGCCCAGGTCTCCGCAGGCAGGACGTAGACGGCCACCCTCGGGGTTTCCAGCACGGGCCGCAGGGCCGCCGCCCGATCCCGGTCTGCCGCATACCCTTCCCGCAGCAAGGTGAAGAGCGGGTCCTTCGCGACAAACGTCAGGGGGTCCGGGTAGGGGGCGAGACGGCGGAAGACCTCGGCCGGATGCACGTGGAGGTCCTCCACGCGCTCGCCGTAGGCGTTGTAGTTGAGCAGCACGCCCAGCTCGCGCAGCCGGCCCGTCGTCTGCGCACTGAGACCGAGCGGGGCGGCCGCGCGGACCGCGCTCTCGTCCAGATTGTCACCAAAGGTCCCGACCACGGCCCAGGCCCGGTGCGCACCGCCGAGGTACTCGTCCACCAGCAGGCTGGTCCCCCGGGTGGGCGACGGGTCGATGCGCAGCAGAAGCGCGGGGTGCTCGATCGCCTCCCCGGCAAAGTGATGGTCGAAATAGCGAACCTTCGCTCCCGCCGCGAGCAGGCGAGTCAGGGCGTCACGGTTGCGGTCGAGGGACACATCGAGGACCGTCACCTCGTCCCCGGGCCGGGCGGTGACCCGGTCGAGCAACGCGATGTCCCGTTTGACACCCGTCACCAGGACGCTCTCCCCCGGCTCGGCCAGCCGGATCTGCTGCAGGGCGCAGATGCCGTCCGCATCGCCATTGAACACGTCGATTCGGGTCACGTCGGGGCACCTCGCGAGTGAGGGGGCCGAAAACGAAACGCCCTGCCCCACCTTCGCGGGTGGGGCAGGGCGCCCTACTTCCCGTCTGCGGCTTCTACCTTACCGCACCTTCACCTTCACCAACTCCTCGCCGTCCTCACCCGCCAGGTGCACCGCACAGGCCAGGCAGGGGTCGAAGCTGTGGATGGTGCGCAGGATTTCCACAGGCTGCTTCGGGTCGAGCAGTTCGTGGTTGTCCTGAAGCGCGGCCTCGTAGGCACCGGCCTGGCCCTGCCCGTCACGCGGACCGGCGTTCCAGGTGCTCGGCACGACGGCCTGGTAGTTGTCGATCTTGCCGCCCTTGATGACGATGTAGTGGGCGAGGCCACCGCGCGGCGCCTCCATGAAGCCCACACCCTTCGCCTCGCTGGGCCAGGTGGCGGGATCCCACAGGTCGGAGTTGAACGTCTTGGTGTCGCCGGCCTTGATGTTGGCCACCAGGTTGTCGTACCAGGTCTGCATGTGGCTCGCGATGATCGCGGACTCGAGCGTCCGGGCCGCGGTACGGCCCAGGGTCGAGAACAGCGCCCGCGGCTCCGCGCCGAGCTTCTTCAACGCCATGTCGACCAGTTCCTTGGCCTGGGGGTTGCCGGAGGCGTACATCACCAGCACGCGGGCCAGCGGTCCAACCTCCACCGCCTTTCCGTTCCAGCGCGGCGACTTCAGCCAGGAGTAGCCGTCCTCGACGTTCAACTGTTTGAACGGAGCCTTCGGACCGCCACGCCCCTTGTAGTTGAAGGTGGTCTCGCCTTCGTACGGGTGCAGCCCCTTCTCCTTGCCGACCGAGTAGTCGTACCAGGAGTGAGAGACGAACTCCTGGATCTGCTTCGGATCCCTCGGGTCGACCGGGTGGATCTTGGTCAGGTCGCGGTTCAGGATGACACCCGCCGGGATCAGGAGACTCTTGGCGTCGTTGATCCCCTTCTCCGGGAAGTCGCCGAACGACAGGAAGTTGCCCAGGCCCTCGCCGCGGCCGAACCAGTCCTTGTAGAAGCCGGCGATCGCCAGGGTGTCCGGAACGTACACCTGGTCCACGAAGTCCTTCATGGACTTGATGATGTTCTGGACCTGCGAGAGGCGCTCGCTGTTGATAGCCGAGTCCGAGTTCGGGTCGATCGGCGTCGGCACGCCGCCCACCACGAACATCGGGTGGGGGTTCTTGCCACCGAAGATCGCGTGCAGCTTCACCGCCTCGCGCTGCCACTGCAGGGCCTCGAGGTAGTGGGCAACCGCCATCAGGTTGACCTCGGGCGGCAGCTTGTAGACCGCGCTGCCCCAGTAGCCGTTCGCGAAGATGCCGAGCTGCCCCGACTCCACGAAGTTCGTCAGGCGCTTCTTGACGTCGGAGAAATACCCCGGCGAGGACTTCGGCCAGTTCGGCGTGACCGTCTGGGCGATTTCCGAGGTCTTCTTGGGGTCGGCCTTGAGCGCGGAGACCACGTCCACCCAGTCCAGCGCGTGCAGGTGGTAGAAGTGCATCACGTGGTCGTGAATGTACTGGGCCCCGATCATCAGGTTGCGAATCAGGTTCGCGTTCGCCGGGATCGGGTACTTCAGGGCGTCCTCCACGGCGCGGATGGACGCCATCCCGTGGACCAGGGTGCAGACACCGCAGATGCGCTGGACGAAGGCCCAGGCGTCACGCGGGTCCCTGCCGAGGAGGATGGTCTCGATCCCGCGCACCATCGTGCCGGAGGAATAGGCCTCGGCGATCTTGCCGCCGTCCATCTTGGCCTCGATCCGAAGGTGGCCTTCGATGCGCGTGATCGGGTCGACAACGACTCGTTCTGTCATGGCTTGTTCTCGATCTCGTTCCGTTCGGTGTCCGTGCCCGGCGGTTCACGGGGGGGTCGAGCCCCCCGCGCACCACCGTCGCACGTCCTAGCTGACCAGGTTGTCGCCGACGATCTGGGCAAAGCTGTCGACCGGCATACCCTCGCCGGCGTTCATCTTGCCCCGCTCGAAATTCAGGCGGCAGCTTCCACAGGACACGACCAGCGCTTCGGCCTTGGTCTTCTTGACCTCCTCGTACTTGAGCTCGAAGGTCTTCTGCCGCAGCTCGTTGGCGTTCTGGAGCAGGAACACCGCAGCGCCACCGCCGCAGCATATGTTGACCATGCGGTTGCTGTCGGTCTCGCGGACCTCGAGGCCCATGGCCTTCAGGACCTCGCGCGGCCCCTCGAAGACACCGCCGTGGCGCCCGACCTTGCAGGGGTCGTGGAAGGTCACCACCGTGCGGTCCTCGGGCTTCTTCAGCTTGAGCTTGCCCTCCTTGTACAGCATCGCGATGAACTCGGAGGGTGCCAGCACGTCGAAGGGCAGCGGCTTGCCGAGCGCCTCGGCGGCATAGAAGCGCAGCGCCGGGTAGGCGTGCCCGCACTCCGGGGCGACCACGTACTTCGCGCCGTGCTTGACCGCCGCCTCGTACACGCGGGACACCTCCAGCCTGTGGTTGCCCGCATCACCGCTCATGAAGCCGAAGTTGGCCCCCTCGTAGGAGTCGGTGAAGTACGACCAGTTCAGCTTCGCGTGGTTGCAGATCTTGGCCGTGCCGACGATGGCGTCGTTGAACAGGTGCAGGTCGAGGCCGCTCGTCAGGATCATGACGTCCACCTGGCCTTCCTTGTCCAGGGGGATCGGCACGTTGTACTGCTGCGACAGCTCCTCCACCTTGAACTTCAGGACCTCCCGGTCGGCGTTGAAGATGTGGCCCGTCTCCGCCTGCTCCTGGTCGAGCGCCAGCATCTCGTCGGGCACCATGCCCGCGGCGGCGAGCGCCTCGCGGTGGTACTCGACCAGCTCGGCGATGTGGATCCCCATCGGGCAGATCATGCTGCAGCGCGCGCAGAGGGTGCAGGAGTCGTACACCAGCTCGACGGACTCCTGCAGGTCCTTCATGGTGATGTCCGGCATCACCAGGCGGTTGACCCAGCGCATCGGGCTCATCTCCCGCCGGTACACCGTGCGCATCAACTCGAACTTGCGCGCCGGCGTGTACTTGGGGTCGCCGGAGGAGACCCGGAAGTGGCAGGCCTCGGCGCACATCCCGCAGTGGATGCAACCCTCGAGCTCGGCCGCGATGTCCCAGGTGGTCTTCTCCATGAAGACCTTCTTGGCGCGCGCGATGCGCTCGGAGTCGGGCAGGTCGACCGGCTTGGCGAGCGTGCCGAGCTCGTTCACCATACCCATGAACATTTGGAACGTCTGTTCCATCTCCTGGTTCATGCTCATGCCTTGACCCCCCTGTACTCGAACTTCTCACCCATCTGATAGCGGCCCGGGAAGAGCAGGAACATGTGCATCAACTTCCCGAAGGGTATCCAGATCAGAAGCAGGCAGACGTTCAGGATGTGCAAAGCCAGCAGGTCCTCGTAACGCACGCCGATGTTCTGGTGCGCGAAGGCCATCATTCCGGTGATGAACGGCGTGATGGTGAGGAACCAGCTGATCCAGTCGTCGATGGTCGTGAGCTTCTTCATCACCGGGTCGGTCGCGCGCCGGATGCCGAGGGCGATCAGGATGATGACGGTCACGGCCGAGGAGAACGTGATCACGTTCGTCGGCAGGCCCGGCCAAGAGATGCCCAGCGCCCAGTCGAAGAAGGCGATGTGCGGCTCGAACAGGAAGACCACGATGAACAGCATGATGTGGAACAGGTAGCCCGTGTAGTGCTGGAAGGTGATGCGCTTCTCCAGCTCGTGCGGGGGGAACGACTTGTTCGCGATGGCCATGAGGCCGGCGCTCACGAACTTCGTGCCCTTCGGCTTCGAGAGGTATTTCTGACCCTTGAACAGGAAGGTACCGGCGAGCCGCCAGACCACACCGATCACGAAGATGATGAGCGACCACTCGAGCGCCGGGCCGCGGGCGAAGTCCAAGAGGCTCATGCTCCCTCCTTATGATGCAGGGCTTTCTGACTGTTGCGGGCCAGCACGGCCGAGCCCACGCCCACCGCCACGCCGACCGCCGCAGCCGCCGCCAACCGCCCGCCGGCCGAGAACGTCCCCGCGGACAACGGCTCGTAGAAGCCGCCCTTGTCCCAGAAGTCCGGCTCGGAGCAGCCGATGCAGCCGTGGCCGGCCTGGATCGGGAAGCTCGTGCCGTAGTTCCACTTCGTGACGGCGCAGGCGTTGTACGTGATGGGGCCCTTGCAGCCGAGCTTCCACAGGCACCAGCCCGCCTTCGCGCCCTCGTCGTCGAAGGTCTCCGCGAACAGGCCGCGCTCGTAGAACGGGCGGCGGTAGCAACGGTCGTGGATGTTCTGGCCGTAGAAGGCCTTGGGGCGACCCAGCGCGTCGAGCTCCGGCAGCTTGCCAAAGGCGAGGTACTGGGCAATCACGCCCGTGATGACCACGGGGATGGGCGGGCAGCCCGGAACGTTGATGATCGGCTTGTCCTTGATGATCTCGGACACCGCCGCCGCCCCGGTCGGGTTGGGGCTCGCCTTCGGAATGCCGCCGTAGGCCGCGCAGGTGCCGAGCGAGATCACCGCCGCCGCGTGCTTCACCGTGTCCTTCAGGATCTGCAGGTTGGTCATCCCGGCGATGGTCGAGTAGATCCCGTCGTCCTTCAGCGGGATCGCCCCGTCGACGATGACGATGTACTTGCCCTCGTTCTCGTGCATCGCCTTCTCACGAGCCGCCTCCGCCGCGTCGCCCGAGGCCGCCATGATCGTGTGCTGATAGTCGAGGGAGATGTAGTCGAAGATCAGGTTCTCGAGCGTCGGGGCCTCGGAGCGCGTGATGGCCTCCGCACATCCCGTGCACTCCTGGAACGAGAGCCAGATCACCGATGGCCGGCGGGCCTTTTCCAGGCCGGCCGCCAATGCGGACACGGCAGTCGGCGGCAGCGCCATCATGGACGCCGTCGCGGCACAGAACTTCAGGAAGCCGCGCCGGCTCACCCCTTGTTTTCTCAGGCGTTCGCCTAACGTCATGTTCGATGGCATCTACGCGTTCTCCTAGCTGTCGCGCGCCAGTCGTGTCACTGGCTGTCTACCTCTCCGGCAGACCCCTCTTCCAGGCCTGCCGCAAGGCGTTCCGTCAACCGATCCAGGTCGGACCGGATGTCGATCGGGTCGGACTTCAGAATGGCGGGGACGAAGGTGACCTCGACGAACCGCCCGATGATCTGCTCACCGGCGTTGAAGTGGGTCACCAGCCAGACCCCATGGTAAGCCGTCTCCTGAATCACGCTCTTGCCGAGCGCGTCCAGCCGGCACTCCAATTCGCCCACACCGAGCTCGCCGACCAGGAAGTCCTGGTCGAAGTCGCTCAGCGGCAGGCCACGGAGGTCGATGACGGTCTCCTCTCCGGATTCGAGGAGCCTCGCCAGCGCATGGCGGATTTCGTGCAGGATCGGCTCGGCGTTCCGCCGGGCAAGGGCCTTCAAGTCCGGCCCTTCGACCCGGACGCCGATGGCGTCGAGACTACTCACGGTATATTAGCCTTAAGACAGATACGCATTTATAGACGTCCCCCACGGGTCATAGCATGACCCAGATCAAAGAGAGGGCCTTGCCTCGGCCTGCCAGCCCCGGATGATTTCGAGAACCCGGGCCGCTGCCTCGGGGACCGCCTTCGCCACGACCGGCGTCGGGTCGTTCCCCCACCCCATCGCCGCAGGCTGGACCCCGACCAGCGCACGACGGGCCGGCAGGTGGTCGGTCAGCCGCGCGATGTCCATCAGGTCCACCAGGCTTACCTCGTGCACGCTGAGCTTCGCTCGGCCGAGGAACCGGTCCATGTCCTCGCCGACGAACACCTGAATGGTGCCGGGCGCCGCCATCAGCTGCGCGGCATCCACCACGACCAGCGCATCGTGGTCCTCGATGGGGCCTGCCAGGGTGAAGCTGAGGGTACCGCCGTCGAGGTAGGTGATGTCCTCGTGACCCGGGTGCTCCCGCGCCAGGAACTCTACCACGTGCACCCCGGTGCCCTCGTCGGTCAGAAGCCGGTTGCCCACCCCGAGCACCAGCGTGCGCATTCCCGGCGCTGGCGTTCCAGCACCCTCCACCGTACGACCTGTGCGACTCCCGTCCTCCGTCACCTCACCTCCTGACCCCTGCATGGACCCGCCGACCCGCCCGCCCGGCGCCGTCCGCCACCCCGGGCCGGCCACCCTTCCGCCCAAGACTCCCCACCCGCTCCCTCCCGGCGCAGAGACCGGAGTCTCCGCCGCCCGCTGGGAACCGCCCAAGGGATATTTTGGCCGACGTAACAGCAGGTGCTAATATTGCCGCCAGCCGCTTCACAAGTGAATTAATCCTTGTTAAGAAGCGCCGGAAAGAGACTCTCACCGCCGTGACGGCCACCGGAGGTCGCGATGTGCCTGGGCATCCCCATGAAGGTTCTCGAGGTGGACGGCTTCAACGCTCGCTGCGAGGCCAAGGGCATCGAGCGCGAGGTCAGCCTTTTCATGCTCCAGGACGAGCCCGTCGAGCCGGGCGACCACGTCATGGTCCACGTGGGCTACGCGCTGCAGAAGATGACCGAGGAGGAGGCGCGGTCGGCCTGGGAGATGTACGACCTGATGCTGGCCGCCGCGGATGCATGAGCTCTCGGTCTGTCAGGCCCTGATCGAGCAGGTGGTCGACATCGCGCGCGAGCACCGCGCCACAGGTGTGGAGCGCATCCTGCTGCGGGTCGGGCCCCTCTCGGGGGTCGAGCCCGCCCTCCTGACGACGGCCTTCCCCATGGCTGCGGCCGGCACCGTCGCCGAGGGCGCGCGGCTCGACGTGGAGGGGTCCCCGGTCACCGTGCGCTGCCGGACCTGTGGCCACGAGGCGGAGGTCCCGCCCAACCGCCTGGTCTGCCCGGCCTGCGGCGATTACCGAACCGAGGTGCGGAGCGGGGACGAGATGCTGCTGGCGCGCGTGGAGCTGATCACCGCGTCCGCCGCCCCCGCGTAGTCCGTCTCTCACCCACCCCCGAGGACAGCTCGCGATGTGTGACACCTGTGGCTGCAACGTGACGCCGGGCAACCGGCACCTGCTCGAGCCCGAGGGCAAGCTCTACCGGGCGCCGGACGGGCGCGTCGCGGTGCACGTGCTGCAGGGACTGCTGTCCGAGAACGATCGCCTGGCGGCCCACAACCGCGCCCACTTCGACAGCCACGGCGTGCTCGCGGTGAACCTGATGTCCTCGCCGGGGGCCGGCAAGACCGCGCTCCTGGAGGCCACCATTTCGGCCCTGAGCGGCGAGATGCGCATCGCGGTGGTCGAGGGGGACCTGGAGACCGAGAACGACGCCGAGCGGATCCGGGCCCGCGGCGTGCCGGCGGTCCAGATCTGCACCGGGAGCGCCTGCCACCTGGACGCCCACATGGTCCACGACGCGCTGCACCAGGTCGATCTGCCCGGTCTCGACATCCTGTTCATCGAGAACGTGGGCAACCTCGTCTGCCCGGCGAGCTTCGATCTGGGCCAGCACCGCAACGTCATCCTCCTCTCGGTGACCGAGGGCGACGACAAGCCCGCGAAGTACCCCGTGATGTTCCGGGCAGCCGACCTGGTGCTGCTCACCAAGACCGATCTCCTCGCGGTGTTGGACGACTTCTCCCCCGAGCGCGCCGAGCGCCACGTTCGCGCGCTGGCGAGCGAGGCCCCCGTCGTCTCCCTCTCCGCCCGCAAGGGACCGGGGATGGACCGCTGGATCGGCTGGCTGCGCTCCGAGGTCACCGCGCACCGGGAGCGGGTCGCCCGCGGCGAGACCCGGCGGCCCGCCATCCAACCCGACGGGGAACACCTGCACCAGGCGCACGAACAGGGGCACGGGCACGCGGGGCGCCTGGCGCCGCCCCCCCGGCCCGGAGGTTAGGCCCGGTGGCCGAGGAGGCCCGGCTCTGGCTCGAGCGGATCCGTGCCCTGCCGCTGCGCCGGCGCGTGCGGCTCATGAACGTCTGCGGCGGCCACGAGCGGTCGATCACCATGGCCGGGCTGCGCGCCGCGCTCCCGCGGGACGTCGAATTGATCCCCGGCCCCGGCTGTCCGGTGTGCATCTGCCCCGAAGAGGACGTCTACGAGGCCATTCAGGTCGCGCTCCACGAGGACGTCACGCTGGTGGCGTTCGGCGACATGCTGCGCGTTCCGGTCAACGTGCCCCGGGGCGAGGCCCGCTCGCTGGAGCAGGCCAAGGCGGCGGGCGCCGACATCCGGCCCATCGCCTCGCCCCAGGAGGCCGCGGCCATCGCATCGTCCAACCCCGGCCGGCGGGTGGTGTTCTTCGCCGCCGGGTTCGAGACCACCATGGCGCCAGTGGCCTCCCTGCTGGTGCAGGGCGCACCCGAAAACCTGCTGATGCTCCTGTCGGGACGGCTCACGTGGCCGGCCGTCGCGATGCTCCTCGACTCCGGGACGCCAGGGTTCGACGGCCTCATCGCCCCGGGACACGTCGCGACGGTCATGGGGCCGGAGGAGTGGCAGTTCGTCGTCGACCGGCACGGCCTGCCGGCGGCCATCGCGGGGTTCACCCCGGCCAGCCTGCTGGCGGCGATGTACTCGACCCTGCGCCAGCTCCTGGACGGGCGGCGGTTCCTGGACAACTGCTACCCCGAGGTCGTTCGCCCGGGGGGCAACCCGACCGCCCGCCGCCACCTGGCCGAGGCGATGGAGGTGGTCGACGCGGCCTGGCGCGGGATCGGGGTCATCCCCGCGTCCGGCTACGCGCTGCGCCCGGCGCTCGCCGCGCGCGACGCCCGCCGGGTCTTCCCCTCGTACGCCGACGCGAGCCGGAAGCGCGCGGGCGAGATGCCCCCCGGCTGCGACTGCGCGAAGGTCGTCCTGGGCCGCATCTACCCCAACGAGTGCCGCCTGTACGGCAAGGCGTGCACGCCACGGACCCCCGTCGGACCCTGCATGGTGTCGGACGAGGGCGCGTGCCGGATCTGGTGGTCCGGCGGAGTCCGGGACAACCCCGCGGCTTGAAGAAGCGAGCCCCCAGCCCATCTCCCCTGGAGGCGCGGCGCTGGGTCCTGGCGGGGCGCGTTCAGGGGGTCGGTTTCCGACCGTTCGTCTATCGTCTGGCCCACCGCTACCACCTCACCGGCTGGGTCCAGAACCAGCGCGGCCAGGTGGAGGTCCTGGCGCAGGGGAACGGCCCCGATCTGGAGGCCTTCGGCCACGACCTGGTCCGGCAGGCGCCACCGCTCGCCCGGCCCGAGGTACGGGAGAGCATCCCCGTGTCCCCTGCCCCCCTGGAGTCCTTCGTCATCCTCCCGAGCGAGGAATCCGCGGACACGCGAATTCACGTGCCGCCGGACTACTTCACCTGCGACGCCTGCCTCGCGGAGCTGGAGGACCCGGGAGACCGCCGGTACCGCTACCCCTTCATCAACTGCACCCAGTGCGGGCCGCGCTACACGCTGATCGCGCGCCTGCCCTACGACCGCCCGCACACCTCGATGGCCGGCTTCCCGCTCTGCCCCGATTGTGCGCGGGAATATGCAGACCCCATGGACCGGCGTTTTCACGCCGAGCCGGTCGCCTGTCCCGTCTGCGGGCCGCGGCTGACCTATCACGCCCACGACGGGGCCTCCGTGACGGACACCGCCGCCGCCCTCTCGGCCTGCGTCGAGGCCCTGCGCGCCGGTCAGGTCGTCGCCGTGAAGGGGATCGGGGGCTATCACCTGATGTGCGATGCCCGCCTCGACGCACCCGTGGCCCGGCTCCGGGCACGCAAACCCCGCCCGCACAAGCCCCTCGCGGTGATGTTTCCGCTCGAGGGGGCGGACGGGCTGGCGGCGGTGCGGGAGGCGGTCGAGCTGACGGCGCAGGAGACCGAGCTCCTGCGCGGTCCGCTGAGACCCATCGTCCTCGCCCGGCGCAGGGCCCGGGACACCCTGTCCTCCGGGATCGCGCCGGGGCTCGCGGAGGTCGGGGTCATGCTCCCCTACAGCCCGCTGCACCACCTCCTCCTGCGGGACTTCGGCGGACCCCTCGTGGCCACCTCGGCCAACCTGAGCGGGGAGCCCGTGCTCACCCGGGGTCAGGAGGTGGAAGAGCGACTCGCCAGGGTCGCGGACGCCTTCCTGCACCACGACCGGCCCATCCTGCGCCCTGCCGACGACCCGGTGTTCCGCTCGGCCGCCGGGGCGCCGCGCCCGCTGCGCATCGGCCGCGGGTCCGCCCCGCTCGAGCTCCACCTCCCCCTTCGTCTGGCGCGCCCTTTGCTGGCGCTCGGCGCCCACATGAAGAACACGGTGGCGCTGGCGTGGGAGGACCGCGTCGTGGTGTCACCCCACATCGGCGACATGGGGACACCCCGCAGCCTCTCCGTCCTCGAGCAGTTGACGGGCGATCTGCAGGAGCTCTACGGGGTTCGCGCCGAGGTCCTCGTCCACGACGCCCACCCGGGGTACGCCACGACCCGCTGGGCCTCTCGCCAGGGACTGCCGTCGGCCGCGGTCCTCCACCACCACGCCCACGCCTCGGCCCTGGTGGCCGAGGCCGGGGTCGATCGCCCCTGCCTGGTCTTCACCTGGGACGGCGTCGGTCTCGGCGAGGACGGCACCCTCTGGGGCGGCGAGTCCTTCCTGGGCCACCCTGGCGCCTGGCGCCGCGTCGCCACCTTCCGCCGGTTCCGGCTTCCGGGGGGCGAGCGGGCGGCGCGGGAGCCGTGGCGCAGCGCCGCGAGCCTCTGCTGGACCTCGGGCCGGGACTGGCCACGCGCCCCGGCCGGGGCCGACCTCGTACGGGACGCCTGGGCCCGGGGCCTCAACGCCCCCGAGACCTCGGCGGTCGGCCGGCTCTTCGACGCCGCCGCTGCCCTGACCGGGCGCGTCCTGACGGCCAGCTACGAGGGACAGGGGCCCATGGGGCTCGAGGCAATCGCGGACCCCGAGGCCCGGGGCCCGGAGCTGCCCCTCGTGCGGCAGGGGGACACGTGGGTCGCCGACTGGGCGCCGCTCGTCGACTGGCTGACGGACGACGCGCGGCCGGTGGAAGAGCGGGCCGGCGGGCTCCACGACAGCCTGGCACGGGTCGCGGCGGCCGTCGCCCGCGCGGTGCGCGAGGAGACGGGGGTGGCGGACGTGGGGCTTTGCGGCGGCGTCTTCCAGAACCGGCTGCTGACGGAGCGGGCGGCCTTCTTCCTCACCGAGGCGGGGTTCCGCGTGCACCTGAACCGCGAGGTCCCCCCGAACGACGGCGGCATCAGCTTCGGCCAGGTCATCGAATACGGCGCCAGGGCACGGCCCTGAGCCCCTTGTGATAAGGTTCCCACCATGCAGGACACCCACATCGCGCTGGCCCACGGAAACGGTGGGCGATTCATGCGGGAGTTGATCGAAGAGGTCTTCGCCCGCCACCTGGCCAACCCCGATCTGGACGTGCACGCCGACGCGGTGCCGATCGACGTGCCGCGGGGGGACGGGCAGCTGATGTTCACCACCGACGGCTTCACGGTTCAGCCCATCGAATTCCCGGGCGGCGACATCGGCATGCTCGCGGTGCACGGCACCACCAACGACCTGGCCGTTTCCGGCGCGACCCCGCTGTATCTCAGCCTGAACGCGTTCATCGAGGAAGGGACCGAGATCGCCCTGCTGGAACGCGTCGTGGCGAGTCTGGCCCGCGCCGCGCGCGAGGTGGGCGTGCGGGTGGCCGCCGGCGACACCAAGGTGGTGCGCCGCGGCGAGGGCGGCGGGATCTACCTGGCCACGACCGGCGTCGGCCTGCGCCCGCGCCACGTGGAGCTGGGGCTGCACCGCATCCGCGAGGGCGACACGATCCTGGTCAGCGGTCCGGTCGGGGACCACGGCATCGCCGTGATGCTCGCCCGGGAGCAGTTCGGCCTGCGGGGGGACCTGCAGTCGGACGCGGCGAGCGTGCTGCCGCTGACCCAGGCCCTCCTCCCCCTGGACGGCCTGCGTTTCATGCGCGACCCGACCCGCGGCGGGCTCGCCACCGTGTTGCACGAAATCTGCCAGGCAACCGGCCGCGGGGTACGCGTCCGCGAGCCCGAGATCCCGGTGCGCGACCCCGTGCGCTCGGTCTGCGAGATGCTCGGCTACGACCCCTATTACCTCGCCTGCGAGGGGCGGGTCGTCGCCGTCGTCGCCCCGGAGGCCGCCGCTGACGCCCTCTCGGCCTGGAAGGCGCTGCCCCAGGGCCGGGATGCGCGCAGGATTGGCACCGTAACGGGGGCCAGGCCCCATCTCGTCCTCGAGACGGAGCTCGGCGGCGAGCGGCTGCTCGACGAGCTCGAGGACGACCCGCTGCCCCGCATCTGCTGAGGGCGCAAGCAGCCCCCGGACCATTGGCCGAGCAACGGTCAAATTCTTCCTACGCCACGGTCGCGGAATCTCCATCCACCGCAGCCACCGGACCGGCGTAGACTTTTCGCCGGACCCGATGGAACGGGTCCGGGGTGCGACGGGCCAGGGTTGGCGGCGACAGCACCACTGCGGGCCGTCGGCCGAAGAGGTCGGCGGCCCGCGCTTCCCCCTCCCTCCACGGCCCGGGCACCTCCCACACCGCACCCTGGGAGGCCGTTTTCATGCACACGAGACTCGTTCACCGGCTCGGCGGCGCCGCGCTCGCCGCCGCGTTGGCCGCCGGTCCTTCTGCCGCGACCGGAGCCGTCTTCTTTTCCGAATACGTCGAGGGCAGCGGGAGCAACAAGGCACTCGAGGTCTTCAACGCCGGCGCGTTCCCCGTCGACCTCACGGGATTCGAGGTCAAGGTCTTCACCAACGGCAGCGCGACCCCGTCGGGGACCCTGAGCCTCGCGGGCCACTCGGTCGAGGGCAGCAGCACGCTGGTCATCACGCACCCCTCCGCGGCTCCGACCCTCCTCGCCTACGCGCAGATGACCAGCGGAGTCCTGAACTTCAACGGGGACGACGCGATCGTCCTGTGGCAGGACGGCGTCGCCGTCGACCGCATCGGGCAGGTCGGAGTGGACCCGGGAGACGCATGGGTGTCGGGTACCGCCAGCACCAAGGACCAGACCCTGCGTCGGCTGGCCGGAATCCTCACCGGCGACCGATTCCCGACCGAGACCTTCGACGTGGGTCTCGGCTGGATCTCCTACGCCGTCGACACCTTCAGCGACCTCGGCCGGCACAGCGGCACCCCACCCTCGGTCCCTCTTCCCCAGAGCATGGCGCTCCTGGCCTTCGCCCTGGGCAGCCTCGGGTTGCTTCGCCGCCGGCAGGGGCCACGCCCTGACGCCCCTCCGTCAGTTCCCTGACCTGTCCCTGCGGGTCCCGCGCGCGAGGCCCGGGACCCGCACCGACAGACCGCCCGCGGGCGTTGTCCCTTCCCCCGAGGCCAGGCGCTCGGACCGTGGCCTATACTCCCTGGCGGGTCTGTGCTCCACTCGCCGCGCACGGACCCTCGCCTGCCGGGCCCACGTGTCACGCAGTCACCCCCAGCCACCGGAGGGCACTCCCACCCGATGAACCTGGACGAGTCGCTCGTGCTCTGGCTGAGCGAGAGGTGGGCCTCTCCCCTCCTCGACCCCTTCTTCGTCTGGCTCTCGGACCGTTGGACCTTCTCCTTTCCCCTGGCCGGATGGCTCCTGCTGGATTCAGCGCGCCGGGAGGGCAAGCGCGGCCTCGCCCTGGCGGTCTTCCTGGTCCTCGCGGTGGCGTTCGGAGACCAGGTCGGAAATGCCCTGAAGCGGGTGGTGCACGAGCCGCGGCCCTGCTCCATCCTCGAGGTGTACGAGGAAGGCCCGGGGGCCGGGGCACGGCGCGCCTGCGCCGTGGTGGGGAACGGGGCGGTCTCCAATCACACCCTGAACTTCGCCCT
This sequence comes from uncultured Ectothiorhodospiraceae bacterium, assembly GCA_937867305.1. Classification (GTDB taxonomy): domain Bacteria; phylum Pseudomonadota; class Gammaproteobacteria; order JAABTG01; family JAABTG01; genus JAGNLM01. Next base: position 30,453 of record CALMKJ010000025.1, on the reverse strand, counting down.
GGCCACGGTCCTGGTCGCCCGCTCGACGCCGTGGACCGGCTGGCACCGGGCCCTCGCTCTGGCGACCGGGCTGGTCGCCACCTCCCGCGTGTACCTCGGCCGGCACTACCCCAGCCAGGTCCTCGCCGGCCTCGCGGTGGGTGCGCTCCTCGGGATCCTCGGCGCGGCCGTCGCCTGCCGGCTTCGGCTGTGCATCGGGGAACGCACCGCGTCCCGCGCGGTCGTCGACCCTCCCCGCCCCGCCGACGCCATCCCGCACTCCCACCGCCTCGCCTTCCTGCTGCTGCTCGTCGTCCAGCCGCTCGTTCGCGCAGCACTCCAGCACGCTGCCGGCCTCGAGCTCCACTTCGACGAGGCCCAGTACTGGGGCTGGTCCCGGCATCTCGACTGGAGCTACTACTCCAAGGGCCCGCTGGTCGCCTGGCTCATCGCGGCCAGCACGGCATGGCTCGGTGACGGCGAGTGGCAGGTCCGGCTGCCGGCCTGGCTCGCCTTCGACGGCTTCCTGGTCGTGACCTTCCTGGCGACCCGAGAGGTCTCCGGCTCCCTGCGGGCCGCCTGGTGGGCCACGTCCCTCGCACTCTCGACGCCCCTGCTCTTCCTGCTCGGCGGCGTCATGACCACGGACGCCCTGCTGCTGCCCCTCTGGACGCTGGGCCTCTGGGGAGCATGGCGCGTCGCGGAGCGGGGCGAGCCTGCCGGGTGGTACCTGCTCGGTACGGCCCTGGGGCTGGGTGTGCTGACGAAGCTCTCGATCCTGCTCCTGCCCCTCTTCGCGGCCCCACTGCTCTTCCTCAGCCCGGGCGCCCGGCCCACCCTCCGAACGATGCACCCCTGGGCAGGGGGGGCACTCGCCCTGGCCCTCGCGGCCCCCGTCCTCGCCTGGAACGCAAGCCACGATTGGGTCCTGCTGCGCCACGACCAGGGCCACCTCCTGGGTCCGGACGAGCGGGGCAATCTGCTGGAACTCCTGCTCGGGCAGGCGGCTGCCGCCCTGCCCCTCGTCGCGGGCGTGGCCATGACCAGGCTGTGGAGGGCCCCGGCCGGACACGGGCCACGTCTGCTATGGGCCGTGTCGGTAGCGACCCTCGGACTCAACGCCCTGAAGGCGGCCTGGAGCAAGGTCCAGATGAACTGGCCCACCCCGGGTTACCTCGGGCTGGTGCTCCTTCTCGGCGCCCGGGCACCCGGGCTTTCCCGGCCGGGTCGGAACACCCTGCGCGCCACGATGGTCCTCGGGCTCGCCCTCACCGTCCTGGCTCATTTTCCCGGCACCGCCGGCCTGCGGGGTGCCCGCGACCCGTTCGCGGAGATGAAGGCCTGGCGCGCGCCCCTGGCCGAGCTCGCCGAGCGGGCCGGACCGATCGACTTCCTCCTCGCCCCGCGCTACACGCTGGCGAGCGAGCTCGCGTTCTATTGGCCGGGGCGGCCGCCCGTCTACCTCGCCGGCGAGTCCGGCCGGCGCATGAGCCAGTACGACCTCTGGCCGGGGCCGGAGCGGGAGGCAGGCCGCACGGGCCTCTTCGTCTCCCTCCGGCCGAAACCGCCGGAAACTCTGGACCGGGCCTTCAGCGCCTGCACGGCGCTCGCCCCCCTCCCGGCGAAAACCCGTGACGGCAAACCGGTGCGGACCTTCTACGCCTGGCGCTGTATCGGATACCGGCCGACCGACTGGCCCGCACCGGCCCGGTACTGAGGCGGCCGAACGGGGCCCCGCAGCCCCGACCCGAAACCGCCTGCTCGCCACGGGACGGTGGGACGCGGAGCCTCCCGCTGCTGCCGCGGCCGGCACCGCTGCTAGACTATGCCGCGCCGCAAGCGGCCTGCAGGGCAGGTCCGCACCGCCCCACGACCCGGACCGCCCCGTGATCAGGTTTCTGCGTTTTCCCTACAACGTGCTCTTGTTGGCCGGGCTCGGCGGGCTCGTCCTCGTGCCCGCGATGCTCGGGTACCTTGCAGCGGGGTTGCCATCCCCCGAGAGCCTGCGGGAAGTGCGTCTACCGGTCCCCTTGCGCGTCTACTCTCGCGACGGCCGTCTGGTGGCCGAGTTCGGAAGCGAGCGCCGGGCCCCGGTGACCCTCGACGAGGTGCCACCCATGCTGGTGCGGGCCGTGCTCGCCGCCGAGGACGCGCACTTCTTCGACCACCCCGGAGTGGACTGGCACGGAATCGCCCGCGCGGCCCTGCATCTCGTCAAGACGGGCGACCGGAGCCAGGGCGGCAGCACCATCACCATGCAGGTGGCCCGGCAGTTCTTCCTCGGCCGGGAGAAGACCTTCGGGCGCAAGCTGAACGAGATCCTCCTGTCGCTGCGGATCGAGCAGACCCTCAGCAAGGAAGAGATCCTCGAGCTCTACCTGAACAAGACCTTCTTCGGTCAGCGGGCCTACGGCGTCGCCGCGGCGGCCCAGGCCTACTACGGCAAGGACCTCCGGGACCTCACGCTGGCCGAGGTGGCCATGATCGCGGGGCTGCCCCAGGCCCCGTCCCGCCTGAACCCCATCACGGCGCCCGCGCAGGCGGTGCAACGGCGCAACTACGTCCTGCGCCGGCTGTTCGAGCTGAGCTGGATCGACCAGGAGACCTTCCGCGCGGCGGTCCAGAGCCCGGACGGCGCGCGTCTGCGGGGGGTGGTCGCCGAGGTGGACGCGCCCAACCTGGCAGAGATGACCCGGGCCTTTCTCGAGAGCCGACTCGGCGAGGATGCCTACGCGGCGGGCCTGCGGGTGTACACCACGGTGGACAGTGGTTGGCAGGCGGCTGCCGTGGCCGCCCTGCGCGGAGCCCTCGAGGCCTACGACGAGCGCCACGGGTACCGCGGTCCCGAGGGCCGGACGGAGACTGCAGGGGACTGGCGGGATTGGGAGGAGAGGCTCGCCCATTCCGCTCCCACAGGAGACCTGCTGCCCGCGCTCGTCCTCTCGGTCACGGAGCGCGGCGCCACCACCCATGTCCGGGACGTGGGGGAGGTCCGGCTGGAATGGGCAGGCCTGTCTTGGGCCCGTCGTTACCTGGACGCCGACCGGCGGGGCACCGCTCCCCGGCGGGCATCCGACGTCGTCCAGCCCGGCGACATCGTCCGGGTTCGGCGAGCCGGAAACGCGTGGCGCCTGGCCCAGCTGCCCACAGCGGAGGGGGCGCTGGTGGCCCTGGACCCCAACGATGGCGCGGTGCGCGCGCTCGTCGGCGGCTTCGACTTCGCCCAGAGCCAGTTCAACCGCGCGGTCCAGGCGCAGCGCCAGCCGGGGTCGAGCTTCAAGCCCTTCATCTACTCCGCGGCGCTGGAGCGCGGTCTGACCGCCGGCACCGTCATCGTGGACGAGCCGATCTCCTATTTCGACGCCGGCACCGGCAAGACCTGGCGTCCGGCCAATTACGACAACGAGTTCCACGGGCCGACCCGTCTGCGCGAGGCCCTCGCTCATTCGCGCAACATCGTGGCCATCAGGCTGCTGGAACAGATTGGCGTGGACTTCACGGTCGGCCACAGCCGGCTGTTCGGGCTGGACCCCGGCCGACTCCCCCGCAACCTCTCCCTCGCGCTCGGCACCGGGGACGTGACCCCGCTCGAGCTCGCGGGCGCCTACGCGGTCTTTGCCAACGGCGGGTTCCGGGTGGAGCCCCACTTCATCGACCGGGTCGAGGACAGCGCGGGCACCGTCGTCTTCGCCACGTCGCCGGCCCGGGCGTGCCCCGAGTGTGCGAGCCCACGCACCACGCCGGTCTCGGGTGCGCGTCCCCCGGACACCTCGACGAACACCCAGCGTGTGCTCGACCCGCGCAACGCCTGGACGATGTACTCGATGCTGGGTGACGTGATCCGGCGGGGAACCGCGCGCGCCGCGCTCTCCCTCAAGCGCAAGGACCTCGCGGGAAAGACTGGAACGACCAACGACTTCCAGGACGCCTGGTTCGCGGGCTTCAACCGCGCCCTGGTGGCGGTCGCCTGGGTCGGATTCGACCAGTTGCAGCCCCTGGGGCGGGGAGAAACCGGGGGCAAGGCCGCGCTGCCCATGTGGGTCGACTTCATGCGCACCGCTCTCGCCGGAGTCCCCGACGAGCTGCCCCCCACGCCTCCCGACATGGTGACCGCCCGCATCGACCCGCACACGGGGGAGCTGGCGTACCCCGGCCAGGCGAACGCGGTCGTCGAGACCTTCCCGGTCGAGCTCGCGCCCGTGGAGCCGGCCGAGAGCTATGACTTCGGGGAGACGTCCCCGGAGGATTCACCCTTGCGCCGGGCCCCACCGTCGAGAGTGACCGAGGAGCTCTTCTGATCGCGGCCGGGCGACCGGACTGCACGCGTGGCGCGGGCGCGACTGCTGGTACACTTGCGTACACGACCGAGAGAAGGAGGTGACCGCCATGGCTTACCAGGACCGGGACGAAAGAGCCCCCCAAGATGCCCGCGAGCGGGAGGCGGCACCCAGGGGAGTCGACCTTTCCCTGCTCGCGTCGAGGACCACCAACGCCTTCGTCCGCCTGGTGGGCATCGCCCTCGTCCTGGTGGGTCTCTGGGCCGGGGTGAAGGTGGTCTTCGAGGCCTGGGGGCTGTACCAGCAGCCGGCGGCCATCGACCGCCTGGCGCGCGTCATCGACCATGCCTCTCACGTGGACTCGCTCCTCGTTTCCCGCCCGCCCGCAGCCAGCGAGGGCGGGGGCAAAGCAGGCACCTCGGCCGCGCAGCAAACCCCGGAAGAGCCGTTCCGGCTCTCGTACTTCCTCGCCTGGGCCCTCGCGATCCTGCTTCTCCTCCTGATCGGAAAGCTCGCCACGTGGACCGTGCGGGCCGGAGGGGAGCTGGCACTCTCTCGCGGCCCTTCGCGACGAGACGCCTGACCCTCTCCCCACGGCGGCCGACAGCGGCCGCCGGCGTCCGTGTCCTCGTCACTGAGACTCTACCGTGACCCCCGAATGCTCGCGATCCTCGTCATGGGGTTCGCGAGCGGCCTGCCGCTCGCCCTGACCGGCGCGACGCTTGCCGTCTGGATGCGCCAGGACGGCCTGTCACTCACGGCCATCGGTCTCTTCGCGCTGGTGGGGCTCGCCTACAACGTCAAGTTCCTCTGGGCACCCCTCCTGGACCAGGTGCGGCTGCCGTGGCTCGGAAGCCGCATGGGGCGCCGGCGGAGCTGGACGCTCTTCGTCCAGGCCGCCCTCTTCGCCGCGATCCTGGTGCTCGCGGGCAGCGACCCGGCCGGAGCACCACTCGCAACCGCCATCGCCGCCGTCACCGTGGCCTTCCTCTCCGCGAGTCAGGACGTGGTCATCGATGCCTTCCGCGTGGAACTCCTCGACGAGCGGGAGCAGGGTGCGGGCGCGGCCGCCACGCAAGTCGGCTACCGCCTGGGCATGGTCGCATCCGGCGCCGGGGCCCTGTATCTGGCGGAGTTCTTCGGATGGGCGGTCGCCTATTCGGGGATGGCCCTGCTGTTGCTCCCCGCCATGGCGGTGGTCTGGGCGACCCCCGAACCGTCGGTCTCGCCGGGGCGAGCGGGTGCCCAGGCCCCCGCCCAGTGGCTGCGGGCGGCCTTCCTCGACCCACTGGTCGATCTCGCCAGGCGCGCGCACTGGGTGCCGATCCTGGTCTTCATCCTCCTGTTCAAGCTCGGTGACGCGCTGGCGGGGGTCATGACCAGTGCCTTCTACGTGGACATGGGATTCAGCCGGATCGAGATCGCCAACGTCAGCAAGGTGTTCGGCGTCGCAGCCACCATCGCGGGGGTACTGGCCGGAGGCGCCATCGTCTACCGGCTGGGGGTGATGCGCGCGCTCCTCGTCACCGGGGTCCTGCAGATGCTGTCGAACCTGATGTTCGCAGCCCAGGCGCTGGTGGGTCACTCGGTCCCGATGCTCATGGTGACCATCGGCGTGGAGAACCTCACCGGCGGCATGGGGTCCGCGGCGTTCGTCGCGTACCTTTCGAGCCTCTGCAGCCTCGCCTACACCGCGACCCAGTACGCCCTGCTCTCCTCCCTGGCGGCGGTGGCGCGCACCACGCTGTCCGCCGCTGGCGGCGCACTGGCCCAGGGGCTCGGCTGGATCCCCTTCTTCGCGGCGAGCACGGTCGCCGCCATACCCGGCCTCCTGCTCCTGCTGTGGCTGACGCCCCGCGCGGCAGGTGCTCCGGGCGAAGCCACGCCGTCGAAGGCCCCGGAACCGGCGAGCCCGTGAGGGGCGAGCCGGAAGACCCCATATCCGGGCACTGCGTCACAAGCTGTGAACCTCGACCTGGCGCAACCGGCATGGCACGCCTATGTATCTGATATCCATCACGAGAGAGGTTCCCATGACCGCAACCCTGTTCCTCTTCGGTGCGCTGGCCTCCTTCGGATTGCTGGGCTTCGCCCTCCAGCACATCGAGCGCCGCGCACGCGAGCAGCGCCACGAGCACACCCCTCCCCTCACGGTACCCCGATGAGCTTGTGAGTCTGCAGCGAGAGCCGCCAGCGCGGGTGGGCGAGGCAGTAGCGGACCGCAAGCGCAGTGTTCCGCTCACGCTCGGGCCCGTCCATCGGCTGCAGAAAGAAGTGCCGGAATGCCAGGTGCTCGTAGGCCACGGGCGGCGCGTCTTCCTGGGGGTAGACGAGCTTCAACTCGTCGCCCGAGTCGAGGACCAGCGGCACGCCGGCTTTGGGACTGACGCAGACCCAGTCGAGCCCGGGCGGGGCCGGCCGGGTCCCGTTGGTCTCCACCGCCACCTCGAGGCCCTCGGCGTGCAAGGCGTCGACCAGGGCCTCGTCGAGCTGCAGCAGGGGCTCGCCGCCGGTACAGACGACGAGCGGGCGCCCTCCCGAGCCCGCGCCTGCGCCCGTCCCCCAGGCGTGGCCGACCGCCTCGGCCAGGGCGTGGGCATCGGCGAACCGGCCCCCTCCCGGACCGTCGGTTCCCACGAAGTCGGTGTCGCAGAAACGGCAGGCCGCCCCGGACCGTTCCTCCTCCCGCCCTGACCACAGGTTGCAGCCGGCGAAGCGACAGAACACCGCCGCGCGGCCGGTCCAGGCGCCTTCCCCCTGGAGGGTGTAGTAGATCTCCTTGACTCGATAGGTCACGTGGGCAGCGCGGGCCCCTGCTCGCCCCAGCTGAGCATCGCCCCGCAACCCGGCGTCGCGTAGAGGTCGACCCGGTCGAGCACCGGCAGGCTGGGAGCCACCCGGCCCCGGATCCAGCGGGTCAGCGTGCCCGGGTCGGCGTCCGCGAGACCCGGGAGCTCGTTCAGCAGATGGTGGTCGAGCGCCTGGTAGGTCGGCTTGAAGACCTCCTTCACGTCCCCGTAGTCCACCGTCCAGCCCATCACCCGGTCGAGCGGGGCGGTCAGGTGCAGGCGCACGAGATAGCTGTGCCCGTGCAGGTGCCGGCGGGCGTCACCCTCGGGGGCCCGCACCAGGCGCAGGGCGCTCTCGAACCGGAGCTCCTTCCAGATCCGGTAATGCAACCCGTCGTAGTGGCAGCCCGCAGTCGCGGTCTCGTAGACGGTGACCCACGAGAGCCCCGGGAGGGCCGGCTTCAGCCGGCGCCAGAGCCACGCCGCGAGCCCCTCGCTGGTCGGGTTCTCGAGCCCCGGGAGGTCGTTCAGGCAGGTGTGGTGGAGCTCGGCCTGGAACGGCGCCCAGAGCGCCCCCAGCCGGTCGAAGTCCACCCCCAGGTCGCGCGTCCCCAGGTCCTGGTCGGCGTGCAGGATGACCTCGAAGCCGTGGCCGTGCATCCGCCCGCACGGGTGGCCTTCGGGCACCTTGGGCAGCCGGTGGGCGGCCTCGAAGCGAAAGCGCCGCCAGACGTGGACGTGGTCGTCGGCGTCGAGCTCCGCACCCTGGTCGCGGGTGCTCTGGACGCCGACGCTGGCGAGACCGGGGACCTCGATGCAGCGACGCACCCAGCGGGCCAGGTTCTCGTCGGTGGGCACCGCGATGACCTCGTTCAGGTCCCGGTAGTCGAGCTGCCCGACGCAGGCCCCGAGCGCCGCGGCGAGGGCGTCGGTCTCCCCGCCGGGAAACGCCGCCCAGCCCGCCGGCAGCTCGGCCCGCACCCGGGCGAGGAAGCTGTGGCCGTGCAGACGCGCCGCCCGGTGCCCGGGGTCAAGGATGTCGACCCGGCGGGCGGACTCGAAGGGGGCGGCGGCGAGGTGGTAGAGGAGCTCAGGCATGCGCGTCGTCCCTCCGTTCCGGCCCAGCCCGCGAGCCTTTGAGCCCCGCGAGCCCGGGCGTCGCGTCGCGGCTGACGGAGAGGAGTACGACCGCTGGGGATTGCGACGCGCGTATTTTTCATTATCGGACGGCTAGCCGAGCGGGCTCAAGGATCGTCCTTCGGCCCCCAGGCAATGATCCCCCGGATACTCAAACACTGCCCTTCGGGCCCATACTTCGTGGATGACCACGCAACCCATCTCGATCGATGTCCTGCTGGAGAAGTACGCCAAGGGAGAGGAGCGGACCCTGGAGGAAGTCCAGCGCCGCGTAGCCCGCGCGCTGGCGGCCGTCGAGCGCGAGCCCGCCGCCTGGGAGCCCCGTTTCCTCGACGCGATGCGCGGGGGGTTCATCCCCGCCGGGCGGGTGATGAGCGCCGCGGGCACCGACATCCGGGCAACCCTCATCAACTGCTTCGTGCAGCCGGTCGGGGACGCGACCCTCGGGGAGGAGGACGGCAAGCCCGGGATCATGGTGGCACTCTCGGAGGCCGCCGAGACCATGCGCCGCGGAGGCGGCGTAGGCTACGACTTCTCCCGCATCCGTCCCCAGGGGGCGCTGGTGCGCGGCACCGCCAGCAAGGCCTCGGGACCGGTCTCGTACATGAGGGTATTCGACCGGATGTGCGAGACGGTCGAGAGCGCAGGCGCCCGGCGCGGTGCGCAGATGGGCATCCTGCGCTGCGACCACCCCGACGTGGAGGCCTTCGTCCACGCCAAGGACGCCAAGGGCGAGCTCACCAACTTCAACCTCTCGGTCGCCCTCACCGACGCCTTCATGCGGGCGGTGGAGGCCGACGGGCCGTGGGAGCTGGTGCATCGCGCGGAGCCTTCCGGAGACCTCCTCGCCGCCGGCGCCCACCGGCGTGCGGACGGACTCTGGGTCTACCGCACGGTGCGCGCCCGCGAGCTCTTCGACACCGTCACGCGGAGCACCTACGACCACGCGGAGCCGGGCGTCTTCTTCGTGGACCGCGCCAATGCCGAGAACAACCTCGCCTACTGCGAGCGGCTGGAGGCGACCAATCCCTGCGGCGAGCAGCCCCTGCCCGACTATGGCTGCTGCTGCCTCGGCAGCGTCGACCTGACGCGATTCGTGGAGGAGCCCTTCACCGGCGCGGCCCGCTTCGACGAGGCGCATCTGGCGGAGGTCTGCGCGGTCGCCATCCGCATGCTCGACAACGTCCTGCAGTCGACCTTCTGGCCGCTCGCGCAGCAGCGCGCCGAAGCGACCGCCAAGCGGCGGGTGGGGCTCGGCTTCACGGGTCTCGGGGACGCGCTGATCATGCTGGGCCTGCGCTACGACACGCTCGACGCGCGGGCCCGGGCTGCGGCCATCGCCCGGACGATGCGCGACGCGGCCTACGGGGCCTCGGTGGACCTCGCCCGGGAGAAGGGCCCCTTCCCGCTCTTCGACGCCGAGCGGTATCTCGCTTCGGACTTCGCCGCGAGGCTCCCGGCCCCCCTGCGCGAGCGCATCCGCGAGCACGGGCTGCGCAACAGCCACCTGCTGTCCGTCGCGCCCACGGGCACCATCAGTCTCGCGTTCGCCGACAACGCATCCAACGGGATCGAGCCCCCCTTCTCGTGGACATACACCCGGCGCAAGCGTCGCGCCGACGGTGGGCACGACGAGTACCGGGTCGAAGACCACGCCTACCGCCAGTACCGCGAGACCGGAGGCGACACCGCACATCTCCCGGGGCACTGGGTCACGGCGCTCGAGATCACGGCCATCGACCACATGCGGATGCTCGAGGCGGTGCAGCCCTGGGTCGACGCCGCCATCTCCAAGACCGTCAACGTGCCGGCCGACTACCCCTTCACCGATTTCCGGGACCTCTACCTGCACGCCTGGCGCGCGGGGCTGAAGGGACTCGCGACCTTCCGCCCCAATCCGGTGACGGGCTCGGTGCTCTCGGTCGAGCCGCCACCCGCCGAGACGCTCGCGCCGGAGCCACGGCCGGGGCCCGTGGTGGACCGCCAGGACCTGGACCTCTCCGATGCAGACCGCCGGCTGCGCCTGGACCGGGTGCCCCGCCCAGCGCTCGCGAGTCTGCGCTGGCAGCGCAGGCCGCGGCCGGTCAACGGAAACCCCGCCTGGACCTACCTGATCGATCACCCGCTCGGCAGCTTCGCGGTGTTCATCGGCCACGTCGAGGACGGCGGGCGCAGCTACCCCTTCGAGGTCTGGGTCAACGGGGCAGAGCAACCCCGGGGACTCGGCGCGCTCGCCAAGAGCCTGTCGATGGACATGCGCTCGAACGACCGGGGCTGGCTGCGGACCAAGCTCGAGAGCCTGATGCGGGCCTCCGGCGACGATGCCTTCGACCTGCCCATGCCGCCTTCCGGCGAGGCCGTGCGCGTCCCGAGCCTCGTGGCGGGCTTCGCGCGCCTCGTGCACCTGCGCTGCACGGAGCTCGGGGCGTTCGAGGACCTGGGGCCGACCCCGGTGCTGGACGCCCTGATGAGCCCCAAGGAGCCCAAGACGGGAACGGACGGCACGCTGTCCTGGACCGTGGACATCCTGAACCCGGCCACCGGGGACGACTTCGTGATGGGGCTGAAGGAGCTCGTCCTCCCCGACGGCAAGCGCCGGCCCTACTCCGTCTGGCTGTCCGGCGCCTATCCGCGGGTCCTGGACGGACTCTGCAAGAGCCTCTCCTACGACATGCGCGTGATCGACCCGGCCTGGGTCGGGGCGAAGCTGCGCCAGATCGCCGACTTCCAGGAGCCGCGCGGGGACTTCCTCGCCTGGGAGCCCGGCCGGCACCGCCAGCGGAGCTATCCCTCGACGGTGGCCTACCTGGCCGCGCTCATCCTCCACCGCTACGCCATGCTCGGCATCCTCGACGGTGAAGGCTTCCCGGTGGAGCCGATGGGCGTCGTGGAGGGTGCCGGGCCCCGCAGCGGGGGCAATCCTGGAACCCAGCCTGGCCGGCGTTGCGAGGAGTGCGGAGGGTATACGGTCGTCCGCCGGGACGGCTGCGATTTCTGCACGGCCTGCGGCGCCATCGGCGCCTGCGGCTGAAGGAGCCCAGCATGGGGAGCGAACAGGTTTTCGACGTCATCGTCATCGGAAGCGGGCCGGGCGGCGAAGGCGCCGCCATGAAGCTCAGCAAGTCCGGCCGCCGGGTGGCCGTGATCGACCGCAACCCCCGGGTCGGCGGCGGCTGTACCCACTGGGGGACCATCCCGAGCAAGGCCCTGCGTCAGGCCGTTCAGCAGCTTGCCGACTTTCGCCGCAGCCCCCTGTTCCAGGGGGCGGTGGGGCACGTCAGCGTGTCCTACCCGGACCTGTTGCGGGGGGCCCACTCGGTCATCGCCGAGCAGGTCCGCACCCACCACCGCAACTACGTGCGCAACGGCGTGAGCCTGATCGAGGGCAACGCCCGCTTCGTCGACCCCCACACGGTCGAGGTGACCCTGCCCAAGGGTGGACGGGAGCACTATCACGCCGACGCCTTCGTCCTCGCGGCGGGGTCGCATCCCTATCACCCCGAGGACGTGGACTTCTCACACCCCCGGGTGCGGGACAGCGACAGCGTCCTCAACCTCGACTACACGCCCCGCTCGGTCACGATCTACGGCGCGGGCATCATCGGCTGCGAGTACGCCTCGGTCTTCGCGCACCTCGACGCGCAGGTGAATCTGGTCAACACGCGGGACCGTCTCCTGAACTTCCTGGACGACGAGATCACCGACGCGCTCAGCTATCACCTGCGCAACCTCGGCGTCGTGATCCGCAACGACGAGACGGCCTCGGGCGTAGAGCCCCGGGACGATGGGGTCGTGCTGCACTGCCGCTCGGGCAAGAAGTTCCGGGCCGACGTGCTGCTCTGGGCCAACGGGCGCACCGGAAACACGGCGGGCCTCGGGCTCGAGGAGCTCGGCGTGCGGGTCAACGGCCGCGGTCAGGTGGAGGTCAACGGCTCGCTGCAAACCGCACTTCCCCACGTCTACGCGGTGGGCGACGTGATTGGCCCGCCCGCGCTGGCCAGCGCGAGCCTCGACCAGGGCCGCTACGCGGCCACTCACATCGTCAGGGGCTCCTGCGACCGGAGGATGGTCGAGTCGGTACCGACCGGGATCTACACCAGCCCGGAGATCAGCTCCCTCGGCAGGACCGAGCGCGAGCTCACCGCCGAGCAGGTGCCGTACGAGGTCGGGCGGGCCCGCTTCCAGGGCCTCGCGCGTGCCCAGATCACGGGTCGCACCGTGGGGATGCTGAAGCTTCTCTTCCACCGCGAGACGCTCGCACTCCTCGGCATCCACTGCTTCGGCGAGGGCGCCTCGGAGATCGTGCACATCGGCCAGGCCATCATGGCGCAACAGCCACCGGGCAACTCCATCGCCTACTTCGCCGACACGACCTTCAACTACCCCACCATGGCCGAGGCATACCGCGTGGCGGCGCTGAACGGGCTGAACCGGCTGTTCTGATCGGGGGACGGAGGCGAGCGGGGACCCTCCGGCGGGCGGGCATCCCGGGCCGGTTTAACCCCATCCGGCCCGATTCCCCGTTCTGGAGTCCGTACCACACCCCGGAGGAGTGAACCCCATGTCCCTGCGCCACCTTCTCGTCGCACCCGTCGTCCTGCTCACGCTCGGCGCCTGCAACCTGCACACGCCGCCCTCGGCCCCGGACGCGGAGGGGACCGGTCCCGTGTCCACCCGGAATGAGGCACGGACCGGGTCGAGCCCGGAACCTGCGGAAAGAGGCAAGACGAGGGTCCGGATGGCCCCCGGCGCCCCGCAGGGGTCCGCCCCCGCGGCCGCCTACTCCATGGCGGACAGCCCCCCGCTCGACATCCGGACCCCGTCGGCGCCGCTCGACCGGGAGCAGTACGCCCACTTCGACGACAATCCCGTCAAGCGGGTCGCCGAGCTGCCGGTGTCCACCTTCTCCCTCGACGTGGACACGGGCAGTTATTCGAACGTGCGCCGGTTCCTCCACCAGGGCCGGCTGCCGCCGACGGACGCGGTGCGCACCGAGGAGCTGATCAACTACTTCGCCTACTCCGACGCCGCACCCACGAACCGTGACGCCCCCTTCGCGGTAACCACCGAGGTCGCACCCTCGCCCTGGAACCCGAAGACCCACCTGCTGCGCATCGGGGTGAAGACCTGGGCGCCGCCGCCCGAGCGGCTGCCCCCCGCGAACCTCGTGTTCCTGGTGGACGTCTCCGGCTCCATGAAGTCCCCGGACAAGCTGCCCCTGGTCAAACAGTCCCTGCACCTCCTCGTCCGGCGGCTCGGCGCCCGGGACCGGGTCGCCCTGGTGGCGTACGCCGGGGCCAGCGGCGTGGTCCTGGAGCCGACCCCCGGCGACCGCAAGGCCACCATCGAGGCGGCCATCGACCAGCTCGAGGCCGGCGGCCCCACCCACGGAGCGGCCGGCATCCAGCTCGCCTACGCCAAGGCCCGCGAGGGCTTCATCCCCGGGGGTATCAATCGCGTCCTGCTGGCCACCGACGGCGACTTCAACGTGGGCGTGGTCGGCCACGACGCCCTCGTAGACCTCGTCAAGCGCGAGCGGGCGCACGGCGTGGCGCTGACCACCCTCGGCTTCGGCACCGGCAACTACAACGAGCGCCTGATGGAACAGCTCGCCGACCAAGGCGACGGCGCCTATGCCTACATCGACGACCTCCAGGAGGCCCGCAAGGTCCTGGTGGAGAATCTGGGCGGTACCCTCCTCACCGTGGCCCGGGACGCCAAGGTGCAGGTCGAATTCAATCCCTCCGCGGTCTCGGAGTACCGTCTCATCGGCTACGAGAACCGGCAGCTCCGCCGCGAGGACTTCGCCAACGACCGGGTGGACGCCGGTGACGTGGGGGCGGGGCAGTCGGTCACGGCCCTCTACGAGATCGCCCTCGCCGGGAGCGGCGGCGAGCGGGTCGAGCCCCTGCGCTATCAGTCCCAAGCGGTCGCCGGGGGCCACTCCCGGGAGCTCGCGTTCGTGCGGGTGCGTTACAAGAAGACCGACGAGGCCGCGAGCAGCCTGATCGAGCGCCCGGTCGCCCGCGCCACCGTGCGCGCCGACCTGGGCGGGGCGTCGGACGATCTGCGCTTCGCGGCGGCGGTGGCCGCCTTCGGCCAACGGCTGCGGGGCGGTACGTACCTGGAGGGCTTCGGGTACGATGCCATTGTGAAACTCGCCCAGGGCGCCCGGGGAGACGACCCCGAGGGCCATCGGGCCGAGTTCCTGAAGCTCGTGAAGCTGGCCGACTCGCTCGAGCCGGCCTCCCCCGCGGGCCCCGGGGACCGAGCCCCGGATTGAGGCCCCCCGAGGACCCCGGAGCCGCCAGCTTGCCGAACCCTATCCCGGTGAGCACCGCCGAAGGCACCCCCCGCGAGCCCGCCGACGAGGACCTGATGGCCCTCTACGCGGCGGGCGACGCGGACGCCTTCGACACCCTCTACGAGCGCTTCCGGGGTCCCCTCTTCCGGTATCTCCTGCGCCACTGCGAGAGCGACGGTGCCGCGGAAGAGCTCTTCCAGGAGACCTGGCTGCGGGTGGTCCGCGCCCGCCAGGGCTGGCGTCCCCAGGCGGCCTTCGCCCCCTGGCTCTTTCGCATCGCCCGCAACCTGCTCGCCGACCACTGGCGGCAGCGCCCACCGGCGAGCGAGCCCATCGACGAGAGCGTCGTCGACCTGTCCTTCCCTTGGCCCGAGGCCTGGACCCTGCTGCGGGACTGCGTGGAGCGCCTGCTCAAGCTCCTCTCCGGTCTCGCCCGGGAGCAGCGCGACGCCTTCCTCCTGCAGACCGAGGGCGGCCTGACGCTCGAGCAGATCGCCGAGGTGACCGGCACGGGCCGGGAGACGGTGAAGAGCCGTTTGCGCTACGCGCTGCGGCGGCTGCGGGCCGGCCTGGAGGACTGCGATGAGTGAGCGACCCGACCCCGGGGACGAGCGCATCCTCGACCTCTACCGGCGGGCCCCGCGGCCGGAGCCTCCGCAGCGGTTGGACACGGCCATCCGTGCCGCCGCCCGCGCCGAGCTGCGGCGCCCGCGCCGCCAGTGGCTGCTGCCCGCCCTGGCGACGGCGGCGGTGCTGGTCCTCGCGGTGAACCTGCTGCTCGAGCTTCCAGGCGTCCAGGACAAGGGGGCCGGACGCGCGCGGACGCGCTACGAACCGGCCGCACCAGAGGCACAGGCCCTGCCCTCCGCCGTGAAGGCCTCGCCTCCACGGTCCGAGACGGGGCGCCAGCGGGAGGCCACGCGCCCCCTGTCCGTCCCTGAGGTCTTCGAGGTCGCCCCCAGGGCTTCCCCGACGCCCCTTGCGCGGGAACCCACCCGGTATCGGATGGAGGACGGGGAATGCCCCCCCGTGCCACCGGAGCTCGCAGCGGACCGCGCGCTGCTGGAGCGGCGGGTGGCGGAGCTCCTGGAAGCGGGCCTTCGGCACGAGGCCGAGTGCCTCCTGCTCCAGCTTGACGGCCTGCCCCCTGGAGGGGAAGAGTAGCCTGAACGCCGGAAGCAAGCCCCGTAGCCCGGACGCCGGCAAGGGACCCGAGGTCATCATGCCTACCCCGCCGTTTCCCACCGCCTGGCCCGAGGGGTTCCTCTGGGGGGTCTCCACCTCCAGCTACCAGATCGAGGGCGCCGCCGCCGAGGACGGGCGCCTCCCCAGCATCTGGGACACCCGCTGCCGCACGGCCGGCAAGGTCGCGAACGGTGACACCGGCGACGTCGCCTGTGACCACTACCACCGCTACGCGGGGGACGTCGCGCTCATGCGGGAACTGGGCATCGGCGCCTACCGCTTCTCCGTCGCCTGGCCCCGGGTGCTGCCGCGGGGCCGCGGCGCCGTCAACGGCAAGGGACTCGACTTCTACGACCGGCTCGTCGACACCGTGCTCGCCGCGGGGATCGAGCCGTGGGTTTGCCTCTACCACTGGGACCTGCCCCAGGCCCTCGAGGGTCTCGGGGGGTGGACCCACCGGGACAGCGCCGGCTGGTTCGCGGACTACGCCGCCGTCGTCGCCCGCCGCTGTGGCGACCGGGTCAGACACTGGGCGACGTTCAACGAATTCGCGGTCTTCACCCTGTTCGGCTACGCGATGGACTGGGGCGCCCCGGGGCTGCGCGACCGCGACGCCCACCTGCGCGCCATCCACCACGTCAACCTCGCCCACGGGGCCGGGGTGGACGTACTGCGCGACCTGGTGCCGGGGGCCTCGATCGGGGCGATCCACAACCAGCAGCCCGTCTGGCCCGAAGGCGAGACCGAGCCAAACCGCGCTGCGGCCCAGTGGCTCGACGAGCACTGGAACCACGCGTTCCCCGACCCGCAGCTCCGGGGGCACTATCCTCCACGGATCGCCGAGGTGATCGAGCCCTACGTTCGGGCAGGAGACCTCGCGCGCATCTGCCGCCCCCTCGATTGGTTCGGGCTGAACCACTACGGACCGATCTTCGCGAAGGCCGACCCGTCGTTGCCCTGGGGGTTCGGGTGGGGCAGCCCGCCGGCCGACGCGCCGCGCTCCGAGATCGGCTGGCCCATCTACCCGGAGGCCTTCCGGGACCTCCTGCTCGACCTTTCCCGCGCCTACCGTCTACCGGTCTATGTCACCGAGAACGGCGCTGGTGGTGACGACCGGCCAGACGCCGCGGGCAGGGTCCGGGACCCGAAACGGGTGAGCTACCTCGCGGCCCACATCGGCTCCATGCACGACGCCATCGCCGCCGGCGCGGACGTGCGCGGCTACTTCGTGTGGAGCGTGCTCGACAACTTCGAGTGGGGCTCGGGCTATGGCCCGCGCTTCGGCCTGGTGCACGTGGACTTCGCGACCCAGGCCCGGACCCCGAAGAGCTCCTACCGCTGGTACCGGGACCTCATCCGGGCGGCTGCGGCAGGCTCGCGGTGATCAGCTCGTAGCCGAGCTGCCGCAGCCTGCGGTCCACGGCCTGGGGTTCGTCGGCACGGTAGCGCACGATGGCGAGGCGCATCCCGCTCCGGTCCGGGTGCTGGGGAGAGACGACGGTGACGATGTAGCCCCCCGCGGTGTTGATCGAGCTCAGCAGCTTGGCCAACTCGCCCGTCCGGTCCGGCAGGCGCACCGCGATCCGGGCGGTCCTCTCGCTGGTACAGCCGGTGATCTCGAGAAAGAAGTCCAGCATGTCCTCGACCGTGACGATACCTACCAGGCGTCCGTCGCGCGTCACCGGCAGGCAGCCCACCCCCTCGCGCCGCATCAGGTAGGCCGCGTCCTCCACCAGGGTGTCGGGCGAGCAAGTCACCACCTGGGTGTGCATCACCTTGGATGCGGTGAGCTTGCCAAGGAGGTAGTTCGCCTCGCCGACCGAGAGCGTCGTGGCCGGCGAGGGCGAGAGACGCTGCAGGTCGCGGAAGGAGACGAGCCCCACGAGCGTGTCCTCGCCGCGGACCACCGGGAGGTGGTGGATGCAGTGCTCGTGCATCATGCCGGACAGGTGGGTGACCCGGGTGTCCTCGCTGCACTTCGCCACGTTGCGGGACATGATCTGCTCGACGTACATATCCTGCCCTCCCCTCTCTTCGACCCCCTGTTCACTCCCCACGGCCCCGCCGTTGACCGCCGGGGGCCCTGCCTGAGTCCGTCCCCGTCAACGCCCCAGGTACGCCCTGCGCACCCCCTCGTCGGCGAGGAGCTCCGAGGCCGCGGCCGACAGCACCACCCGGCCCGTCTCGAGCACGTAGCCGCGGTCCGCGATGGCGAGCGCGGCGCGGGCGTTCTGCTCCACCAGGAGCACGGTCACGCCGCTGCGGTTCAGCTCCCGGACCACCCGGAAGATCTCCTCGACGAGCAGCGGCGCCAGCCCCATGGAGGGTTCGTCCAGGAGCAGCAGGCGCGGCCGGCCGAGCAGGGCGCGGCCGATGGAGAGCATCTGCTGCTGGCCGCCGGAAAGGGTCCCCGCCAGCTGCGCCCGGCGCTCGCCCAGGATCGGGAACAGGGTGTAGACGCGATCCAGCTCGCGCTCGACCCAGGCCCGTTCCTGCCGGTGGAGATACGCCCCGAGCCGCAGGTTGTCCTCGACGCTGAGCGGCGCGAAGACCTGGCGCCCCTCCGGGACGTGGCAAACGCCGGCCGCCACCACGCGGTGGGCGGGCAGCCGCGAGATGTCCCGCCCGTCGAAGCGCACCGTCCCCCCGCTCTTCGGCTGCACGGCCGAGAGGCTGCGCAGCAGCGTGCTCTTGCCGGCGCCGTTGGCACCCACGATCGCCACCAGCTCGCCCGCCCGGACCGCGAGGGAGACGTGGGAGAGGACGCGAACGGGGCCGTAGTGGCTGCAAAGCCCCTCCACCTGGAGCAGGGCGGCCTCAGTCGACGGCATACTGCACCTGTCCGCCCAGGTAGGCGTCGATGACCCGCCGGTTCGACTGCACCTCCGACGGCGTTCCTTCCGCGAGGACACTGCCGTATTCGAGCACCAGGACCCGGTCCGCGATCTGCATCACCAGCTCCATGTTGTGCTCCACCAGCAGCACGGTGACCCCGGAGTCCCGGATGCGCCCGATGAGGCCGCCCATCTCCGCCGTTTCCGTGTCGTTCAGGCCGGCCGCCGGCTCGTCCATCAACAGGAGCCGCGGCCGGGCCGCCAGGGCCCTCGCCACCTCGAGTCGTTTCAGCACCCCGTAGGCGAGGGAGCTCGCCTCGCGCCCCTCGAGCTCCCCGAGGGCGCAGAGCTCCAGGGCCTCCCGCGCCCACTGCCGCACGCGCCGCTCCTCCTCCCGTACGTGGGGCAGGCGCAGGGCAGCGCCGAGCAGACCCGAGCGGGAACGCAGGTGACAGCCGACCATGACGTTCTCCAACGCGGTCATGTTGAAGAACACCTGGAGATTCTGGAACGTTCGCGAGACGCCCCGAGCCGCGACGGCGTGGGGAGGCAGCCCGGCCAGGGGCTCGCCCGCGAGGTGGACGGTGCCCCCGTCCGGCCGCTCGTAGCCGCAGAGCGTGTTGAAGAGCGTGGTCTTGCCCGCGCCGTTCGGTCCGATGACCGCGTACACCACGCCCTCGGGCACCCGGAAACGCACGTCCGCCAGTGCCGTCACGCCCCCGAAGGACTTCTCCAGGCCGGAGACCTCAAGCAGCGCCATCGCCGGTGACCTCCGGGGAGCGGTGCCGCGCGAGGGCGTGGCGGAACAACTGGGCGAGCCCCACGAACAGACCCTGGGGCAGAAAGATCATGACGGTCATCAGCACCGCGCCGAGGACCAGCATCTCGTAGTCGTGGAACACCACCAGTGTCGCCCGCAGCACCGTGAGGGCCGCCGCGCCGAAGACGGCGCCGAAGGTGGAGGCCATCCCGCCGAGGACCACCATCGTCAGCAGCTCGATGGACACGTAGAAGCTGAAGGAGTCGGGGCTGATGAAGCTCTGCTGGTGGGCGAAGAGGCTCCCGGCGAAGCTGCTGAGCACCGCGGAGAGCACGAAGACCTGGCTCTTCGTGCGCGCGCTGTCGATACCCATCATCTGCGCCGCGAGCTCGGCGCCGTGAACCGCACGCAGGGCCCGCCCCGCGCGGGAGTCCACGACGTTCAGCGAGAGCGCGATCACGGCGAGCATCGCCACCGCCACGACCCAGTACCAGTCCTGGTCGGTCGCCACCTGCCAGCCGAGCAGCGAGAGGCCCGGAATGCCCGACAGCCCGTCGGGTCCCCCCGTGACCCCGACCGCCTGCACCAGCACGATGTGCACGATGATCCCGAAGCCGAGCGTCGCCATCGCCAGGTAGTGACCCCTCAGCTTGAGCACCGGCCGCGCGAGGAGGCTGGCCACCAGGAAGACGGCGAACAGCCCCGCCGAGAGCGCGAGCCAGGGACTCCAGCCGTACTGCGTGGTCAGGATGCCGGAGGCGTAAGCTCCCATCCCGAAGAAAGCCGCGTGGCCGAGGGAGATCTGCCCGGCGTAGCCGACGAGGAGATTCAGGCTGACCGCGAGGATCACGTGAAACCCGACGGAGACGCCGACGACGGTGACGAAGTAGTTACCCGGGAACAGCAGCGGCAGGGCGAAGACCACGAGCGCCAGCAGCCCGAGCCCCGCGAGTCTCGCCCGACCGAGGCGGGACCAGCCCCCGCGCGTGCCCAGGGCCAGGGCAGACGCCTTCACGCGCGCTCGACCGCGCCCTTCCCGAAGAGCCCGCTCGGCCTCAGGAACAGGACCAGCAGGACCACCACGAAGGCGATGGCGTCCTTGTAGCCGGAAGAGATCAGGCCGGCGGAAAGGGACTCCAGGACCCCGAGCAGCAGGCCCCCCGCGACCGCGCCCATGGGGTTGCCCATGCCCCCCAGGATGGCGGCGGAAAAGCCCTTCAGGCCCAGCATGACGCCGGAGTCGTACGAGGTGAAGGTGATCGGCGCGACCAGCAGCCCCGCCACCGCCCCGAGGGCCGCCGAGAGCCCGTAGGCGAGCAGCATCATGCGGCGCACGTTGATCCCCATGAGCTGGGCCGCGGTGCGGTTGCAGGAACAGGCGAGGAGCGCCTTGCCCGCGCTGGTGCGCCGAAAGAACTGCCGCACCGCGAGCACCAGCGCCGCGGTGCCGCCCATCACCCACAGGTTCTGCGGCAGCAGGGTGGCGCTGCCCAGGTGCAGGGGGGCGTCACCGGAGAAGTGCGGCATGGCGTGAAAGTCCTTGCCCCAGACGAGGAGGGCCACTCCCCGCAGCAGGATGGAAGCCCCGATGGTGATGATCACCAGCGTCACCACGGGGGCGCCCCGGGCCGGCTCCACGGCGAGCGCTTCGAGCACCAGACCCACTGCCACCGTCGCCATCACCGCCAGCAGCAGCGCCAGGGGGAAGGGCGTGCCGGCCCCCAGCAGGCTGATGGCGACCATGGCACCGATCATCACGAACTCGCCCTGGGCGAAGTTCACGACGTCGGACGCGTTGTAGATGATGGCGAACCCGAGCCCCACCAGGGCATAGGTCGAGCCCACGGTGACCCCGGTGATCAGGAATTGCAGGAGCGAGTCCAGCATGTACCGTAGCCTCCGGGGACGGCAGGGCGCCGTCCCCGTCGCCCTCCCCTCCGGCAACGGTCAGTCGATGATGACCCAGTTGCCCTTGCGCACCTCGACCATCTTGAAGGCGTCCACGCTGAGTCCCATGTGGTCCTGGGGTGACATGTGGAACACCCCCGCCGTCCCCACGAAGCCACGGGTCTTCTCGATCTCGTCCCGCACGCGCGCCGGGTCGGTGCCGCCGGCGCGCTGGATGGCCTCGACCGCGATGAAGAACCCGTCGTAGGCGTGCCCGCCGAAGGTGGACACCTCCCCGTGTTTCGCCTGGAACTTCGCCTTGTAGTCGAGCAGCACCTTCTTCTGGGGATCGCTGTCCGCAAGCTGCTCGGCCACCACCAGCGCCGCGGCCGGCAGGCGCACCCCCTCGGCCGCCTCGCCCGCCATCTCGATGAACTTCTTGGATCCGACCCCGTGGGACTGATAGACCGGCAGCGTGATGCCGAGCTGGCGGACGTTGCGGGTCACGATGGCCGGGGCGGCGCCGAACCCGAAGTTCAGGATGGCCTGGGCGTCGGTCGCGCGGATCTTGGTGAGCTGGGTGGTCATGTCCGTGTCCTTGTTCCCGTAGGACTCGTCGGCCACCACCTCCAGTCCGTGCGAAGGCGCGAGCTCCAAGACCTGCTTGCGCCCCGACTTGTCGTACCCGCCGTCACCGGAGATCAGGGCGAACTTGCGGATCCCGCGCTTCTTCATGTCCTCGAAGATGCGGATGGCGGCCATGCGGTCCGTGTGGGGTGTCTTGAAGACCCACTTCTTCACAGGCTCGACGATCTCGACACCGCCCGCGAGGGAGATGAGCGGAATCCCCGCCTTCTCCACCTCCGGTATGGCCGCCATGGTGTCACCGGTGCTCGAGCCACCCACGATGACGTCCACCTTGTCGTTCTGGATGAGCCGCTTGACGAAGGTGACCGCCTCCTTCGCCTGCCCGACCGTGTCGTAGTGCACGAGCTCGAGCTTGCGGCCGAGGACGCCGCCCCGGGCGTTCAGCTCCTCGACGTACATCTGGAGCGTGCGCAGCTCCGGGTCGCCGAGAAAGGAGGCGGGACCGGTCACGGTGAGGAATGTGCCGATCCGGATGGGATCGGCCGCGAAGCTGGAGCCGGCGGCCAGCACGCCGGCACCCAGAATCAACCCGAAGAACCTCTTGCGCATGTGCATATGAGCTCTCCCCGCGAGTTGCCCGCGGACCCCATCATCGGGGGCCCGACCCTGCCGCCCGCCGCGAACGAAACGGTGGGCTTCCGACTATGCGCGCACGTCGACGCCGCGCGCCTTCAGGTGCGCCTTGACGTCGGCGATGGGAACCTCCCGCCGGTGGAAGACCCCGGCGGCGAGAGCGGCCTCCACGCCGGTGCGCTCGAAGACCTCCGAGAAGTGCTCGACCCGCCCCGCACCGCTCGAGGCGATGACGGGAATCGACACCGCCTCGCGCACCGCCTGGATGAGCTCGAGGTCGAAACCGAGCCCGGTTCCGTCCCGGTCGATGGAGTTGAGCAGAACCTCGCCGGCCCCCAGCTCCTCGGCCCCGCGGGCACACTCCACCGCGTCCAGCTCCCGCCCCTCGCGCCCACCCTTCACCGTGCACTGGAACCAGCAATAGCGCTCCCCGTTCGGCCCGGGCTCCGCGGTGCGCACGGTCCGGTGGGGGGTATCGGCTGGCGATGAGACGTACACCCGACGCGGGTCGATGGAGACCACCACCGCCTGGTTGCCGTAGACGCGGGCGATCTGTTCGAGCGAGCTTCCGCCGTCACCCCGACCCGTACGCCGCAGGGCCTCGACCGCGTAGACGGCGTCGCTGCCGATGGAGATCTTGTCCGCCCCGGAACGGAAATATTCCGAGGCCACGTCGAGGGCCGAGTAGCGGCGTCCCCCGGCGTCGGTGTACGCGCGGATCCCGCCGCCGATGGTGAGCGGCACGAACACGTTCTCGGAAGTCCGGCGCAGGACCTCCAGCATGGGCTGGTCTTCCAGGGGAGAGTCCCGGAAGGCCGTGATGTTGAGGAAGGTGACCTCGTCGGCGCCCTCCTCGTAATAGCGGCGTGCGAGCTCGACCGGGTTGCCCACGTCGCGCACCCGCCCGCCCTCGCGGACGTCGTAGCGGTCACCCTTGGTGACGACCAGCTCGCCCTCGTCGTCGTTGCGCACGTCGAGGCACGCGATCAGGCGCCTGGCGAGGCGCGTGGGAGCGCCCGGCGACGATGCCGGCACGATGCCCCCCGGCACGGTGCCCCCGCCGAGTGCCCGGGACAGAAATCGTCGCAGGACCCGCAGTCCTGCTTCTCCGCTCTTCTCGGGATGGAACTGGACCGCGGCCACGGCCCCACGCTGGACGGCGCTCACGAACTCGCCACCGTAGTCCGTGAGCGCCAGCACCCAGTCGGCGTTGGCCGGCTCCCGAAGGGCCCGGTAGGAGTGCACGAAGTAGAGCTTCTCTCCAGCGCAATCGGAGAGGAGCGGAGAGTCACGGGACAGGCGAAGGCCGTTCCAGCCCATGTGCGGGACCGACAAACCGGGCGCGTCGAAGCGCCGCACCTGCCCGGGAATCACCCCCAGACCGGGAACGCCCGGCAACTCCTCGCTGCCCTCGAACAGGGTCTGCAGACCGAGACAGATCCCGAGGAACGGGCGTCCTTCCTGGAGATACCGGCGCAGCGGTTCCACGTAGCCGCCCGCGTGCAGCCGCTCCATCGCGCTGCCGAAGCTGCCGACACCCGGGAAGACCAACACCTCGGCACGAGCGATGTCCTCCGGGCCCTGGGCGTCGCACACCTCGTGGCCGAGCCGACGGATGGCGTTGCGAACGCTCCGCACGTTGCCGGCGCCGTAGTCCAGAATCGTGATCGCTCGCATGAGCCTTCATCGGGCCAGCCGGGCGCCGGCCTCGCCAATTGGACGGCATGGTATCACGGGTCACCCGGCCCCGAACCGGGCTCGCTCCCATCGAGCGCCGCACCGGCGCTACGCGCGCGCTCCCCGAGCTCGGCCAGGGCCCGGTGCAGGCCCAGCACCCGGCCGGCGGAGGCTCGCCACTCGGCGACCTTCGGCAGGTTGTCGATCGGCCAGGCAAGGGCTGCGACCATCTGCTGAAAGGCCTGGGCCGACTGCATCAGGACCCCCAGCGTGATGCTCCCGGAGATGTACCGCGGGGCCGCGACCAGGATGGGAAACGCCTGGGAGAGGACCGACCACCCGGAGGAGAAGACGAACAGGTTGCAGAGGGCCGTCGTCTGACCCTCCCAGGCGCAGGCGGCGTCCCGGAAGAGGTCGCCCAGACGGCGGCGCTCCGCCCTCTCGGTGTGCAACTGCGCGATGGTGAGGCTGCCCTCGCGCGCGTGGGCGAGGCCGAACCGGAAGCTGGCCTCCCGGACTTGGCGCAGGCCAGCGGCCCGCACCAGCGGGCGCCCCAGGAGAATCGTGGCCGAGGTGCCCAGCCCGGCGTACGCCAGGGCGACCCACACGAGGTGGCCGGGCAGATAGACGCTCACGCTGCCGAGCGCGAGCTGCGGCGGACCGGAGAGGGACCAGAGGATATGGGTGAAGCTCGCGAGCAACAGCACGCAGTAGAACAGCGAGTGGGCCAGATCGACGGCGTACTCCGTGGCGATGCGCACGTCCTCCGCGATCCGGCCGTCGGGATTGTCGTGGTCTCCCGGCACGAGCGTCAGCGCGTAGTGTCTGCCCGCCCGCATCCACTCTTCGGTGAGCCGCTGCGTGACCCACGCCCGCCAGTCCACCTGCAACCGGCGCTTGACCCAGAGGTGCCCCGTCGTGATCAGGACGTTGGAGAGAAGGATGACGCCGAGCGCTCCCACCAGCCAGAACAGCTCGGACATCGCCCGCTGCTCCAGCGTGTCGAAGAGGCGCTCGCTCCAGAGGTTGATGGCGACCGGGACACCCACCTGGGCAACGGTCAGGACCGCCACGGCCAGCGTCAGCCAGCGGGCCGCGCGCCCTGCCCCACCACTCCAGTACGGGCCGGCGAGGCGCCAGAAGTCGCGCAGGAATGCGCGGGGCGCCTGCCCCGGCCGTTCGGAGGTCTCGCGCAGCGTCGGGCCGGCGCTCATGGTTGCCCCGCAAGAGTCCCGGTCGCCCTTCGGACGGCCCGGATGCGTTGAGAGAGGGTCCTGGCAGCACCGCTTCTTCGAGTGCGGTAGTCAGGTATGATGATACGAGGCTCCAATTCCTTGCGTCCGATGTCAACCAGCACGACTCAGCCCCGAACCGGGGCCGCCATCTTCTTCGACGTACTCCTCGAGCTTGGGGTCGAGTACATCTTCGGGCACACGGGCGGCGCAGTCATCCCGCTGCACGTGGAGCTCAACAAACGCATGCGCCGCGGCGAGAAGGTCCCGCGCTTCATCATGTTCCGCCAGGAAGGGGGCGCAGGTCACGCCGCCGAGGGTTACGCGCGCGTCAGCGGGCGCACCGGCGTCGCGCTGGCGACCTCGGGTCCGGGCTCGACCAACCTGGTGACCCCGATCGCCGATGCCTACAAGGATTCGGTCCCGACGGTATTCATCACCGGGCAGGTGGCGAGCGGCGCGATCGGGACCGACGCCTTCCAGGAAGTGGACATGGTCGGCATCACCCGGCCCATCTCCAAGCACAACTACCTGGTCAAGGACGTGCGGGACCTGGACTGGATGCTGCGCGAGGCGTTCGCGATCGCCGCGCACGGCCGCCCGGGTCCCGTGGTGGTGGACATCTGCAAGAGCGTCCAGCTCGCCCAGGGCGTGCGGACGAACCGCGCCCGCAAGCGGCACCGGGAGGAGACCCCGTTCGCGGCGGGTCGGGCCTCGGCCATCCTGGACGCCCTGGTCGCGGCCAAGCGCCCCGTGGTGAAGGCCGGCGGCGGCGTCATCATCGCGGACGCGGCGGGCGAGCTGCGCCAGTTCGCGGAACGCTTCGACGTCCCCGTCACGACCACCTTCAACGCCCTGGGGGCCCTGCCCTACGACCTCCCGCACAACCTGGGGATGCCGGGCATGCACGGCACCATCCCGGCGAACTACGCCCTGCGCGACGCCGACTTCATCCTGACCCTGGGCGGGCGCTTCGACGACCGCGTCGCGGTGAAGGGCTTCGCAAGCGGCAAACAGATCGCCCACGTCGACGTCGACCCCTCGGAGATCGACAAGACCGTGCGCACGGATTTCGCGGTGGTCGCCGACCTGAAGGAGTTCCTGCGATTCTGTCTGGACTCGGGTGCCTCGGCCCAGCACGACAAGTGGCTGGCCCGGGTCCGGGAGTGGCGGCAGAGGATGCCGACGCCCTACGGGCAGTCCGAGTACATCAAGCCCCAGGCGGTGGTCGAGAGTCTGTCGCGACAAACCGGCGGTGACGCCACGGTCGTGACCGGGGTCGGCCAGCACCAGATGTGGGCCGCCCAGTACTACCGCTTCCAGCGACCCCGGCAGTGGGTCAGCTCCGGCGGCCTCGGCACCATGGGCTTCGGCCTCCCCGCGGCCATCGGCGCCTGGTACGGTGACCCGACCAGGCCGGTGGTGCTCATCGATGGCGACGGCAGCTTCCAGATGAACATCCAGGAGCTCGCGACAGTGGTCGCGAACCGGGTGCCGCTGAAGATGTTCGTGCTGAACAACAGCTACCTGGGCATGGTCCGGCAGTGGGAAGACATGATGGACGGTGGCCACCACTACGAGACCTGCCTCGCCCGCAACGTCGACTGCGAGCCCGATTGCACCGACATGTTCAAGAACTGCCGCCGGCAGATCCCGAACCTGAACGGGCTGCAGTACGTTTACCCCAGGCTCCGCACCCTGCGCCTGCGCACCCCCGACCGGATCGACGACGTGGTGGGCCAGGCGCTCGCCATCGCCGGACCGGTGCTGGTGGACGTCTGGATCGACAAGGCCGAGAACGTTCTGCCGATGGTGCAGCCGGGCAAGGGGTTGGAGGACATCGTCGAGTCCTGAGGCTCGACGGAGGCAGGTCGCCGGGCGGGGCGTGCTGCCGCGGGCTCCCGGCACGGTCCCGCGGGACACGCCGTGAATACGTCCCTGTAGGCAGGGCGTGCTGCCGCGGGCTCCCGGCGCGGTCCCACGGGACACGCCGTGAATACGTCCCTGTAGGCTCGTATGCCGCCGTCCAGGCGGCATACGGTCCCGCAGGACCGCACCGGGAACCCGCCCCCGAGTCGGCGGAGGACGCCACTTCGGCATCGAGGTATCGATGAAACGACCCCCTGGTGGCTCGCTGTTGGCGTTCCTGATTGCGTGCCTCGTCGCGGAGGGTGCTCGGGCCGAAGTCCCCCGTTTCGCCTACGTCGCGGGGAGCCGGCATCTGGTCGTCGAGGTGCTGAACGACCGGATCGCCCATTTCGAGTGGGGCTCCGGGGACACCCTCCCTGACCCCTCCATGTCCATTCCCGTCACGCCCCAGGTGGACAGGACGGACTACCCCGGCCCGGCCCGGCTGGAGCGCTCGGGCGCCTTCGGGGAGGTGCTGGAGACCCCCACGACCCGGTACACGGTGGACACGGCGAGGCTGTGCCTCGGGGTGACCGACCGCGGGTCCGGCGCCGAGCTCGCCACCCTCTGCCCGGCCTCGGGCGTCGGGCGAGGCCTGGACATCGCAACCGCCGCGAGCCACGCCTACGGCCTCGGCGCGCAGTTCGTGGACCTCGGCAGCGCCCACGGGGACTGGACCGGGCGGGTGCGCGAGCCGGGCAACGAGTACGGCAACCGGATGGTGGAGTTCGGCGGCGGAACCGTCGGCAACGTTCAGATCCCCGTCCTCTACGGTCTCGGACCGGGCGGCAGCGCGTTCGCGCTGTTCCTCGACGACCTCCATCGTCAGCGCTGGGACCTGACCGGCGTCCCCTGGAAGGTCGAGACGGCGGCCCGGACCGTGCGGGGGTACGTCTTCGCGGGTCCTGACCTCCCGACCACCCGCGCGGCGTACCTGGACCTGACCGGGCGCCCGCCCGTTCCGCCCCGCAAGCTCTTCGGCCTGTGGGTCTCGGAGTGGGGCTACGACGACTGGGGCGAGCTGGAGGGAAAGCTCCGGACGCTGCGCGCCGGCCGGTTCCCCGTCGACGGCTTCGTGCTCGACCTGCCCTGGTTCGGCGGCGTCGTGCGCGACGCCGAGGACAGCCCCATGGGCCGCACGACCTGGGACCCGGCCCACTTCCCCGGTGCGCGGGAAAGGCTCGCGCGCCTGCGCGAGCAGGATGGCGTCGGGGTCCTACCGATCGAGGAGTCCTACGTCGCCCGGGGACTGCCGGAGCACGCCGACCTCGCCGCCCGGGGCTTCCTCGTCCGCGCGGGTTGCGCAGACTGCCCCCCCGTCTACCTGGACGGCGTGAGCGACATCAACACACACAACTGGTGGGGCCGCGGCGGGATGATCGACTGGACCCTGGACGCGGCCGCCGACTACTGGCACGACCTGAAGCGCCAGCCCCTCATCGAGGACGGCGTGCTGGGGCAGTGGGTCGACCTGGGCGAGCCCGAGATGTACGACGCCATCGACTCCCCCGGTGACCCCGCCGACTGGGCCCACGGGGTGGAGCCCGGGGGCCATGCCCACGCCGACTGGCACAACGCCTACAACCTGAAGTGGGCCGAGGGGATCGCGCGGGGCTACCGGCGCAACGGGGTCGCGCGCCGCCCGTTCGTGCTCTCGCGCACGGGCACGGCCGGCATCCAGCGCCACGGCGTGGCCATGACCTCCGGGGACATCGCCTCCAACCTCGAAAGCCTCGCGACCCACCTGAACGCCCAGCTGCACATGTCGTTCTCGGGCGTCGACTACTTCGGCTCGGACGTGGGCGGTTTCCTGCGCCGGGGCCTCACCGGCGAGGCGCTGGACGACCTCTACACGCGTTGGTTCGCCACCAACGCCTGGCTCGACGTGCCGCTGCGCCCCCACACCGAGAACCTCTGCAACTGCAAGGAGACGGCACCCGACCGGGTCGGTGAGCGTGAGAGCAACCTCGCGAACCTGCGCGAGCGGGTCGCGATCACCCCCTACCTCTATTCGCTCGCCCATCGTGCCTGGCGGGCCGGCGAGCCGCTGGTCCCGCCGCTGGTGTTCCACTACCCGGAGGACCCCCGGGTGCGGGAGCTCGGAGACGAGAAGCTCCTCGGCCGGGACCTCCTGGTCGCCACCCTCACCGAGACGGGCGCGGCGCACCGGGACGTCTATCTCCCGGAGGGAGAATGGGTCGACTATTGGACCGACGAGCGGATCGTGAGCGAGGGGCAGACGTTTCCGAAGCGCCCCCTGCGGCAGGCAGGCCTCCTGCGCGCGCCGGTCTTCGCCCGCGCAGGCGCCATCGTGCCGCGCATGACGGTGGACGAGCAGACGCTGAACGTCGCGGGCCAGCGTGCCGACGGCTCGACCCGCGACGAGCTCGTGGTCCGGGTGTATCCGGCAGTGGACCCGACGCGGTTCACGCTCTACGAGGACGACGGGGAGACGGTCGCCTACCAGCGGGGCGAGGTCCGCGAGACCGACATCTCCCAGGCCCTCGAGGCGGAGGGCCGGCGGGCCTCGGTCACCGTCGCCGCCGCCAGGGGCACCTACGCCGGGGCCCCGGAGCAGCGGGATCACCGGGTCGAGCTGGTCTTCGACGGCACCCGGGTCACCGCGGTCAGCCTGAACGGGGTCGAGCTGGCGCGGCGCGAGGACCTCGCCGGGCTGGACGCGGCCCCCGACGGGTGGGCGCCCGCGGGCCCCCGCCGGGTCGTCGCCCGTTCGGGCCCACGGTCCGTATCGGAGCAAAAGGCTTTCGCGTTCACGCTCGAGACGCGCTAGACGACGTCCCGGGCCCTGCAGGAGAAGGTCGCATGGGCAAGCGCTACGTCTACGAGGAACCCGTGTCCGGCGTGAAGCTGGTCCTCAGCAACGTCTTCGTCCTGTGCTCCGGCTGCGGACAGCTGGTGCCGATGCCGGAGGTGGGCATGCGCCGGATGGGGACCGGGCGCCTGGAGTTCCGCAACCAGCCGCGCTGCAACAAGTGCCGCCGGAGCCGCAGGGTACCGCGGGGAACGGGCTGACCGGCCGCGGCAAGACCCCCGGGACTCCTCCGCCGAGGATCACCGCGCGGGCCGTCGTCCTCCCGTTGCCGCCTGGGGCCCTCCGTAGCGGGCGAAGGCCGTCGTGGCCCGATGCCCGAGGCCCTGCCCCTCCCGGGTGATGAAGAAGGCCGCGATCCCTTCCCGCTCGGCGAGCGCGTAGCCCGCCTGGGGTCCCAGGACGTTCAGCGCGGTGGCCAGGGCGTCGGCCG
>CALMKJ010000024.1 GCA_937867305.1 uncultured Ectothiorhodospiraceae bacterium | reverse complement strand
CCTTCCACGTCCTGCCACGCCACCGCCCCCGCAGGCGGCGCCCAGCCCGTCACCGGGTGCGGGAGCCGCGCCAGGGCCCAGTAGTAGGAGAAGTCGGCCGCCCGGAGCAGGCCCTCACCCGCCGCGAGCCCGACCGACAGCGAGAGCGCGACGAGCGCGGCGCGCCCCGCCCAGCCGGTCCGCGGCGTTTCAGGGATGTCCTGGCGCGTGGCGTTCATGGGCAACACCGGCCGCCGGTGGCGCCCACGCCCGATAGGGGTGCCGGACGAGCGAAACGTTGTAGTACCGGGGGTCGTGGGAGACCTCCTCGCCCAGCCACGGTGGCCGGTCGAAGGGCTCGTCCGGGGTACCGAGTTCGATCTCGGCCACCACGAGGCCGGCGTTCTCGCCCTCGAAGACGTCCACTTCCCAGACGTGGCGCCCGTGGGGCACGTGGTGGCGCGTCTTCTCGATCAGGGGACGCTCGCACAAGAGGTCGATGATCTCCTCGGCGTCCGCGAGCGGAATGGGGACCTCGTACTCCCTGCGGCTCACGTCCAGCGTCGCGCTCTTGATGTTGAGCCAGGCCCTCTCGCCGGCGATCCGCACCCGCACCGACGCGGTCTCGATCCCCGGCAGGTACCCCTGGCGCATGCGCAGGGCGTCACGCACGCCTGCACGCCAGGCGTCGCTCGTGACCAGGAACTTGCGCTCGACCTCCGTCCCCATACCCACCCCTCCCCCGGGCTTGCGGCGTCCTCGGGGGAGGATAACGCGAACGGGACGCAACCTGCTGCGCCGAACCACGGCACACCCGTCAACCGCGCACCTGTCGACCGGACGCCCGTCAACCGCATGCCTTGCCGTCGCGACGGCGCCCCACTACATTGGCGCACCCGTCGCGGGCCGTGCCGGCCCGCGCACCGCGCCGAGGCGCCCTGCACCGAGCCAGGCCCACCGTGAGCACGGCCTCCGTCTCCCGCCCCCGCGGCTTCCGGTTGCCCGCGTCCCTGCGCGGGTGGGACGGCGCCAGCCGGGCCGTCCTGCTGCTCGTCCTCGCCGTCGTCCTGGTCACCTTCGCCGACTACGGCGTCACCTGGGACGAGCCCCGGCAGAACCGCTACGGTGAGCTCGCGCTCGGGTACTACTGCAGCCGGGGGGCGGACCACGCGGTCTTCTCCTACTTCGATCTCTACCTTTACGGCGCCGCCTTCGATCTGCTCGCGGCGCTGGTCAACACCGTCTCGCCGCTCGGGGTCTACGAGACCCGCCACCTCCTGAACGCCCTGGTGGGGATCGCCGGCCTCGCCGGGACCTGGCGCCTGGCACGCGAGCTGGCCGGGCCGCGCGTCGGCTTCCTCGCCCTGACGCTGCTCACGGCCACGCCCGACTGGTACGGGCACATGTACAACAACCCGAAGGACATCCCGTTCGCCGCCGCGATGACCTGGGGAACCTTCGTCCTGCTGCGCCTCGCGCGCCAGCTTCCGCGGCCCGCGCCGGGGGCGGCGCTCGGGTTCGGCGCCCTCACCGGGCTCGCCGTGGCCACCCGGGTCGTCGGCGGGCTGCTCGCCGTCTATGCCGCGGTGGTGCTCGGCGCGTGGGCGGTCGGCCGCGTCCGGGCCGCCGGCTGGGGGCCGGCCCTGCGCCAGATCGGGGGCGCCGCGCTACCCTTCGTCCCCGCCGCCATGCTCGCCTGGGGCGTGGTCTTCGTCTTCTGGCCCTGGGTCCAGCAGGCGCCCATCGCGAACCCGCTGCTCGCCGTACGCACGTTTTCCCACTTTCCCCACAACACGACCTTCCTCTACGCGGGGGAGCTGGTCCGCAGCACGGACCTGCCCTGGCACTACCTGCCGGGGATGCTGCTGGTGCGCATGCCGCTGCCGGTCCTGGTGGGGCTTGCGCTCGCCCCCCTGGCCGCCTGGCTGCGCTGGCGCGACAGGGACGTCCCCTGGGCGGGGTGGGGCCTCCTCACCCTCGCCATCGTCGTCCCGCTCGCCCTGGTGATCGGCACCGGCACCGTCCTCTACGACGGGCTGCGCCACTTCCTGTTCCTGGTGCCGCTGATAGTCGTCGCCGCCGCGGCCTCGCTCGACTCGCTGTGGCAGAGGGTCCCCTGGCGACGGGTCCGTGTGGGCCTGACCACGCTCGCCGTCGTTTGGCTCGCGCTCCAAGTGGGCGACTTCGTCCGCGTGCACCCGAACCAGTACATCCTCTACAACCCGATGGCCGGGGGGATCAGCGGAGCGGAGGGTCGCTTCGAGCTGGACTTCTGGGGCAGCTCCCTCAAAGAGACGACCGAGCGCCTGGTGGAGGAGGTCGTCGCCGCACGCGGCGAGGCGGTGCTCGACCGTCCCCTGACCGTGGTCGTCTGCGGCCCCTTCGACAGCGTGCGGCCGTACGTGCCGGAGACCTGGGAGGTGCTCGACGCTCGCACCGCCCGGTCGGGAGACCTCTTCGTCGCGCTCTCCAAGGTGCGCTGCCGCCTGCACGGTCGCGGCAAGATCCTGGTGCGCACGGAAGAGGACGGTGCCGTCCTCTCGATCGCCGGCACGCTCGATTAGCGCCCCGCCTACAATCTCCTCATGACGCGACGACCCTACCGCCTGGCCGATGGACTGCTCGCCGTCACGGCCCTCGCGACCCTGGCGCTCTGGCTCGTGCGGGCCATCGTGCGGGTCGACCAGAGCTGGGACACCTGGATGTACCACCTGCCGTTCGGTGCGCGGCTCTGGGGCGTCGTCCCCGAGACGGCCTTCGGCATGCCGGGCTATCTCGAGGACCGGTACGACGGGGTGCCCCTGCTCGGCGAGTGGGTGCAGGGGCTCCTGCTCTGGGCCACCGGGCGCCCGGAGACGGCGAGCCTGCCCGCCCTCGCGAGCCTGCTGCTGTTTCTCGCCTTCCTGCGGCGGCACCTGGGGGTCCCCTGGCACCTCGCCCTGGTCGGGCTCGCGGCCATCCCGCTGGTCCATGTCCACGCGACCTCCGGGTACGTGGACCTGCCGTCCAATCTGGCCTTCTCCGTGCTGGTGCTGGGGACCTGGCTGCTCTACGTGCGCCCCGGCTACGCGACACGGCAACATCTCGCCCTGCTGGGGCTCGCCGCGGCCCTTGCGGGCAACATCAAGTTCCAGCTCGTCCCCTTGCTGCCCATCCCCCTCACGCTCATCGGGGTGCGCCTGCTCTGGCTCGCCCGGGGAAACGTGCGCGGGGCGTTGGCGGGCGCCGGCGGCCCGGGGCGCGTCGCCGCGGCGGCGGGCCTCGCCCTCGCCCTCGCCTTCGCGGTCCCCCTGAAGAACCTGCTCGTGCACGGCAACCCGGTCTACCCGATCCAAATGCAGGTGCTGGGCATCACCCTGGAGGGGCCCGAGGTCCTGCCGGCGGAAAAGGAAATGGCCTCGATCCACTTCGTGCCGGTGTACCTGGAGGAGGCCCCCCCCGCACAGCGCTGGCTCTACTCCCTGCTCGAAGTCGGCATACGCCCCCTGACCGACCCCCGGCGCTGGACCGTCGACCAGTTCATGCCCCACGGGTCGACTGGCACCATGATGGGGGGCTACTCGGCGCCCTACGTCGCCTTCAGCCTCGCCCTGCTCGCCTACCTGGTGCTCCGGCTGCGCACGCGGGAGGCGTGGGGCGCGGCAGCCGTGATGCTGGTCGCCTCCCCGGTCGTCGCCCTGGTGCCCCAGTCGCACGAGCTGCGCTACACGATGTTCTGGATGATCGTGCTCGTCTCCCTGAACCTCCACCTGGCGGGGCGCCTGGAGTTCGCGGCACCCGGGCACCGGGTGAACCCGCGCAGCCTCGGCCTCGTGCTGCTCGCGGCCTTCGCCCTCACGTTGGCGGTCACCCGCGGGGCGTACCTCGACCCGCGCCCCTACCCGGTCGAGCGCCTGCTGGAGGTGAAGGTGGACCAGGCGGTCCTGGCCAAGATCGGCGACGGAGACCGGGTGTGCTTCAGCCACGAGCCCTGGACGTTCCTGTACACGGCCTACTTCCACCCGCCCCGGCACTACGCGCTGCGGGAACGGTCCCGGGCCGAGGACTGTGGCAGTTACCGCCACCTGGGTCTGGCGAAGTTCGGACCGGATTGAGGCCTGCGGAGGTGACGAGCCCGTGACGAGAACTGCGAGACCTGCGGCCGCGCGCATCGCCTTCGGCATCGGCGTGGCCGGGGCCTGGCTCGCACTGGCCTTCCTCGTGCGCTTTCGCTACATCGAGGCCCAGGGACTCGTCGCCCACTGCGTGGCGAGCCCGGGCGACGCGGTCTGCCTCTTCCGGGAGGCGATGGGGAAGGCGATGCACTTCGGCGTGCTGGGGCGCACGGCGCTGGCCCTCGCGGTCCCCGCGCTGCTGCTCCCCGGGCGAGCGGGCCGGGCGCTCGCGTGGCTGGCGTTGGTGGCGGGGCTGACCGCGCTGGTCTTCTACAACGCGAGCCTGGGGGCCCCCGCCGCGGTCCTCGCGGTGCTCAGGTTGGCGCGGTCGGCCGCCGCCCCGACCACAGCAACGCCATGGCCAGCAGCAGGCTGACCGCGACCCACGCCATCGCGGGCCCGTTCTCGAAGGTCTCCCGGTACACCACGACAGGGGCGGCGAGGGCCAGCAGGGCCCCCAGCCAACGCAGGGGGCGCGTGGTCGGCCCCAGGCCACCGGCCATCCTCGAGAACAGGAACCCGAGCGCGGGCACCAGATAGACCGCGAAGGGAAAGTCCCGGTAACGCGGCTCGAAGGCGAGCTGCAGCGCCACCACCGCGGCCGTGAATCCCAGGGCGAGGAGCAGGTGGCCCGCGTGGCGCCCCGCCAGGCCCAGGAGAGCGGCGCGGCGGGTGCCCGCCGGTTCGATGAGGCGAAGAACGAGCCAGAGGGTCGCCGCGAGGGACAACGCCGCCTCAACGCCGATCCAAGCCCACTCGGCCCCGTTGCGCGCCGCCACCGTACCGTACAGGAGGTGATAGGCCACGAGCCCCCCGCCCGCGGCCGCCAGGAGCGGCGCGAGCGTCCCCCAGCGGGAACGCGGCGGTCCGGCCAGCAGGAGCAACCCCGCCGCCAGGGCGGCCGACAGCGCGAGCCAACCCCGCCAGCCCGGGAGGTTGGTGACCGGGCCGGAGAGGACCCCCTTGTCGACCCGCTCCGCGTCGAAGAGCCCCCAGTAACCGCCGACGGCCCCCTCCTTCTCCCGCTTCCACGGCTGGTCGAAGGCCTCGATCAGGTTGTACGACCAGCCTTCGGCCTCGGCCATGGCCACCAGACCCCGCACGAAGCGGGCCTGGTTCTCCCGGCTCGGACGCGCCGTCTCGCGCTGGCGCCCCTCGCTGGGCCAACCGGTCTCGCCGATCAGGATGGGCTTGCCCGCGAAACGCCGGCCCATCTCCTCGCGCACGCGGCGGACCTGCTCCAACGCGCGGTCGATGCCCGAGGGCTCGTCTTCCCAGTACGGCAAGAGGTGGATGGTGACGAAATCCACGGCCGGCGCGACCTCCGGGTGGGCACTCCAGAACTCCCAGACGTCGGCGTAGGTCACGGGCTGGGGCACCCGCGCCTTGACCTGGCGCAGGAGCTCCACCATCTGTTCCCCGGTACGCTCACGGCGCAGCAACACCTCGTTGCCGACCACCACCGCCAAGACGGTCTCCGGGTACCGATTGGCGAGCGCCACGAGCCCCTCCAGTTCCCGCGCGCTGGCCTCGCGGTCCGGGCCGATCCACGCCCCCAGGAGCACGGCGAGGCCGTGCTCGGCCGCCACCTCCGGAATCAGCTCGAGGCCGGCGACCGAGTAGGTACGCACGCACCGGAAGTACCTCGAGAGCAGCGCGAAGTCCCGGGCGACCTGTTCGCGGCTGATCACGAAGGGCTCCAGCGGCGACTGATGGCGCAGGAACGGCGTGTAGGACACGCACTGCATCCTGCCGCCCGAGAGGGCCGCATCGGGCACGCCCAGGGGGCGACCGAGGCCGTACCAGGCCAGGGCCACCAGACCGGCGGCAAGCACCACGGCGAGCGCGTAGGCCGTGGCGAGGCCCCTCCCCCGGGTCGAAGGCTCCAGGGAGGCCAGTGGGCCGGACGACGTGCTCATGACAAGGTCCTCGTGCCGGCTGGCGCCGTCCCGACCGGGCCGGCACCCAGGCGAAAGGTCATGCGGCGGGTATTGAACCCGACGTTGAAGGGCAGCCGCTCGGCCTGCAGTCCGTGGCGCCGGGCCAGCTCCCGCACCTCGGGCTCGGACCAGGTACTGAACCCGGCCGTGTGCCGCAGCCCCCGATAGGCCGAGAAGAACGTCCGCCCCAGCCCGAGGAGTGCGGGCCCGAGATACCCGTGGCGCGCTGCGGGCACGAGCAGGGCCCGGAGGTCGGCCACCAGACCGAAGCCGGGGGGAACGACGTCGGCCAGGACGAGCTCCCCGCCGGGCGCGAGGAGGCCGGCCAACCGCACGACCAAGGCCTCGGTGCCGGCCCGCTCGAGGTACTGGAGCACCGAGTTCACCAGGACGACATCGAAGTCGCCCCCGCGCAGGGCCTCCCAGTCCCCCTCGCCCAGCACCACGATCCCGGGGGTGCCCACGTAGCGCCGGGACAGGCGCTCGCGCACGCCGGGAGCGGCATCGTAGAGCCAGACCTTTGCCCCCGCAGCCGCCAGGTCCGGCGCCGCCAGCGCGTCCCCGCAGCCGAAGTCGAGCAGCCGGGGCCGCACGCGCCCGGCGAGCAGCCGCAGCAGGTCCCGGGCCTGCCGCTCGTAGTGCACCTGCAGGTGGCGCGCGTTGACGTAGATGGCGTGGTCGCCCGCGAAGAACTCGGTCCAGGTCTTGGGCCCAGGATTCGAGGTCACGAGAAGGTCCACCGGCGGTTGGCGAGGAGGTGCCAGAACAGCAGGGCGCCGGTGGTGAGGACCTGGGCGAGCACGTACTGGAGACCCACCCAGCCGGTCAGTGCCGCCATCAGAAGGGTGTTCAGGCCCAGACCGGCGAACGCCACGAGGAAGAAGGTCGGCAGGGCGCCCCTGTGGCTCCGGCGGGAGCGAAAAGTCCAGTGATAGTTGAGCCAGTAGCTCACCAGACCGCCCACGATGAAACCGGCCGCCGAGGCCGGCACCGGTCCCAGCTTCGCGACCTCCACGAGCCCGATCAGGGTGCCGTAGTGGAAGAGCGCCGCCACCACGCCGACCAGCCCGAAGGAGAGGAATTGGGCGGGGCGCACGCGCCACCAGGCCTCGGCGCCAGCCCCCCCTTGCGAGCCCGCGCCCGCCCACCCGCTCTGCCCCGGGCCGTCCATGAGCCACAGTATCCAGAAACCGTGCCGGCCCGAGAAGCCCCGTTTGCAGACGCGAAGCCCTCTTCGGGCCGGCCGTGGCTCAACGCAACTGACGGTCCAGCAGCACCACGGGATGGAGCACCTCGGTCGGGCCGCCCCGGCCGGTGACACCGGCGGCGAGATGCAGCGCGCAGCCCACGTTCGCGGTAACGACGACGTCGGCGGACACCCGGCCGAGCGCGTCCAGTTTCTCCCCCCGGAGGGAGTCCGCGGCCTCGGGGCGGGTGACCATGTGGGTTCCCGCGGCCCCGCAGCAGCGGTCGTTCCCGGGGAGCGGCAGGGCCTCGAGCCCGGGGATACGGGCGAGCAACCGGTACGGGGCCTCGGCCCGGCGCAGCACGTTGCGCAGCGAGCAGGGCTCGTGCACCGCCACCCGCAACGGGAGGGGGGCAACCGTCACCTCCGCCGGCCATTCCAGGCGCGTCATCAGGTCGGTCACCTCGGCCACCCGGCGGGTGAACTCCCGGGCCTCGTCCACGACCTCGGCCTCCCCCTGCGCCAGACGCCCGTACTCGAGCAGGGCCGCGGCGCAACCACTGGCGGCGACGACGACCGGACCGGCCGTGCCCGAGAAGGCCCGCAAGTTGCGCTTCGCCAACCTCAGTGCCTCGCGCTCGTCGCCCCCGTGGAGATGCATCGCGCCGCAACAGCCCTGCCCCGCAGGCACGTGCACCCCGAGCCCGAGCCGATTGAGGACACGGACCGAGGCCTCGAGAGTCGGGCGGTCCACCTCCCGCGCCACACAACCCAGGAACAGGGCAACCTCGCCCCGGGACTCACCGACCGGCGGGTAGTACGGCTTCCAGGCTGGACCGGGCTCGAGGCGGGGGACATAGCGCGCCAGGCGGGCGAGACGCGGCCACACCCGTTCCAGCACCCGCTCGAAGGAGGGCCTCACGGTGCTCAGTGAGTAGGCGCGAAGCGCGGCCATGGCGGCCCGCCACCAGTTAGGCCGATCGACGGGGGCCCGTGCCGCCACCCGCAGCGCCCAGCGTGCAGCCATTCCTGGTGGGCGCTGTTCGGTGAGAATGCCGCGGGCGGCCTCGATGATGCGCCCGTAGGGCACCCCTGCGGGACACGCGGCCTCGCAGGCACGGCAGCTCAGGCAGCTTCCCAGGTGCTCTGCGAGTCGGGCGGTCACCGGCAGTGCGCCGCTGGCGAGTCCCTGACCCAGGGCGATCCGCCCCCGGGGCGACTCCCCCTCCTCCCGGGACAGGGCGTAGGTCGGGCAGCGCGGCAGACACAGCCCGCACTTCACGCACAGGTCCGCCTCCGCCAGGAGGCGGACGGCGCGAGGGGAGAGAGCGCCAGGGTCGGGGGAGTCCACCCCGGCGTTATACCGGGAGCGCCGGCCCTCTCCAAGCGGGCCGCCGACGGCCCGAAAGGACTCCCCTGTCACTCTCCCGGTGGCCTCGCCGGGTTGCCCTTTCAGGCCCGGCACGTGCAACCTTCTGATTGCCCCAGGAAGAAGGGGGTTGACAAGTAGATAAGAATATTAGAGGATAGTAATCGAGAGCACGGGGAGACCCGGGCTCTCGACTCCTCCATCCATCCTCCTTTGGTGGTTCGGCGCGGCTCCCCGCCGCGCCTTTTTTTTTGCGTGTCACCTGGGGTGTCGCCGTTGACACAACCTCCACTCGCCGGTAGGATTCCGCAGCTTTAGCGCCTCAGGCACGCCCCGGCGCTGGATAGAGACTCAGCGCCGTTCGGCCGTACGGAGTTTGACCAGAATGAGCACCTTCACAGCGAAGCCCGAGAGCGTAGAGCGGGCGTGGTTCGTGGTCGACGCGACCAACAAGGTCCTGGGGCGCCTCGCCACGGAGGTGGCGCGACGGCTGCGGGGCAAGCACAAGCCCGAGTACACGCCGCACGTCGACACCGGGGACTACATCATCGTGGTCAACGCGGAGAAGGTCGCGGTGACCGGGAAGAAGCGGACCCAGAAGTTCTACTACCACCACAGCGGCTATCCCGGCGGGATCAAGTCCATCCGCTTCGACAAGCAGATCGACCACGCCCCCCAGCGGATCATCGAGCACGCGGTGAAGGGCATGCTGCCGAAGGGCCCCCTGGGCCGGGCGATGTACCGCAAGCTCAAGGTCTACGCGGGCGCCGAGCACAAGCACACGGCCCAGCAGCCGCAGCCCCTGGAAATCTGACGCAAGCGAGCGAAAGGCAGAATGGCAACCGAGACGAACTACGGCACCGGACGGCGCAAGACGGCGACCGCCCGAGTCTTCGTGAGGCCCGGCACCGGGCAGATCACGATCAACGAGCGTTCCCTGGACGACTACTTCGGGCGTGAGACCTCCCGGATGCTGGTGCGCCAGCCCCTGGAGTTGTCGCAGCTGGCCAACCGGCTCGACGTGGTGGTCACGGTCGCAGGCGGGGGAAGCAACGGCCAGGCCGGCGCCATTCGGCACGGAATCACGCGCGCCCTCGTGGAGTACGACGAGGGGCTGCGCCGCCCGCTCCGCCAGGCGGGTTACGTCACCCGCGACTCGCGCGCGGTGGAGCGCAAGAAGGTCGGTCTGCACAAGGCCCGCAAGCGCCCGCAGTACTCCAAGCGCTGATTCCGGGTCGCTGTCCGCACTCCTGGGGGATCGTCTAACGGCAGGACAGCGGACTCTGACTCCGTCAATCTAGGTTCGAATCCTAGTCCCCCAGCCATGATCGAGGGCCTGCACCCGGGTGCAGGCCCTTTTTTCGTTTTTATAGTCTTCAGATAGTTGCGCGAAACTGTTCAAGAGATCATAGTGTCAGTCGCTAGGGCAGGTGATGCGTTGCGGGCACTGGGCCCGGCGCGCGCCCGGGCTGAGGGAGGGAGGCCACCGGGCCACGACTCCCCTGGAGTCGCGGCAGGTGGCGGAAGCCGATGAAGAGCCGCGACAGAGCACATCCGAGTTCGGTCCACCACACCCCGGCCGCAGCGGTCCCCGCGGCGCATCGGGGCTCCATCCTTCGCCCGGTCGCGGCGAGCATTCGAAGCGCTGCCCTCGCCACCGGGTCCCTCGCGGTCCTGGGGCTGGCACCGCTCGGCGCCCTCGCCCTGGGACTGGGCGAGCTCACCGTAGAGTCCCACCTGGGCGAGCCTTTTTCCGCGAGGACGGTGATTCGCGCGGGCGCCGACGAGACCGTCGAGTCCGGGTGCGTCTCGGTGAAGGCGGCACCCGCAGACAGCGGCTTCCCTGGCATCCCCAGGGCCCGGGTGGCACTCGAGCCTCGGGACGGCGGCTACCTGCTCCGGGTCCGCACCCAGCGCGCCGTGCTCGAGCCCGTGGTCGCGTTCGTCCTCGCGGCCGACTGCCCCGGCGCGGCACCCGTCCGCCGCGAGTACACCCTCCTGCTCGAC
Organism: uncultured Ectothiorhodospiraceae bacterium; assembly: GCA_937867305.1. Taxonomy (GTDB): domain Bacteria; phylum Pseudomonadota; class Gammaproteobacteria; order JAABTG01; family JAABTG01; genus JAGNLM01. The sequence goes on along the minus strand of CALMKJ010000024.1, from coordinate 90 downwards.
CCACCGGCCTCCGTGTGGGCCGGGCGCCTCCCCGCCCAGGCGGCGCCTTCCCGGGCAGAGCCCGCCCCGCCACGGGCCCGGACGGCCCCT
>CALMKJ010000023.1 GCA_937867305.1 uncultured Ectothiorhodospiraceae bacterium | reverse complement strand
TGCGGGATTCCGACCCCTTTCAGCTGCCCCGGTTCACGCCGTGGGACGTGACGCCCGGGCGGTTCCTGGCTCGCCTCCTGGCCAACGGCTTCAAGCTCGTCCGCCAATGAAGGTCCTCCACGTCTTCGACCACTCGCTGCCGATCCAGGACGGCTACTCCTACCGCAGCCGCGCGATCCTGGTGAATCAGCGGGCGCTCGGCTGGGAGACGGTGCAGGTCACCGGCTCCAAGCACGTGAGCAACGTGGCGTGGGAGGAGGCGGGAGGCCTCGGGTTCTACCGCACCCCGCCGGTCAACGGGCTGGCAGCGCGGTTCCCGCTCCTGGGCCAACTCCAGGTGGTGACGCGTCTGCGGCGCCGGCTGCGGGATCTGGTCCGCCAAGAGCGGCCGGACCTGATCCACGCCCACTCGCCGTCGCTCAACGGGCTCGCTGCGCTGCCGGTAGCCCGGCGCGCCCGGATCCCCTGCGTGTACGAGGTGCGGGCGTTCTGGGAGGACGCCGCGGTGGACCACGGCACCGCACGCGAAGGCGGGCTCCGCTACCGGCTGACGGCAGCTTCGGAGAGCTACGTGCTGCATCGGGCGGATGCGGTCACGGCCATCTCCGAGGGGCTGCGCCGAGAGATCGTGAAACGCGGTGTGCCCGCGGAACGGGTGACCGTGATTGGCAACGGGGTCGAAACCGACGTGCCGGCCCCCGACCCCACGCAGGTCGAGCGCCTGCGTCAGGAACTGGGGTTGAGCGGCAAGTTCGTGCTCGGCTTCATCGGCTCGTTCTATGCCTGGGAGGGCCTGGACATTCTGTTACGGGCCTTCCCCATGGTGGCGCGCGCGGTGCCGGAGGCCGTGTTGCTGCTCGTGGGAGGTGGCCAGGAAGACGCTGCCCTGCGGGGGCTGGCGGCGGAGTTGGGAATCGTCGATCAGGTGCGGTTCACGGGCCGGGTCCCTCATGGCGCAGTGGACCGGTACTACGCGCTGACCGACATTGCGTGCTTCCCCCGCAAAGCCATTCGCTTGACGGAGCTCGTGACCCCCCTGAAGCCGCTCGAGGCGATGGCGCGCGGGCGGCCATGCCTGGCCTCCGACGTGGGTGGCCACCGCGAGCTCATTCGGCCAGGGGAGACGGGTTTTCTCTTCCGAGCGGGTGACGAGCGAGACCTTGCGAGGACGTTGGTCGGCCTCGCCTCCCGGCGCGCAGACCTGGGGCCTGTGACCGCAGCGGCGCGTCGCTTCGTCGAGGCGGAGCGCACCTGGAAGGCGACCGTCTCGCGCTACGCGCCCATCTATCAGGCGGTGGTCGCAGCGCGGGGGGTCAGGTAAGTCCGATGCCAGATCTGAAAAGCAATGAGGGCGAGCAGGCTGTCGGTGTGGTCCTCGCGCATATGGAAGTGGCTGTCGAGCATCCGTTGCACGGTGGGGTAGTGGAACAGCCCCTGTTCCTTGAGGTGTGACTCGCTCAGCAGGTCGAACGTGAGGTCCTTCAGCTCATTCCGGATCCAGCTTCCGATCGGTGCACCGAACCCGCGCTTCTTCTGCTCAAAGACGTACGGCGGGAACCGGTCCCGGAATACCGCCTTCTGGAGGTAGCGGAGCTTGAAGCCGCGCAGCTTCAGGTCGACGGGAAGGCGCGCCGCGAACTCCACGACCCGATGGTCGAGGAAGGGCACGCGGCCCTCGAGGGAAACCGCCATGGCCATCTTGTCCGTCAGCATCAGGAGCTGCTCTGGCAGGGACGTCTTCAGGTCGAAGTACATGAGCCGGTCCAAGGGCTCCGGCGAGTCGCACTCATCGAAGTACTTCTGGTGCAGATCTTCGACGGTGCCGGAAGCGGTCAGGAGGTCGCGCCGTGCCTCCTCCGAGACGACCGAGGTGTAGGCAGCGTACTGGCGGTCCAGCGGCAAGTCGGCCGTCCGGACGTAGGCACGTGCGAGACGGACATAGTTGAAGAGTGCGCTGTTGCGGTCGGCGGGCAGGGCCTGAAGGACGCGCTCCAGCACGTTCCTGCGCAGCCAACCCGGAATGACCCGCGCGTACCGGCCGAGTTGCACGTTGAGGTAGCGGCGGTAGCCGCCAAAGAGCTCGTCCCCCCCCACCCCGGACAGGATCACCTTCACGGTCTCCCGCGCGAGGCGTGAAACCAGGTAGGTGACGAGGAACGACGAGTCCGCAACCGGCTCGTCCAGCATCGCGATGAGCCTGGGGAACAGGTCCGCCACCTCGGGCTCGACCAGGATCTCGTGGTGGTTGGTCCCATAGTCCTCGGCGAAGCGATGCGCGGCGTCCATCTCGTTGTAGGCCGCGTAGCCTTTGCCGAAGCCGATGGTGTAGGTGTTGATCTGGCCGGCGCCGAGGTCCCTCATCAGGTGCACGATGCCGCTGGAGTCGATTCCGCTGCTGAGGAAGGCCCCCAGCGGGACGTCCGCCACCAACTGGTAGCGCACCGCATCCTTGAGCAACTCGAAGAGCTCGTCCCGCAACTCGGTCTCGGAGGCCGTCGCCTTCGGCAGGTAGGACAGCCGCCAGTAGGGCTCGATATGGACCTGCCTCCCTTCAATCCGCATCCGATGGCCGGGCGGGAGCTTGGAGATGCCGCGGAACAGGGTGTAGGGCGCCGGGGTGAAGCCATATTTGAGATAGACCTCGAGCGTGGCGGGCTCGAGCTCGGCGCGTACCGAGGGCAGGGCCAGGATTGCCTTGATCTCGGACGCGAAGACGAGCTTCTCCTCGTCCCGGTAGTAGTAGAGCGGTTTGATCCCGATGCGGTCCCGGGCGACCACGAGCCGCCTCGCGGGCTCGTCCCAGATCGCGAGCCCGAACATCCCGTTCGCGTGATCGAGAAAGTCGAGCCCGTACTCGTCGTAAAGATGGAGTACGACCTCGGTGTCCGTGCGAGTCGAAAATTGGTGGCCGCGCCGCTCGAGCTCTGGCCGGTGGTCGCGGAAGTTGTAGACCTCGCCGTTGAAGACGATGACCTTGCCGCCGTCCGGCGTGGAGATGGGCTGGTGGCCCCCGGCGAGGTCGATGATGCTCAGGCGCCGCATGCCGAGACCGATGTTACGGCGCACGAAGAATCCCTCGTCGTCGGGCCCGCGATGGACGATGCGGTCCGCCATGGCCTTGACCTCGTCGGCCTGGACCGTCCGCGAGGAGTCGAAGTAGTAGAGCCCGACGATTCCGCACACGTGAGAATCCCTCCGGAGTCAACCGCTGCGCACGTGGGTCCACACCGCGTGCCGCACGCCGCGCGCCTCGTCCCAGATACCGAGCAGGGCCGCCAGGTTGACGAGGAAGTAGTAGTAGGGCAGGTACACAACCCTGGGCATTCGCAGCCCCCGGCGGTCGAGGGCGCGGCCCAGCAGACCCAGACCGATGCCTGCGAGCATGGCTGCCAGAGTGGTGAGATACAGGGGCGAGGGGGCGAGCATTACGATCCCCACATTGGCCATCAGGGCCAGGGCGAAGATCGGCAGGCTGAACCAGCGGATCACCTTGTGGGAAAGGAGCAGGAACAGGAACCGGGTGTGCCGGGTCAGGCTGAGCCGGTGCCCGTAGCGGCGCACTGCACGCCAGGTGCGGTTCACGATGCGGCGCTTGCGCCGGAACTCCTTGGCGAAGCCCTCGGCCGCGTCCTCCGTGCAGGTGGCCTCGGGGTCGAAGACGCCCCGGTAGCCCTCGGCGACGATCTGCAGCGGGTTCACGAAGTCGTTGATGTCATCGGGCTGGAGCGGCCAGAAGAGCTGCCGGCGGATGGCGTAGATGGCGCCGTCGCCGCCCACGACGGAGTCGAAGCGCGACTCGAGGCGCTTCAGCATCAGCTCCAGGCGCCAGTAGAGGCCCTCGCTCGCCGTTGCCTCGCTCTCGGCCCCGGGATTGTAGAGCTGGGCGCCGACCACGTAGCCGACCTCGGGGTCGGCGAAGTGCCGGACCAGCTTGCGCAGGGCGTCCGGGCGGTACATCGCGTTGGCGTCGGAGAACACGACCACCTCGCCCCGGGCCTCGCCCATGGCGAGGTTCAGGCCGGAGGTCTTGCCGCGGCGCTCCTCCTGGCGCACGAGCCGGACCCGCGGGTCCCGGGCCTGCCAGTCCCGCACGATGCCGTCGGTGGCGTCGTCGCTTGCGTCGGAGACGACCAGCACCTCCAGGCGGTCCACGGGGTAGTCGATGGCAATGCTGTTCTCGATCTTCCCCCCAATGACTTCGGCTTCGTTGTAGGCGGAAATGACCAGGGTCAGGCTCGGCAGGTCAGACGGCTGTCCCGCCAGGGTCGTGCGCCGGGGAGACACTTGCGCGAGCAGCCAGAGCAGGACCGGGTAGACGAGGTAGGGATACGCCAGCAACGCGACGGCGCACCAGAACATCAACTCGAGAGTGAACCGCATGGGATTTGTCTCATCGTATCGCGCGAGCTCGGGATGCGCCCGAGCCGCGTTGCCCCAGTGTTTGGTGGGGTGGCGATGCCACCGTCCCAGCCGCCGCTACTCGGTATGCCCCACTGATGCTGCCGCGTCATTATAGCGGGGACCCTCGGTCGGTCGAGCGCGGCCCGTCTCTGCTCGTCTTCACCACGACTTTTCCAAACGAAAAGCAGCCACAGCTCGGTCTCTTTGTCCGGGAGCGTATGTTCCGGGTGGCGCAGCGGGTTCCCGCCTGCTTCGTCGCCCCCGTACCCTGGTTTCCGCTGCAGCCGCTGGTCGGGCGCTACCGCCCGTACTTTCGGCCGACGCCGGCGCGCGTGGAGCAACAGGGTGGGCACGAGGTCCACCACCCCCGCTTCCTCAGCGTGCCGGGTGTCCTCAAGCGCGCCGACGGCTTCCTCCTCGCTGCATCCACGCTTGCCACGGTCCGCCGGCTGGTGAAGCAGCACGGCGTCACCCTGATCGATGCCCACTTTGGGTATCCGGACGGGTACGCGGCAACGCTCCTGGGGCGGTGGCTCAAGCTGCCCGTCACCGTCACCATCCGTGGGAACGAGGAGGTGTTAGCCAGGAATCCCGCCCTGACACCGCTTCTGGCCAGTGGGCTGCGGCGCGCCCTCCGGGTCTTCAGTGTGTCTGACTCCCTGCGGACTCTCGCCCTGGACCTGGGTGTGGAAGACGGCAAGGCGATCACGGTGAGCAACGGGGTGGACCTGGACACTTTTCAGCCCATCCCGCGGACCGACGCGCGCCGGGAGCTCGGTATCCCGCTATCCGCCCCGGTGCTCGTATCTGTGGGTGGTCTCGTGGAGGGCAAGGGCTTTCACCGGGTGATCGCAGCGCTCCCCCCATTGCGAGCCGCCCTCCCGGAGCTGGTATACCTGATCGCGGGCGGACCCACCCCCATCGGTGACTGGCGGCCGCACCTGGAGCGGCAGACCAGGGAACTGGGGCTCGAGGGTGTGGTCCGTTTCCTGGGTCCTGTTCCGCCCGAGCGGCTCAAGTGGGTCCTGTCCGCGGCCGATGTCTTCGTGCTGGCCACTGCCCGCGAGGGCTGGGCCAACGTCTTTCTGGAGGCCATGGCCTGCGGGTTGCCGGTGGTGACTACGAGGGTCGGTGGCAACGCGGAGGTCGTGCGGTCGGGAGACCTTGGCATACTCGTTCCGTTCGGAGAGCAGGACGCTCTCGCCAATGCCTTGCGGGAGGCACTGACCCGGAGTTGGGACCGGGGTGCGATACTGGCCTATGCAAGGGAAAATGACTGGGACCGGAAGGTTGACCGTCTGGTCGAGGAACTCAGGACCGCCGTGGCGGCCTGATGAAGAATGTTGAAGACGACCATCATGGGTGAGAGCCGCATGACGCACGCGACGCTGTCCCGGCCGATGTCATCGGGGCGACCGACATCGAATCCTGCACGGTCGATGGAAATGGCTGCCGTCCTGTTTGCATTCTCGCTGCTCTCTCTCGCGGAAGGGGTCTTTGCCTACGACTTTACCCTCTCGGACCGGGAGTTCGCGGGCTGGCCCAAGTGGTGTCAGGAACTCTACGTAACGACGGACGTGGGCCGCAGAAGCCCGTTCGTCGCAAGGATATCCCGGGATGCCGCGGAGCGGGCTCGTACCAACCCGCAACTGAATGGCTTCTGGCATTACTGTGCGGCGATGGTCTGGCTCGAGCGTGCCCGGGCGGAGCCGGACCCGAACCGCGCAGAGTATATGTATCGCAAGACGATCGACGAGACTTCGTTCAATTACGCCTTGACGCCGTCGGGCCACTTCCTGCGCGGAGACATGGGGGCGACGCTGGGCCTCGCATACCGTGGAGTGAAGGAGTACGACAAGGCGATGGAGTTCCTCGAGAAGGCCATCCACGAGGAGCCCACCCACCCCCAATCCTATACGGCCATGTATCTCGTGCTGCGTGACCTTGGGCGTAACGACGAGGCTCGCGAGATCCTGATCCGCGGGAACGAAGCGACGAAGGGCAAGTCGGCCGAGCTGCATTATTTCCTGGGGCTTGCCTACGTGGACGCCGGTGACGCTGCGTCCGCGCGCAAACATGCCGACCAGGCGTACAGGCTGGGTTACCCCTTGCCTGGCCTGAAAAACAAGCTGGACCGGCTGGAAGCTGCCAACAGGGCGAAGACGGAATGACCGGAGGTGGACACCACCCTCGTGCGCCTGTAGCGCCAGCAACCGGATGGTGCCTCACCCCATGAACCACAGCGGTGTGCTGCCGTGGGTCTGACGAGCCTGATCTTCCTGGGCGCGTTCCTGGTGGGCTGTTCTCTCGCCCTCGTGCGCCACCCGCTTTACGGGCTGGTCACCTATATCGCGGTCTTTTACCTGCACCCTCCATCCGCATGGTGGGGCGCTGTCTTCGGGGGCGTCAGGTGGTCGCTGCTGGCCGCGGCCGTCACGCTCGTGGCAGTGTGGATCCACGGGGCCAAGCTGGGTCTGTCAACGGGGTTCTGGAGACACAGGATCCCCTGGCTGTACCTGCTCCTGGTGGTCTGGCTCACGATCCAGCTCGGGTGGGCAATCGTCCCGGAAAAGCAATGGGAATTGCTGATTCTGTACGCGAAGTACCTCGTCCTGCTCTATGTCGTGTTCCGTATCCTGAATTCGGAGCGGGCGATCCGGGTTTTCCTCTGGAGCCATGTGGCAGGCACCTTCTACATGGGGTGGACCGCCTTCACGTCGCATCTGGGGGGCCGCTTCGAAGGATTTCGTGGGCCGGACATCTCCGAGGCGAATGCCGGTGCGCTGACACTGGCGACGGGGTTTTTCGTGATCGGCACGCTCTTCCTCGCCAGCAAGTGGCGGGGGCGGGCCGGTCTGGCCGGCGTGGCGCCATTTCTGCTGGACGGACTGGTGCGCACCGCGAGCCGCGGCGGGTTCCTCGCCCTGACGCTCGGTGGTGCAATCTTCTCCATGCTCGCGCCCTCTCGTCACCGCAAGCTGATCTACGGCCTCGGTGCCGTCGCCGCTCTGGTATTTCTCCTGCTCACAAACCCCCAGTTCTGGGCACGAATAGGCACGATCCAGTACCTCGGCGAGCAGGTGGAGGGCACGGACACCGGCGCGGGAAGGCTCCTCATCATCGCCGGTCAGATCCGAATGTTCAAAGACGACGTCTGGGGATGGGGCCACCGGGCGACACCCTACCTGAGCTCTCTGTACATGAGGGAAGAGGACTTGCCGCCCCCCAGGCCGGGCGAGCGGCCGGAAATCGCGTCCCACAATACCTTCATGAGCCTTCTCGTCGAACAGGGCATCCCGGGAGCGCTGTTCTATGTCGCAATCGGGGTGTGGACCTTCAAGCGTCTCGCAATTCTTCGCCGGCGCCTCAAGGGCTCGGACTCGTTCGGTGAGCTCGTCCTGGCAGGCGTTGGTGCCGCCATGGGGGCCATCTTCGCTGGCGACATGTTCGTGGACTATTTGAAGCTCGAGGTGAGGGTCTGGTTCATTGCAGTCGTGATGGCTGTGGGTACCCTCTGGCTAGGTGGCGAACCGTCGCAGGGGAAAGACAGGGAAGGCTCTGCCGGGGAGGAGAAGGCCCCCGCCACTCCGGTTCCGTACTCGGGTCGATCGAGGTGATGGGACGCCGGTCAGGTTACGGTTCGCGTCAGGCTGCACCGTCGGATGGCGCAGCCCGAAGCTACCTGGGGCCGCGCCCCCGCGTATGGATCGCGGCGCTCCTCGTCTTGTGGTCAGCGACCGCCGCCTGGACGCTCACGTTCCTGGCGGACCCCCAGAAGCTCGTGCAGGTCCGCAATGGCCTGGTGGCGACATCGGCGCCGGAGAGCGAATTCCGATGGGTTCCGGACAATAGGCCTGCGGAATTCCGGCAGGAGGCCGGCAGGATTCCCCCCGAGATTCAAGCCGCTGTGCGGGCGGCTCTTGGAGACGAGCGGACGGCGCCCGGCACCTGGGACAGCGCGCTTGCCCTGGCACGGCACCTCAGCGCGGGAACGCGGGTCATCGGAGGAGCGATCCAGTCGGACACCGTGAGTGCCTACCTCGCAATCCGCAAGAGTGGCGGAGGATACTGCGCGGATTACACACAGGTCATGAACGGTCTGGCGTATGCCGCCGGCATCGATATCCGCGAATGGGGCATGTCCTTTGGCAACTTCAGCGGGGATGGCCACGCGTTCAGTGAGGTGTACGACCCCGAGCGCGGAAAGTGGGTTTTCCTGGATCCCTTCTATTCGTTCTATGTTTTGGATGCGAGCAGCGGTGAGCCGCTCTCCGTCCTCGAGTTTGCAGCGGCGTTGCGGGGTGGCGCCGGAGCGGAGGCGCTCGCTGTGCAGGTGGTGGACCCCGAGGCATTCTCGTTTCCGGGCGCGCGGGCAGCGCTGGAGTACTATCGAAGGGGCGCGGACCGGGTGTTTCTGGGCATGGCGAACGACGTCTTTACGTATGACGCCGATCCTGTGGTCAGTTGGGCGAGCAGGTTCGGCCGTAAGGCCGAGCAGGCGCCGGGCCTCCTTTTTGGCGCCGCACCCGGCATCCTCATTCTGGAGACAGACACGAACGGGGATGCGATCCGGGCGCTGCGGCTGAGCACTGCAAGCTTCGTCTTGGCGGTCGTTCTGTGGGGCGTGGCCACGGCCGGAATTGTCGTCGCCTTCGCGCGGCGGGCAAGGCAAAGACTGTAACGGATTCCCGATGACGAACGACGCCCCGACCGTTTCGGTAGTCATCCCGTCTTACAACTGCGAGCGATTCATCGCGGAGACGTTGGAAAGCGTCGTGGGACAGTCCTACGGTGACCTGGAGGTCATCGTGGTCGACGACGGCTCCACAGACGGGACGCCAGAGGTGGTACGGAGGTTTGCGCCGCGCGTGCGTCTGGTGCAACAGGAGAGCGCCGGTGTGTGTGCGGCACGGAACCGCGGGATTGCGGAGGCCCGGGGAAGGTATGTCGCGCTGCTCGACCACGACGACTATTGGTTTCCGGACAAGTTGGGGGCACAGGTCGATGTGCTCGAGAGCCATCCCGAGGTCGGGGTGGTGTTCACGGCCTTTCTTCGTTGGGAGGCGGATACGCAGGGGGTGTTCCCGTCGCCGATGACCTTCGACCGGAAACCCTACGGGGAGGGGCCAGAGGCGGAGTACTCGGGGTGGATATATCACCTCTTTCTTCTGGATTGCTGGATGCTGACCAGCACGGCGATGTTTCGCGCAGAGGTGTTCCGGCGATGCGGTGTTTTCGACCTGTCGCTGCCCTACAGCGAGGACTGGGACCTCTGGCTGAGGATCGCGCGCGAGTATCCCTTCGTGAAGCTGCGCCAGCCGGGGACCCTGTACCGGCAGCACGCGTCGCAGGGAAACCGCAAGGTCCGCGACAGGGATTTCCGGACGGAGCTCCTCAGCGAAGCGGTGCTGAAATGGGGGCTGTGTAGCCCGGACGGCTCGTGCCTCGACGACAGAACCTTCCGACGCCAGTTGGCGAAATACCACACGGACTTTGCACTTGGGCACGCCATCGCGGGCAACCGGGGGGTGGCGCTCCGGTCGTTGGCTCGGGCCCTGCGTACCAATCCACAGGGGCTGAAGGCACTTACCTATATGGCGGCAGTCGCGGTGGGGTGGCGGCCACGGTGGTGAGCGGCCCGGAGACGGCGCGGTGAGCACGGTCCGCCGGTCGCTCGTCTACTCGGCGCTCGAAGGCTGGGTCGCCATCTTCTTTCAAGTCGCCAGCACCGTGGTGATCGCGCGCCTGCTCACTCCGGCGGAGATGGGGGTCTTTGCCGTTGGCGCAGTGTTCGCCTCGTTGGCGAGCACGGTCCGCGATTTCGGTGTGGCGGAGTACCTGATTCAGGAGAAGGAGCTTTCCAGGGATGCGTTTCGCGCCGCACTGAGCGTGAACATTGCGATTTCCTGGCTCATGGCCGCACTGCTCTTTGTGCTGGCACCCGCGGTGGCGGAGTTCTATCGGCAGGAAGGGGTTGAGGCGGTCATGCGGGTGCAGTCCGCCAGCTTCCTTCTGATCCCGTTCGGTGCCGTGACGATGGCCTGGTTTCGCAGGGAGCTGAACTTCAGGCCGATCTTCATCGCGAACGTAGTGGGGAGCTTCGTGTCGTTCGTGGTCTCGATAGCGCTCGCTGTGCGAGGGCACGGGTACATGAGCCTGGCTTGGTCCGCTCTGGCGGGGGTCGCGGCGGTGGTAGGGGTGACGGCGTTCCTGAGGCCGAGGACACTGCCCCGGTGGCCCGGTATCCGGGGTATCGGGCAGGTCGTCCGGTTCGGGCGGTTCGTGAGCGGCATCTATATCGTCGGGGAGCTCGGGAGGGGAGCGCCGGAGCTCATCATCGGGCGAACGCAGGGTGTTGCGGCGGTGGGGCTCTTC